>JAYZYX010000346.1:0-10409 GCA_036139795.1 Pseudomonadota bacterium | reverse complement strand
CCCCACGGGCCAAGCCCCGCTGTGTGTCCAGCATCCGGCGTACATCCGCATGATCTGAAAGAACGGCGGGCGAGCCGTCTTTCTTACGGCCCTGCGTCCGCTCGGCCGCGTAGGTGCTGGCAATCTGATGGGCGCGCGAGGCATGGGCCACCCCTTGCAACGACACATCAAGGCGAGCGTGGTTCATCATGGTGAACATCGCCATCAGGCCCTTGCCCTCTTGGCCAAGCAATTCAGCGCGTGCGCCATCAAAGGCCATCTGGCAGGTGGGCGAGGCATGAAGACCCAGCTTCTCTTCGATCCGTGTGACGGTAATGTCATTGCGAACGCCGTCGTTTTCGGACAAGCACAGGAACAGCGACAGCCCTTTTACCCCGTCTTCCATCGCGCCAGTGCGGGCCAGAACAAGGTGGAAAATCCCCTCGCTCATGTCCTGATCACCGCCCGAGATAAATATCTTCTCGCCGGTGATCGCCCAGTGATCGCCGTCTTTCACCGCTTTGGTGCGCACACGGCCCAGATCACTGCCCGCGCCCGGTTCGGTCAGGCACATGGTCGCCAGCCAGCGCCCCTCGGCCAGCGGCGGGACGTAGGCGGCCTTCTGATCATCCGAGCCAAAGCGCATCAGGGTCGAGACCGCCCCCGGCACCAGATTGCAGACCATCTGTAGCGAATGGTTCGCGCCACTGAAAATCTCTGACACGCAGGCGGCGGTCACGTGGTCCGCTGCCATACCGCCGAACTCTTCGGGCGCGGTCAGCCCTTGCCAACCGCCTTCGACCAGTTGCGCGAACGCATCGCCAAAGCCGTCGGGCATCCGCACGCGGCCATTATCCAAACGGCACCCCTGCGCATCGCCACTTTCATCCAAAGGGGCGATGACCCCTTCGGCGAAACTGGCAAAATGGCTGACAATGCCTTCGGTCAGTTCGTCATCATAGGCCGGCAGACGCGCGGCATCGGCCACATGGCGCAGGCTGAAGAGGATATCGTCAACGGGCGCTTTGAACGGAACCATCAGCCCGTCACCCCCAGCAGCCGCATGGCGTTCTCTTTCAGGATCAGCGGGCGCACTTCGTCTTTGAAGTTCTGCTTATCAAAGGCATCCAGCCACTTCTCCGGCGCGATCATCGGCCAGTCCGACCCGAACAGCATCTTCTTTTTCAGAAGGGTGTTCGAATAGCGGATCAGGATCTCGGGGAAGTACTTGGGCGACCAACCCGACAGGTCGATGTAGACGTTGGGCTTGTGGGTCGCGACCGACAGCGCCTCTTCCTGCCAGGGGAAGGACGGGTGCGCCAGAATGATCGGCATATCGGGGAAATCCACTGCCAGATCATCAATGTACATGGGGTTGGAGTACTTCAGGCGCATGCCGTTGCCGCCCTTCATCCCCGACCCCACACCGGTCTGGCCGGTGTGGAACAAGGCGGGTTTGCCCGTCTCGGCAATCGCCTCATACAGGTCATAGGCCATGCGGTCATTGGGGTAGAACCCCTGCATGGTCGGGTGGAACTTGAAGCCCTGAACCCCGTAGTTCGCCACCAGATCGCGGGCCTCACGAGCGCCAAGCTTGCCCTTGTGGGGGTCGATGCTGGCGAAGGGGATCAGGATGTCATCCTCTTTCGCGCAGGCCTCGGCGACCTCATAGTTGCTGTAGCGGCGATAGCCGGTCTCTCGCTCGGCATCCACGGGGAAGATCACCGCCGCGATGTTCATCTCACGGTAATGGGCTGCCGTTTCGGGGATGGTCGGCGGGTGGTTCCACGGAGCGCCAAAGTATTTGGCCATGGTGCTTTGCAGCTCGTCATAGCCGTCATCAGCGTGGCAGCCGCAGCTTTCCTCGGCATGGGTGTGGAAATCGATCGCGCGGACTTTCGAGAAATCTACCATAGTGTCACCTCACACCCGGATCAGCGCCGGGTCTTCGTTGTCGTAAAGCCGCTCAAGCAAATCTGCGCGGCGTGTCATGATTTTGCGGACATTCAGGCTGCCCTTATCCGTGATCTCTGCATCCTTGACCGAAGGCGGCTCGGCCAGAATGATCGCACGGCTGATGCGCTTGGCGGACCCCGTCGCGGCAGAGGCCATAGCGCGCAGACGCTCTTCCAACTGGGCTTGCAGGATCGGATCGATCACCGCACCCTCGGACGCGTTGTCCCCATGCACATGATCGGGACGCGGGAAGATGAACAGACCGATCTGGTCGCGGTCGTGACCACAGATCACCACGTCTTGCACCAGACCGCGCAGACCTTCCAGAGCCTCAAGGCGCAACTTACCCGCCTGAACCCAAGTACCGGTCAGCAGTTTGAAATCTTCGGACACGCGGCCATCAAAACTCAGGCCCCGCTCGGCGTCATCGGTGTTCACGAACTTCACCGCATCACCGGTGATCAGGAAACCCTCATCGTCGAAGGCCTCTTTGGATTTCACCTCATCGCCCCAATAGCCCTTCATCACGTTGGGGCCTTTGACGCGCAATTCGCAGCGCATCTCGTCATCGGGGATCAGTTTGACGGTGGTGTCGGGAAGCGGCACGCCGATCACGCCCGAGCGGCCAATGGGCTCATGCACCATGATCGTGGCAGGCGCCGTTTCGGTCATGCCCCAACTGCTGATCATCAAGGGCAGACGACCACGGACCTCCATCGCCATTTCCTCCAGACGGGTCCAGACATCCTGCGGCAACGAGGCACCGGCGTAGAAGATCAGGTCCAGATCGCGGAAATAGGCTTCGCGCAGGGCGGTGTTGGTCTCCATCTCATGGACCAGCATGGCAAAGCCGACGGGCACGTTGAACGACAGGGTGCCGGGGCGGTCGATGATGTTCTGCACCGTATGCTTGAACCCCGACTTGGTGGGCTTGCCATTGTCGATGTAAAGGCTGCCACCATTGGCCAGCATCATATAGCTGTTGTGCGAGCCGCCAAAGACGTGGTTCCACGGCAGCCAGTCGGTGATGCTTGGGGGACGCTCTTTCAGGAAGGGCATCACGGCGGCCATCTGGGCCTGATTGGCGCACATCATTCCTTGGGTGGTCAGAACCCCCTTGGGGTCCGAGGACGAGCCAGAGGTGAACAGAATTTTCGCCAGCGTATCGGGGCCGACCTTGGCGTGAACGGCGGCCAGATCAACGCCGCTATCCCCTTTCAGCAGTTCGGCAAAGGGCGTCACAGCGCGGGGCGCGCCTTCGGTGATGCTGGCGACAACCTCGACGTTTTCCAGCTCGGGGCGCTTTAGCGCCTCGGCATAACGGCCCGCGTCATCGACGAAAGCCATCGCGGGTTTGACCTTGTTCAGGACATAGACCAGACGGGCATGGGCCTCGGTGATCAGCGAATACTGTTCGGCCAGCGGCACGACGGGTACGCCTGCGTATTGCGCCCCAAGCGACAACAGCGCGTGATCCACACCGTTTCCGGACATAACCACGATGGGCGTGTCCTGCCCCAGACCACGGGCGGCCAGCGATGCGGCAATCGCCTGCACCTGTTCCAGCAGCGCGGCGTAAGAGACCTCACGCCAGCCCTCGCCAGACCGTTCGGCAATTGCGGTGCGCTGGGGTGCGGCCTCGGCCCACTGATGAACCCAGACGCCGGTATGCGCGACAACCGGATCGCAGGCGACATTCGAGCGCATTTCGAGAGAGCCATCGCGGCGGTCAAGCCGGACAGAGTGCGGGACCAGTTCCAGTCCCGTGATTTGGTCTTTCATTCTAGCCTCCCTAGAGGGCCAAGCCCTGTCGTGGATCAGGCGCCAGCGCCGATACGGCGCAGCAGTACTTTCAAATTCTCTTGTTCTTCGGTCGTCAGACCCGCCAGCATCTGGCGTTCATGGGCCAGAACGCGCGCCTCGGCGTCCTTCCAAGTGGCCATGCCCTTGGTGGTGGCCCGCAGCGCATAGGACCGGCGGTCCCCCGGCACCTTGTTACGGGTGATCAGCCCGGCGCGCTGCAATTCGTCAACCAGCACAACCACGCCCGAACGTTCGATGTTCAAGGCACAGGCCAGCTGGGTTTGGGTGATGTCTGGGTTCTCGGCCACAACAGACAGGGCCGAGAACGTGCGCGTGCGCAGGCCAAGAGGTTCGATCGACAGGATCATATCCGCGCGAAGCGTCAGATAAGCCCGTTTCAGGGTGTAGCCCATGAACTGGCGCAAGCCGTTGTCCAAGGGACGGTCATCCTGTTCAATCTTGTTCATCGCCTGCGCCATGCCCTTGCCCCCTAGTTCGCAACCACATCCACCAGCCAGAAGCTGAGGGCGGGGAAGCTGATCAGGATCGCAATCCGGCAGAACTCGGCCAGAATGAATGGCGTGGTGCCGCGGAAAATCTGGCTGGTCGGGATGTCCTTGGCCATCGCCGAAATCACAAAGAGGTTCATCCCCACAGGCGGCGTGATCAGCCCCAGTTCGACCACGACCAGCGTGATAATCCCGAACCACATGGCCTGCTGTTCCGGCATAAGGCCAAAGTCCAGCGCCATCACCGTCGGGAAGAACACCGGCACGGTCAACAGGATCATCGACAGACTGTCCATGACGCAGCCCATGATCAGGTAGAACACCACCATCCCCAGCAGAACGGTCATCGGTGCGATATCCGCGTTGCTGAAGTAGTTGGCCACATCCGCAGGCATCTGGCTCAGGGCAAGCGCCACGTTGAAGATGTCCGCACCAAAGACGATGGCAAAGATCATCGCGGTCGAACCTGCCGTATCGATCAAGCAGTCGATCAGATCGCCCATGGTCAGGCCGCCTTTGAAGATACCCACAGCCAGCGTCATGATCACACCGACCGAGGCGCCCTCGGCAGGGGTGAAAAAGCCGCCGTAGATCCCGCCAAGCACCACGACAAAGATCGCCACGACGTGCCAGATCTCGGCCAGGGATTTGATGCGGGTCTTCATATCCGCTTTCTCGTGGGTGGGGCCTTCTTCGGGGCGCAGGCGGACGTAGACCGCAATCGCGATGAAAAAGCCGACCACAGCCATAAGACCGGGGATCGTCGCCGCTAGGAACAGTTTCACGATGTTCTGTTCGGTCAGCAGGGCGTAAATGATCAGCACCACCGACGGCGGGATCAGAATACCCAGTGTACCGCCAGCCGCCAGTGAGCCGGATGACAGCGCACCGGAATAGCCGTGCTTGCGCATCTCGGGCAGGGCCACACGGGCCATGGTCGATGCCGTCGCCAGCGACGAGCCAGAGATCGAGCCGAACATCGCACAGCCCGCCACAGCCGCCATCGCCAGACCGCCCCGTTTGTGACCGATCCAAGCGTTCGAGGCCGAGAAAATGGCCCCCGAAATACCGGTCCGCGTGGCCAGATGGCCCATCAGGATGAACAGCGGCACAATCGCCAGTTCATAGGACATGAACTTGTCGACCCAGGCCACGTTGAAATACGCCAGCAGAGCATAGTGGTTCAGCTGCACCACATAGCCAACTGCGCCCACAGCACCCATCGCCAGCGCGATCGGCATGCGGACAAAGATCAGCAGCAGCAGAACAATGACCATGATGGTCGCAATAGTCGTCGGATCCATCAGACAGTCCCCAGACCGCGAAACATGCGGCTTAGCATCGGAAGGCTCATGAAGAAGGCGATGATGGCCGAGAGGCCAGTGCCGAAGACCGCGGGCACGTAAACCAGCCAGACCGGCACGCGCAGCAGCATGGTCTTGTCTCCATAGCTGTAAATTTCGGAAAGCCCATGGGTCAGACGCCAGCACAGCAGGCCCCAGACAAGGGCAAAGATAAAGGTCCAGATCCCGTCCAGACGGCGCTGCGCCCCGTCAGGCAACCAGTTGGTAAACAGGTCCACCATCACGTGGCCCTTGTTCAACTGGCAAAGGGGCAGGAACAGAGAGGCACAGGCAGCGCACGCCAACTCGACCGATTCAAAGTCGCCGCGGATGCCGCCGATCCCGAGGTTTCGCATCACGACCGATGCGGTGACCAGCACCGCCGCCGCAAAGATCACCACGCCCCCTGCGGCCGCCGAGGCCACCGCGATGGGACGCAGGATGCTGAACAGGGGGCCTTTCACCCCCTGCCAGTCTTCTGTTTCAAGCCGTTCGGCCATTCCGCTTAACCCGCGTCCAGCAGTTCGTTGGCGCGGTCGACAACCGCCTGACCGTCAAAGCCCATGCCGTTCAGCTTCTCGACCCATGCGGCGACGACAGGCTTCGAGACCTCTTGCCACTTGGCGATCTCTTCGGCGGGAATTTCGACAATCTCGTTGCCCTGCTTTTCAACGACCGAGCGGCCAAAGGCCTCGAATTCGTCGAACTGCTTGCCAAGACGTGCCGACAGATCGATGCCCGAATGCGCATCGATCACTGCCTTCAGATCATCCGACATGTCGTCGTATTTGCGTTGGTTCATGACCAGAGCAAAGGTGTTGGCGTAAAGGCCGCGCGCGCCCGGTGCGGGCATCGAGGAGAACTTGGTCAGCTCTTGCAGTTTGAACGCGGGAACCACTTCGAAGGGCAAGCAGCAGCCGTCGATCACACCGTTCGACAGACCCACGACCATCTCGGTCACGGGGAAGAACACGGTCTCAGCACCCAGAGCCGCCAGCATCTGGCCGGTCGCCTGGTTGGGCGCACGCAGCTTCAGGCCTTGCAGGTCGGCCTGGCTGGTGACAGGGGCGTTGCGGGTGTGCAGCTTGCCGCCGTCATGAGTGTGGAATGCCAGCGGCTTCATGCCGTCGTATTCACCCTGTGCGAACTCGTCCATCAGCTTGTGCATCGCGATCGAGGTCTTCTCGGCGTTGGTCACCATGAAGGGCAGCGCCATGGTTTCCGCGATGGGGAAACGGTCGGGCGTGTAAACAGGCAGGGTCCACGCGATGTCGACGATGCCCTGACGGGTCTGGTCGGCCAACTGCGGCGGCTTACCACCCAGCTGCAGCGAGGGGAAAATCTGTACGTCGATCGCGCCGTTCGACGCTTCTTTCAGTTCTGCGGCCCAAGGCTCGAAGAATTTGGTCTGGATGGGCGCAACGCCGGGCAGAAAATGGCTAAGGCGCAGGGTGACCTCGGCGGCATTCGCGCGGCTCAGCAATGCGGGGGTGGCCAGTGCGGCACCCATAGACGCCATCATGGTACGGCGGGTTAGTTTGGTCATTCTCAGGTCCTCCCTAAAATCCTGTTCTGTGAATGAACGATCTTGTCTCGTGCGCCATCCTCCGTGGCGCACAAATCTGATATAGCCCTTATCGGAACTCGGGCGCGCGTTTTTCGAGGAAGGCTTTCAGCCCCTCTTCCGCGTCGCGGCTGGTCTGGCTGACCGCCGCGCAAAGGCTTTCGGTAAACAAACCGTCTGCCTTCGACATATCGTTGATCCGGCTGATCGCCTGAATCATCATATAATTCGATAGAGATGCGTTTTTGGCGATCTTGGCGGCCAGTTTGCGTGCCAGCGGCAGTGCCTCGCCTTCGCCCACCGCGTAATGGGTCAGACCAAGGGCCAGCCCCTCTTCGGTGTTGTACTTGCGGCCCGTCAGCATCATCTCGCACATGCGGTCCGCGCCGATGATGCGCCCGATACGCACGGTCGCGCCACCACCCACGAAGATGCCGCGCATCCCTTCGGGCAGCTGGAAAATCGTGCCGGGTTCGGCGATGCGCACATGGGTGCTGGCTGCCATCTCCAGACCGCCGCCAATCACCGCACCGAACATCGCACTGATCACCGGCAGGCCCGAGAACTGAATCTGGTCCATCACCCGATGCCAGTTGCGGCTGTGGCGCATAGTGCCTTCGGCATCGCGGGCCACGTGTTCGGACAGATCCAGACCCGAGCAATAATGCCCGTCAGTGCCGGTCATGATCACCACCCGCACGCCTTCGGGGGGCGCCGCGAAAAAGGTATCGATCTGCTCCAGCAGCTCATCGCACATTGCGTTGCGCTTGCCCGGACGGTTCATGGTCAGGGTGGCTACGGGGCCGTCAATCTCGACCTTCAGGATATCGGTGGTGTTGGTCATCAAAGTCTTTCCGTCTGCGTGGCACATGGCGCGATTAAAAACACCTTGCCCCTTTTGGCTGGCAGAATGGGACAATCGGAACTGTTGTGTCAACAAACATTTTCCGCGGAAACTAAATTCTCGGAAACAGAAATGCTGCAGATGAACAGGCGTCTTTTCAACAGGTTGCACTGGCTCGCCCCTGCGTGACCGCGCATGTGCAGAAAATGACCCTCAAAGAATCTGCGCCGACCCCAACATAAACCCGCAAACAGAAAAGCCCCCGGCCTTGCGGTCGGGGGCTGTCCGAGTGGTGGTCAGATCAGGACAGATCAGTCCGAGATCGCGCCTTCTTCGTCGCGGCGCTGGCGCATTTTGCCCTTCACGACGCGGCCGAAAATGATCGGCAGGATGAAGCCGACAATCGCCACAGTCCAAAGACCGATTGCCAGCGGGCTGTCAAAGAGCGTAAACCAGTTGCCGTTGTCGATAGTGATCGCGCGGCGCAGGTTGGCCTCCATGGCATTGCCCAGAAGCGTACCCAGAATGATCGGAACCAGCGGCACGTCCAGCTTGCGCAGCACCCAGCCCATGACACCGAAGCCGATCATCACCAGCAGGTCAAAGGACGAGCCCGAGATGCCGTAGATGCCCACAAAGCTGACCATAGCCACAATCGGCATGAGGATGCGCGGGGGAACCATCAGCAGGCGGGTGAAGAGGCCCACCATGGGGATGTTCAGAGCCAGCAGCATAAAGTTGGCAATGAACAGCGCGGCGATCAGGCCCCAGACCACATCAGGGTTCTGGCTGAACAGCAGCGGACCGGGGGTGATGTTCAGCGACAGCAGAACAGCCAGCAGAACTGCCGTGGTGCCCGAACCCGGAACACCCAGCGCCAGCATCGGCACCAGTGCGCCGCCCGCAGCCGCGTTGTTGCCAGCCTCGGGGGCAGCCACACCGCGCGGATCGCCTTTGCCAAAGGTACCCTCTTTGTCCACCAGACGCTTTTCCATCGAATAACTGATGAACGACCCCAGCGAGGCACCCGCACCGGGCAGAACGCCCGCAAGGAAACCCAGAACAGAGGTGCGCAGCATGGTGGGGGTACACTGCTTGATCATCGACATCGGCGGCGTCAGGCGGCCGATCTGCAGTTGGCGACCTTCGGCGTTCGAGTTGCCGTGACGCTCTTCAAGGAAGATGAACACTTCGGACAGAGCGAACAGACCCACGATGGCCACAAGGAAATCCAGACCGTCGTAGAGGTGGACTTCGCCAAAGGTAAAGCGCGGCACGCCGGTTTGGGTGTCCACACCGACCATCGCCAGACCAAGACCCAGTGCAGCCGCAAAGGCCGATTTCGCCTGATTGGTCGAGCTGACACCACCAAGGGTCATGAACGCCAGAGCAAACAGGGCAAAGTATTCCGCAGGACCGAACAGAAGGGCGATTTTTACCAACTGCGGTGCCAGCAGGATCAGACCCCAAGTGGCAAAGAACGCGCCCACGAAGGATGCGATACCCGACAGGCTCAGGGCCTCGCCGGCCATGCCCTTCTTGGCCATAGGATAGCCGTCCAGACAGGTCATCATTGCAGGCTCGTCGCCCGGAATGTTCAGCAGGATCGAACTGATACGGCCACCATACATCGCACCGTAGTAGACGCTGGTCAGCAGGATCAGCGCAGGGGTTGCGCCAAGACCAAGAGTAAAGGCCAGCGGGATCAGGATAGCTACGCCATTCGACGGCCCAAGGCCGGGCAGCGCCCCCATGATGGTGCCCAGAAAACAGCCCAAAAGCGCCAGCAACAGGTTTTGCCAGGTCAAGGCGATCAGAAAGCCGTCACCAAGCGAAGACAGGAGTTCCATACGTAATCCTCCTTAGAAACCCAGCGGGCCACGGGCCAGCGACAGGCCCAGAACCAGATGGAAAATGACATAGATGCCAACCGAGGTGCCGACACCGGTGGCCAGCGCGCCAAGGATCGTCGATCCAAGACGCCACGCCAGATAGGTCGCAGCCAGAGCGGTGGCGATAACAAAGCCGATCACCGGCAGGAACTGGGCATAAAGCACCATAACAACCACGGCCGCCGCGATTTCCGCCAGACGGGCGAAGGGGGGCCAATGGGGTTCTGGATCGGGTTTAACCGCGATGATCAAGGAGCTTAGTCCAAGGATCGTTGCGATGATCAGGGGAAAGGCTTTGGGGCCAACAGCATCCGACAGAAAACTTTCTTCGATTGCGAAGGCCGCCATAGCGTAACCGATCGCAAGAAGAACGCCGAAGATGCCGAAGATACGATCACTCATTAGGGATCTCCTGAAACGGCATGTGTAGTGGGGGGGTATGAAAGTAGGGGCGCCGCTATGAAGGGGAGAGAGCGGCGCCCCTTAAGATCTACACAGGGGGACTGCGTAGAATTACTT
>JAYZYX010000345.1:0-8874 GCA_036139795.1 Pseudomonadota bacterium | reverse complement strand
CGCCTTTGGCAACGGGCTGGGATACTCGCTTGTGCTGATCGTCATCGGCAGTTTGCGCGAACTTCTAGGCAGAGGAGAGCTGTTGGGGTTTGCCGTCCTGCCGTTGGCAGATGCGGGTGGCTGGTTTACGCCCCTTAGTCTGATGCTGCTGGCACCGTCGGCCTTTTTCCTGCTTGGTCTGCTGGTCTGGGCTGTGCGCACTATCCTGACTGAACAGTCCGAGCCCGAAGAGCATGCCCCACCTCCGCGGCAGGAGGTGACCAGATGAGCGATTTATGGCAGCTTTTCCTGCTTTCGGCCTTCGTGGATAACATGCCTCTGACCCTGTTTCTGGGGCTCTGCACCTTCCTTGCGCTTTCCAAGAAATTGGAGGCTGCCATCGGGCTTGGTGTTGCAATGATCGGTGTCATGGGGCTGACCGTGCCGCTCAATCATCTGATCTACACGGCGCTTCTGGCCCCCGGTGCGTGGAGTTGGGCAGGACTGCCCGACCTCGATATGTCTTAT
Source organism: Pseudomonadota bacterium (assembly GCA_036139795.1). Classification (GTDB taxonomy): domain Bacteria; phylum Pseudomonadota; class Alphaproteobacteria; order Rhodobacterales; family Rhodobacteraceae; genus Donghicola. The sequence goes on along the minus strand of JAYZYX010000345.1, from coordinate 8,367 downwards.
CTCGCTCTCATTGCGTTCATCGGGGTGATTGCTGCCGTGGTTCAGGTCTTGGAAATGTTGCTTGACCGTTTTGCCCCCGCGATCCACGCAGCCTTTGGTGTCTTTCTTCCTTTGCTCACCGTGCAATGCGCAATTCTTGCGGGCAGCCTTTTTATGGTCGAGCGGCATTACACGCTGGCGCAATCGGCGGTCTTCGGGTTGGGCAGTGGCACTGGCTTTGCCTTGGCCGTCGTTATGCTGGCGGCCATTCGTGCGCGGCTTGCCTATGCTGATTTGCCCGCAGGTCTGCGCGGGTTGGGTATGGCGTTTATTCTGACGGGGCTGATGTCACTGGGCTTTTCAGCCTTTGCACAAATGGCGGCGGCACAGTGACAGAGATATTTCTAGCCACATCCCTGATTGTGACCCTTGTGGTGGGCCTGAGCATCGCTCTTGTGAAGCTCCGGCGCATGCTGATCCCTGACGTGGACCTGCTGGTTAATGTGAACCAAACTTTGAATTTGGTGGCGCGACGCGGCGACCGCCTACTTGGTGTCTTGCACGATGCGGGGGTCGGTATCCCTGCCGCCTGTGGTGGTTCGGGAACATGCGGCCTATGTCGTGTGACCGTCACCGGCGAGGGCGCGGGCGAGCCGCAGGCGACCGAGCGCGGCGTCCTTTCCCCGCGCGAGCGGCGCGACCACATCAGGCTGGCCTGCCAGACACGTCTACGCGGGGATTGCGTGGTCACGGTTCCTGACGATTTCATTGGCGCGGGCGAGGCTATTCCCGCAACCGTCGTGGCCACCCGAATGCTGGCACCATTGATCCGAGAGATCACTGTCGATCTGCCGCCCGATCACGGGGGCGAATTCTCTGCCGGAGATTTCATGCAGGTGATTGCCCCGCCGTACACGTTGGACTTTGCCACACTCGACGTCGAGCCTACCTTCGCTGAGACGTGGGATATTGCCGGTTGGCGCAGTCTGAAAGCAAGTTCGCCCAAACCCGTCACCCGCGCGTATTCATTGGCCAATCGGCCCGAAGACGCAGGCAAGGCTGTCTTCAACATTCGCCTCGCTGTACCGCCTGCTGGCAAAGAAGACAGCCTACCGCCGGGCCTTGTGTCCTCTTGGATGTTCGGGCTGAAAGTCGGGGACGCGATCCGCCTGTCAGGCCCGTATGGCGAATTCCACGTTCAACCGACGCAGCGGGAAATGGTCTTTGTCGGCGGCGGCGTTGGAATGGCACCGCTGCGGGCGATGATCCATCAGCAACTGGGGCGCGGTACCCACCGGTCCATCCAGTTCTTCTACGGTGCGCGGTCGGTCGCAGATCTGTTCTATTCCGAAGAGTTCCAAGATCTGGCCATGCATTATGGCAACTTCAGCTGGACACCCGCTTTGTCTGATCCGGCGCCGGGTGACCGGTGGCTTGGGACCACTGGGTTCGTCCACGATGTGTTACGGCGCAGCATGGAGGGGCATCCGGCACCGGAAGACTGCGAATACTACCTCTGTGGCCCGCCGGTCATGATCTCGGCGGTTTTGACCACGCTGGACAAGCTCGGCGTTCCGCGCGGGCAGATTTTCTATGACGATTTCGGAGGCTGAGACGATGACTAAGGGTATCACACGCCGCCACGCGCTTGGGCTGATTGCGGGGGCCTCCATCCTGCCACATGTCGCGCAGGCTACGGGCATGGACATAATCTCGGGCCGGGCTTTTGGCACCAGTTGGCAACTTGTTGCATCGCCCGAGGCTGATTTGGGGCTCTCATCTGAGCGCACCCTTGAAGCCGTAGGAACTGAGATCAACGCGCTGTTTTCAAAGATCGACCGGCAGTTCTCACCCTATCGCGGGGATAGTCTCATCAGCCAGTTTAATGCGACACGCGACGATGCCCTCCAGAAAGACAAAGACTTTAAACTGGTCACGCGAAAAGCGCTTCACATTGCAAAACAAAGCGAGGGGTTCTTTGATCCGACCGTCGGTCCATTGGTTGCACGATGGGGCTTTGGCCCTATCACAACTGGCGATACTCCGGACTGGCGCGGTATCACTGTTGGGCCGAAAGGCGTCGGAAAAACCAGCGGTGCGTTGACGCTTGATCTGTGCGGGATCGCAAAGGGTTGGGCCTTGGATCAGGCGTCGCGCAAACTGCTCGCCCTTGGCTTTGAAGATTTCCTGTTCGATCTAGGTGGAGAGCTTGTTGCCTTTGGTACCCATCCTTCGGGGCGGGATTGGCGCGTTGCCATTGAGGCTGCGGCGGCAGATCGCCCTTCGCCTGCCGCCCTGCGTCTGCCTTCGGGCATGGCCGTCGCCACGTCCGGCATCAATGCGCAGAGCTACATGCTTAGGGCCATGACCTATGGTCATATCATTGACCCAAACCGCGGCGCACCGGTGCAGGGGCGTTTGCGGTCGGTCAGTGTCATTTCAGAGGATGCCATGACGGCAGACGGTTGGGCGACAGCGCTTTTTGCCGCCGGAGACAAGTTCGGCCCCGAAATGGCGCAGGCGATGGGCCTTGCGGCGGTATTCGTCTTCGCAGATGGCGAAACCCGTCATACGCGGGCTACGGCTGGCTTTCTGGTCTAAGGGGGCGATCGGTATGGAAGTGTTGCTTGGCATAGTGTTTTTCTTGATCGCAGCCATCGGTCTGGGGCTTGGGTCAGCGCTGGGACGGGGCCCCGCCCGCACAAGCTGCGGCGCGGCTGAGCGCGTGGTCACGGCGCGATGCGCAGATTGTCCGTTGCGACGGGCTGTCGCGACAGAAAGGGATCACAAATGACCAATCTGACGATCTCCAAGCTTATTCGCCGGAACGTGCCAATGCTCACCCCTTCCATGCCGATCCGCCGCGCGGTGGCCATCCTTGTCGAGGCCAAGGCCGCGGCCGCGCCGGTCGTATCCAACACAGGCCAACTAGCGGGCCTGCTCAGTCAAAAAGACTGTTTCCGGCCAGCGCTACATGCCTGCTACCACCGTGAATGGTCCGGTCAGGTCGCTGATCACATGACCCGCGAAGTGATCTGCGTTGAGGCCCATGAAAACCTGATTGATGTCGCAGAAATGTTCCTCGAATACCCGCACAGGGTATTTCCGGTGCTGAACAGCACTCAGATTGAGGGCGTGGTTCACCGTTCAGACGTGCTCGCCATGCTCATGCTGGCAAGTTGAAAGGTCGCATTTCCCTCTTTCGCGCTGATCTTGGATTGGTCGAGCCTGACACATAGGTTCATTCCAAGGTGGTTCCGATGTGCTGGAATGCCTCTCATATCAAATCGTCATAAACTGTCCCATTGGCACTGATTTTAGACAATATCCGCCGAGTGTAGCGCCACGGTTGTCTGAACGCTGTGCCATCGCTGATCTTTACGCCCAGTGATTGTGCGCATGTCACTTGGCGTGACCCTGATCTGCCAATTGCCGTTGCATAGTGAGTTCAGATTTGTAAAACAAGTTCTAAGTCATAAATCAAAACCGGAACCAGTTGCAGTGCGGCATCCAAAAACAATCGTCATCGCCGATGACCTGACCGGAGCGCTTGATAGTTCTGTCGCCTTCGCCGGACGGGGGGCAAAGGTGGTCTGCGCCCTAAGCTCTGCGCATTTTTCGAAAGCGTTAGAATGTGGCGCGGATGTGGTTGCGGTCTCTACTAATTCTCGTGAAAACACTGAACTTACAGCGGTTTACGTTCTTGAAGGCATCATTGAGATGCTGAGCGTGGAAAAGCTTTGGTCTGAGGTGAATGTCTTTCTAAAGGTGGACAGCCGGCTGAAAGGCCATGTGGCGGCCAGCATCGCCGCGCTCCGTGGTGGATTTGCGGCGGTGCGCGTTTCTCCGGCCATTCCGCAGTTGGACAGACTTGTCAAGAAAGGCATGGTTTGCGGGGCCGGTGTCGCGCAGCCCATACCTGTTGCGACCCGATGTGGCGTGCCGCCGGAAGAGGTGTATGACGCCGAGAATATGGGTGATCTTGAGGCGATTGTGGCCTCTGCCCCAGAGCGGACTTTGATAGTTGGTGCCGCTGGGTTGGCGGATGCATTCGCCGCGCATCTGATGCCCGAGGCTGCCGCGCAGCGGATCACACAATTGCCAGCGCCCGCCTTGTTTGCGATTGGATCACGCGATCCGATCACCGTTGCACAGCTGGCGGATTTGCGAGCCATTCCGGCCCCGAACGGGCAGGTTCCACCGATGCAGGCTGCCTCGGACCCGTTGACCGTTCTTCAGATGACGCAAGGGATCGAAGAATGCTCTGCGCAAGATGCGGGCGCGCAGTTTGCGCAAGGTGTTGCGGCATTGATCGCACAGACGGCACCTGCAACGTTGCTGGCCTGCGGCGGGGAAAGCGCCGCTGCCATCCTGCGCCTTTTGGATTGCGGTCTGTTACAAGTCGAAGGCGAAGTTCTGGCGGGGCTTCCGGTCTCGACCCTGATGGACGGGCGCAAGGGTATGCGACTTATTACGAAATCCGGTGGCTTTGGCGGGCCGGAGACCCTTGTTCAAGTGGCCGAAAAACTTGTAAATTCGTCCGAGACATAATCAGAAGAGCAGACCATTGACCCAGCACGCCGCCAGAGAGTCCCAGAGCAAACCCAAACGCACTTTGGCGGACCGCGTGTATCATTCGCTCTATAGCCGGATTTCCAACGGCGATTATCCTGTGAACCAGAAACTGCCCTCGGAACACCAGCTGTCCGAAGAATTTGGCGTCTCACGCCCCGTTCTGCGGACAGCGCTGGAAAAGCTGCGGGCCGAAGGGGTGATCTATTCGCGGCAAGGGGCTGGGAATTTTGTGCGGGCCTCGACCTCGAACCCTGTGGGGTTTGCGCGGGTGGAAACGCTGGCCGATGTGCAGCGATGCTATGAATTCCGGATTACCATCGAAACGCAGGCCGCGCGTCTGGCGGCGGAACGTCGGAATAAATCCGCTCTGGCAGCGATTGAAGAGGCGCTGGACATGATGCGCGATGCGACCGGCAGCCACCAGCACCGTGAAGATGCAGATTTCGCGTTTCACCTTGCGATTACGCGGGCCGCGAATAACCACTATTTTGAGGCCTCCATGCGGGCCCTGCGCGACCACATCTATGTGGGGATGAAGCTGCATGGCCAGTCACTGATGACCGACGGGTCCAAAGCGCTGGAGGCGGTTCTGGATGAACACACAGCGATCTTTCATGCAATCCGCGATGGGGCCTGCGATACCGCCGAGGGTTTGATGCGCGGCCATCTGGAACATTCGCGGGCGCGTCTGTTCGGGGGCGGTCTGCTTAACCTGACGATGCAGGACTAACGCCTTTGATTTCCTATGAAAAAGCCCCCGCAAGCGTCGCTCGCGGGGGCTTTTTCTTGCACCGTGAGTGGTGTTGTTAGCTACGGCCAGCGGCCAGCTTGCCCGCATAATCTAGTGCGGCCAGCATGTTGACGTGGTTTGCCTTGCCGGTGCCTGCGATATCAAACGCCGTTCCGTGATCGACCGAGCAGCGATCAATCGGCAGCCCGAGCGAGACGTTTACAGCGGTGTCAAAGGCGATCAGCTTGATCGGAATATGGCCCTGATCGTGGTACTGGGCGATCACCAGATCAAAGGCGCCAGTGTTGGCACGGTGATAGACCGTATCGGCCGAGATCGGCCCCTGCACGTCAATCCCTTGCTCTTGTGCCAGTTTCACGCCGGGGGCGATCTGTTCGTCATCCTCGCGGCCAAACAGGCCATTCTCGCCGCAGTGGGGGTTGATGCCCGCAACCGCGATCCGCGGGTTCGCGATTCCCATGCGTTGCAGGTGCTTGTGGCCCATCTGGATGGTGGCCAGAACCCGCTCGGGCGTGGCGCGGCCAATGGCGTCTTTCAGCGAGACATGGGTCGATACGTGCAGCACGTTCAAGGTCGGCGAGGCCAGCAACATCCAGCTGGATTTTGAACCCGTCAGATGGGCCAGCATGCCGGTATGGCCGTCATAATGGTGACCGGCGGCGTTCAGCGCCTCTTTGTTGATGGGGGCGGTGACGATGCCGACGGCCTCGTTGGCGGTGGTCATCTCGACCGCGCGTTTGATGTATTGAAAGCAGGCTTCGCCGCAAGCGGGCGACAGCACGCCGAACTTGCCGGGCAGACCTTCGACGGGGATGTGGACCACAGCCAAAGCGCCAGCGGGCACGTCGCCGTCAAAGTCGGCAAGCGCCAGATCGACACCGGCCGAGATGACAGCCCGTTCCAGCGTGGGGCGATCCCCGATCACGGCATAGCGGGCGCGGTCGGCGGCGGGCAGGGCCGCCATGGCTTTGACAGTGACTTCCGCGCCAACGCCGGACGGGTCGCCCATAGTGATGACAATAGGTTTCTGGGTCATGAATTAAGCTCCTACGCGAAGGGGCGCGTTACAGGTCTTTTGCGTTCAGGCAGCGGGCAGGCATTTGGCCGTCCAGCAGGGTCTGGATATCCTCGATCACCATAAGGCCGACATTTTCCAATGCTTCCAACGTATCCGCACCGGAATGAGGGGTGAAGATCGCGTTGGGGTGGCTGAAGACCGGATGGTCGATCGCAGGGGGTTCCTGCACGTAGGCATCAATCGCAACTCCACCAAGTTGGCCGGATTCCAAAGCCGCCGCGACAGCATCCAGATCAACGACTTCGCCGCGGGCAAGGTTGATCAGACGGGCACCCGGTTTCATCTGTGCCAGAGTATCCGCGTTGATCAGCGCCGCATTGCCCTCGCCACCAAAGATGTGCAGCGAGACATAGTCGGAACAGGCCAGCAACTGTTCCAGCGGCAGAAAGCGGATGCCGTGGGCGTCTGCAAAGGCGGTGTCGGGGTACATGTCGGTCGCGACCACCTGCATGCCCAAACCCAGCGCCAGTTTCGCCAGACGCTTGCCGATATTACCAAGCCCGACGATGCCAAGGGTCTTGCCCCCCAGCTGCGATCCGATGCGACGCTCCCAGCCGCCAGAGGTGACGCTGCCGTGGCCTTGGGGGATGAAACGCGCCATGCCGAACATCAGGCCAACAGCCAGTTCAGCCACCGCATCGGCATTGGCCGCAGGGGTGTTGCAAACGGGCAGGCCAGCCGCGGTGCAGGAGGGAATGTCGATGTTGTCAACGCCCACACCATGCTTGATCACCGCCTTCAGGTTTTTCCCGTCGGGTAGGGTTTCCGCCGTCACGGGCACCAGACCCACCACCAGAAAATCGGCGCGGTCGATGTGCTGCGACACGCCGCCATCGGGCAGGCTGGTGTCATTGCAGCGGATCAACTCCCACCCTTTTTCGCGGATCAGATCTGGCACGCGGCCATGTTTGCCAAACCCCGGCGAGGTGGTCAGGACAACGGTCATTGATAAAGGCCCCGCGCCTTGAGGATCTCGACCACGGCGGCGTCTTGGGCGTCATCGGGTAGCAGCGCGGGCTGGCGCGACAGGCCGACCGAATTGTCGTTCATATAAAGCGCGCGCTTGACCAGTGCAGGCGGAAAGCCCAATGCGTAAAGGTCTTTGCGCAGACCGGCAAAGTTTTCCTGCGCGCTTTTTGCGGCGTCCAGATCACCGGCGTTAAAGCCATTGATGATAGCCGCCAGCGTATCGGGGGCCACATTGCCAAGGCCCGAAACCACACCGGCGCAGCCAGCTTCCAGACCCCAAAGGACCAGATGATCAGGGGCGCAGTAGACCTCAAACCCACCGACCTCTTGGGCAACGGCCAGATATTCGAGAACGGTCTCGGTCGAGCCGCCCGAGTCCTTGATGCCGACGATGTTCGGGTGCTTGGCCAGCACGCGGCAGGTGTCTGGCTCGATATGGTTCTGGGTGCGGGCGGGGATGTCGTAGAGGTAGACCGGCGTTTTCACCGCGTCGGCAATGGTGGTGAAGTGGCGGATCAAACCGTCCTGCGTGCAGGCGATAAAATATGGGGTGATCACGGCGATACCGTGCAGCCCCAGATCATCCACCGCGCGCGCCAGTTGCAGCGTCTCAAAGGTCGAAGGGCAGCCGACATTCGCGATGATCTTGACGCGGCCTGCAACCTCTTCGTTGACCTCTTTGATCAACTGGATCTTTTCGTCATGGGTCAGGGCAGAGAAATCCCCGTTGGTGCCGCAGACCATCAGATCGTTTCCGGCGGCCACCTGACGGCGCACCTGCGCGCGGGTGGCGGCATAGTTGATGGTCTCATCCTCGTTGAAACAGGTTACGAGGGCCACGTGGGCATTACGGGTCATGGGTTACTCCGTCACTTCGTTTTGAGAGGGGGCCTTGGCCGCAAGGCGGCGGGCAATCGCGGGCCAGCACAGGCTCAGCACGGTCAGGCCAAGGAACAGCAGGGTAATCGGGCCAGAGATGAAGGCGATCACATCGTCACCCGCTTGCAGCAGGCCG
>JAYZYX010000344.1:0-16706 GCA_036139795.1 Pseudomonadota bacterium | reverse complement strand
GCTATCTTCTTGGTGGCAGGCCCGGTGCGGCACAGTCTGGCCTGCGGCTTTGCCCCCCTCACCAACAAACGCGCCGAGGGTGTAGACACCTACCAGACTGACCGTGTGGCCCGCGCTGTGGAAGAGGCGGAAAAGCATCTGGCCTCGATGGCGGAAGCTGCCGCGATGACCCGCGACCGCCAGCTTGAGGCCCGCGTGGCCGGTTTCGCAGGCACCGCCCGCGATCTGTTCCGCACGGTTGAGAACGACCCGCGCGATCTGACCTCGGTGCGCAAATATCTGGGCGTCTATCTGCTGGGGGCCCGTGACGCGACCATCAAATACGCCGAGTTGCACGACCGTGCGCCGACGGATGCCGCACGGCATGATTTCATGACCCTGCTGGATGATCTGGAGCGTAACTTTGCGTCAAGGACGCAAAAGCTTCTGACGAATGACAAAGAAGACCTCGATATTGAAATCGGCGTGTTGCGTGATCGTCTGGCCCGCGAAGGGGTCAGGGATATCGAGTAACGGTTCAAAAGTACTATAATTTTTAAGAGGGAAGTGATTCATGTCTGCTATGACAGGCCCCAAGGCCGCAGAACAAGCCGCTCAGCAAACGCAGGAAGTGATTGCGGTCGCACAGACCCACCTGCCAGAGCCTAAAAAGGAAATGGTCATTTTGGACAACGCCGTAGGCGTCTCGAAAGAAGACATCACCAAGCGCATGGCCGAGCTGGACATGAGCGACACCAACTCTATCGTCTCGTTCGGCTCTGCCGCGCAGGCGGAATTGCAGACGATTTCCCAATCGATGCTGGAAGGCGTCCGTAACAAGGACGTTGGCCCCGCGGGTGACAGCCTGCGCGATATCGTCACCACGATCCGCGGCTTCTCGATCAGCGAGCTAGACCTGCGCCGCGACCGCAGCTGGTGGGAAAAACTGATCGGTCGCGCCGCGCCCGCAGCGAAATTCGCCGCGCGCTATGAAACCGTGCAGGACCAGATCGACAACATTACCGAGAACCTCCTTGGTCATGAGCACAAGCTGCTGAAAGACATCAAGGCGCTGGATCTGCTGTATACCAAGACGCTGGAATTCTACGACGAGCTGGCGCTCTACATCGCGGCGGGTGAGGCCAAGCTGGCTGAGCTGGACACCGAAACTATCCCTGCCAAAGAGGCCGAGGTTCAGGCCGCAGCCGAGAATGACCAGATCCTGCGTGCCCAGGAACTGCGTGACCTGCGCGCAGCGCGTGACGATCTGGAACGCCGCGTCCACGATCTGAAGCTGACCCGTCAGGTGACGATGCAGTCGCTGCCCTCGATCCGTCTTGTCCAAGAAAACGACAAATCGCTGGTCACCAAGATCAACTCGACCCTCGTGAACACCGTCCCTCTGTGGGAAACCCAGCTGGCGCAGGCCGTCACCATACAGCGCAGCGCCGAAGCTGCCGCCGCGATCCGTGGCGCGAATGATCTGACCAACGAACTGCTGACCGCAAACGCGGCCAACTTGCGTGAGACCAACCGCAAGGTCCGCGAAGAGATGGAACGTGGTGTCTTCGACATCGAAGCGATCAAGACCGCCAACGCGGACCTTATCGCGACCATTCAGGAAAGCCTGCAAATCGCCGACGAAGGCAAGGCCAAGCGCGCCGCTGCCGAGAGCGATCTGAAAAAGATGGAAGCCGAACTACGCGACACGCTGGCATCCGCCAAAGCGCGCAAGACCGGACTGGGTGACACGGCAGCAACCGCCGTTCCGCCGCAGTAACCTTTGGGAGAACAGCTCTGACCTGCACACGACGACTGATCACTTTTACCCCGTTCAAATTGCCCCTCGTGCTGGGACTGCTTGCAGTCATCGGGGGGTGTAGCGCACCGGTGACATTCCCGACCGTGCAGGTCAGCCAGCCCGCCCGCAACATTACCGAACAGCAAAAGGCCAGCCTTCCCGATCCGAACCCGCCTTACATAGCGGCAACACATAAAGGGAATGGCCTGCGCCGCTACTACGCGATGCTGCAACAGCGTCTGTTAAAGCAAGGCAAGTTGCGCACATCTGCCTCTGGCCCCGACATGACCTATAGCAGCGGCGATCTGGTGCGGGATTTCGACCGGATCGCTTTGCACAGCGAATATATCTCGTCCGGTCGGCAGCTGGTCTCGGTCAACGCCCCGACCGTGCTGAAACGCTGGAGCGATCCGATCAACGCCTTCACGGTCTTCAGTGCCTCGGTCCCGCCAAGTCAAAGGGACGCGGCCCGCCGCAACGTGCAGGCCATGACCCAGAAGCTTAGCCGTGCCAGCGGGCATCCGGTCCGCATGGGCACGCGCGATAATGCGAATTTATTCTTGCTGTTCATCGCAGAGGAAGATCGCGCCGCCTACGCTCAGGCCATGCAAGCCGCAATCCCCGAAATTGACCCTTTCACACTGTCCACCGTGCAGTCGATGCCACGCAACCAGTTGTGTCTGGCGATCACGTTCCCAAAATCCAAGGGCTCGCCCTACATCGGCAAAACACTGGTGGTAATCCGGGCCGAGAACCCAGGCCTGCTACGCCAGTCCTGCATCCATGAGGAAATGGCGCAGGCCATGGGCTTGCCCAATGACAGCTTTACGGCGCGCCCGTCGATCTTCAACGACGACGAGGAATTCGCCTTGCTGACCAAACATGATGAACAATTGCTGCAAATTCTATACGATCGGCGCCTGAAGCCGGGGATGACCCGACAAGAGGCATTGCCAATCGTAAACCAGATCGTGTCCGATCTTAACGGACGATAATTTCAGGAAGGATTTTATGGGTATCTTCGATTTCCTCAAAGGCGAGTTCATCGACGTCATCCACTGGGTTGATGACACCCGCGACACGATGGTCTGGCGCTTCGAGCGTGAGGGCCATGCGATCAAATACGGCGCCAAGCTGACCGTACGCGAAGGGCAATCCGCCGTCTTCGTCCATGAGGGCCAACTGGCCGATGTGTTCACCCCCGGCCTTTACATGCTGGAAACGAACAACATGCCGATCCTGACCACGCTTCAGCATTGGGATCACGGCTTCCAGTCCCCCTTCAAGTCAGAGATCTACTACGTCAACACCACCCGCTTTACCGATCTGAAGTGGGGGACCAAGAACCCGATCATGGTGCGCGACCCCGAATTCGGACCCGTGCGTCTGCGGGCCTTTGGCACCTATGCGATCCGCGTCACCGATCCGGCCCGTTTCATGTCCGAGATCGTCGGCACCGATGGCGAATTCACCAGCGACGAGATCAGCTACCAGATCCGCAACATCATCGTCAGCCGCGCCTCGCAGGCGCTGGCGGCCAGCAATATTCCCGTGCTGGATATGGCGGCCAATACCGGTGATCTGGGCAAAGTGATCGTGGCGCAGGTCTCGCCCACACTGGCGGAATACGGCATTGAGATGCCCGAGTTCTACGTCGAAAATATCTCGCTGCCCGAAGCGGTCGAGAAGGCGCTGGACAAACGGTCTTCGATGGGGATCGTCGGCAATCTGGATGACTATGTGAAGTTCAATGCCGCCGAGAGCATGTCGGCAGGCGACAGCGCTTTTGCTGCCTCAATGGGGGCAGGTATGGGCGCGGGCATGGGAATGGCAATGGGCGGCATGACCATGCAGCCCCGCCCCGGTCCTTGGGGCGCCGCCCCTGCCCCGCAGGCAGCCCCTGTTGCACCGCCTCCACCGCCCGCCGAACACGTCTGGCACATCGCTGAAAACGGCGCGACACAGGGACCGTTCTCAAAGGCGCGGCTGGGACGTATGGCCCAAGAGGGCGGCCTGACCCGCGACACGCTGGTCTGGACCGCCGGTCAGGACGGCTGGAAACGGGCCGAGGACGTGATGGAGCTGGCACAACTGTTCACCGTCATGCCCCCGCCTCCGCCGCCCCCGCCGCCGGGTGCCTGATCCCATATGCTGTGAATTTCCGACAAGGGCGCGCTGAATGTCGCGCCCTTACACATATCTGGTGCAACTGGGCATTGCTTGTGGATAAAATCGTGCAGTAGGCTGGCGAAGCAAACCGACTTTCTTGCAAACCAATTTAAGACCCAAGTTTTTGACTATGACCTGTTGCGGCCCTCTGACGATCTCGACCCGAAACACCGCCACAGGTTATCCGCACGGCCGGAGACCTGAATGAGTATCGAAGAACATCGTTTTCCCTGTGAACAATGCGGCTCGGACATGCGGTTCTCGCCCTCATCAGGGCAGCTCTTGTGTGACCACTGCGGCCATTCGCGCCCTATGGTGGACGATGCCCACGCCCCTGCCCTGCGCGAGTTGAACTTTGAAGAGGCGCTGGCCCGCGAACTGCCCCAAGCCGAGCTTGAAGACACCCGCGTTGTCGGCTGCCCCAATTGCGGGGCGCAGGTGGAATTCGATGCGGATGTGCATTCCAAGGAATGCCCCTTCTGTGCGACGCCTGTGGTCATCGACACAGGCACTCACCGGCATATCAAACCCAAGGCCCTGCTGCCCTTTGCCCTGAATGAGGACGCCGCGCGGGACGCCATGAACCGCTGGCTTGGCAAACTGTGGTTCGCGCCGAACAAGCTACAGCAATACGCCCGTAAGGGCCGCAAGATGCAGGGCATCTATGTCCCCTACTGGACCTTCGATTCCCAAACCCAAACCGCTTATTCGGGGATGCGCGGCACGGTCTACTATGAGACCCAAAGCTACATGTCGAATGGCGAGCGTAAGACGCGGCAGGTGCAAAAGGTCCGTTGGACCCCTGCCTCGGGGCGCGTGGCGCGGTTCTTTGACGATGTGCTGGTGCTGGGATCACAATCCCTGCCCCGCAACTTCACCGAAGCGCTTGAGCCGTGGGACTTGTCGGGGCTTGAACCCTACACCCCCGAATATCTGGCCGGCTTCCGCGCCGAGGGCTACACGGTACCGCTGGAAGAGGCGTTTGAAGATGCGCGGGTCAAGATGTCCCGCGTGATCGAGCGGGACGTGAAAGCCGATATCGGCGGCGACCGCCAGCGCATCGCCAAGATGGACACCAAGGTCTGGGACACCACCTTCAAGCATGTTCTGCTGCCGGTTTGGGTCGCTGCCTATAAGTACCAGGGCAAAACCTACCGCTTTGTGGTCAATGGCCGCACGGGCCGTGTGCAGGGGGAACGCCCCTACTCCGCATGGAAAATCGCCATCGCTGTGGTGCTGGGTCTGATCGTTGCGGCGGGCATCGGTTATCTGGTAGCAACCAATCAATAGGGTTGCGAACCTGCCGTTCTTGGGTATTGGTAGCGCAAACATCAGTATCCGGAGGTTCCCATGATCCTTTGCTGCGGCGAAGCCCTGATTGATATGCTGCCCCGTCAGGCCACCACGGGCGAGAATGCCTTTGCCCCCCACGCAGGCGGCGCGGTGTTCAACACGGCGATTGCTTTGGGCCGTCTTGGGGCGCCCACAGGAATGTTCACCGGCATCAGCGCGGATTTCTTCGGCGACCAGTTGATCGAGACGCTTGAGGACTCAAAGGTCGATACCAGCACCGTGCATCGCGCGGATGCACCCTGCACCGTGGCCTTTGTCAAACTGGTAGACGGTCACGCGACCTATGCCTTCTACGATGAGAACACCGCAGGCCGGATGCTGTCCACGGACGCTCTGCCCGATGTTGGCGACAATGTGCGAGCCCTGTTCTTTGGCGGTATCTCTCTGGTGGTCGAGCCTTGCGGCGCCACCTATGAGGCCCTGATGACCCGTGAGGCGCCGAACCGTGTCACGATGGTCGATCCCAACATCCGCCCCGGTTTCATCAAGGACGAGGCCGCCTATCGCACCCGCGTCGATCGTATGATGTCGCTGGCCGATATCGTGAAGCTGTCCGATGAAGATCTGGAATGGCTGATCCCCGAAGGCGATATCGACAGCCGCGCCGCGCAGGTTCTGGCCATGGGTCCGAAGCTGCTTTGCATCACCCGCGGCAAGGACGGGGCCACCGGCTATACCAATCGTGGCCGCGTGGATGTAGGCTCTGAGCGGGTGACGGTTGTGGATACGGTCGGCGCTGGCGATACCTTCAACGCGGGCGTTCTGGCCTCGCTGGATCAGGCGGGCGTTTTGGACAAGGACGCGCTGGCCAACCTGCATGACGATGTGATCGCGGACGCCCTACGTCTTGGGGCCAAAGCGGCAGCAATCACCGTCAGCCGCGCCGGTGCCAACCCGCCCTGGACCCACGAACTATGAGAGCGCTGATCCAGCGTGTCTCCGAAGCCCGCGTGGATATCGCGGGCGAAACCGTCGGCCAGATCGGCGCGGGCGTGATGATCCTGATCTGCGCCATGCAGGGGGACTCGCCCGAAATGGCCGATAAGCTGGCCGCCAAGATCAGCAAGATGCGCATCTTTCCGGATGCCGAGGGCAAGATGAACCTGTCGCTGATGGACACCCACAAGGCTGCGCTGGTGGTTAGCCAGTTCACCCTGTCGGCGGATACCCGACGCGGCAACCGGCCCGGTTTTTCCACCGCTGCCGCCCCAGCGGATGGCGATGCGCTGTATCAGCATTTCTCTCAAGCGCTACGCGGTCTTGGCGTTCAGGTTGAGAATGGCCGCTTTGGTGCCGATATGCAGGTCCATCTATGCAACGACGGCCCCGTCACCATCTGGGTTGATACCGAGGCCTAAGGCCCCGTCACATGGACAAGAAAAGAGGGCTGCCTTCGGAAGAAGAGCAGCCCTTTCAGTCTTGGGTCAGTCTTGGGTAATTTCTGCGATCAGGGCTCGCGCAGCGCCTCACGGGATTTGTAAAGCGGCTTCAAGAGGTACTGCAGGACGGTCTTTTCACCGGTGTGCAGCTCGACCACGGCTTGCATGCCGGGGCGGATCTCAACAGTTTTCTGACGCGCCGACAGGTCCGAGGTATCGACCCGCACGGTCACCTTATAATGGGGATTGCCGTCGGGCTGCTGGCTGCGTTCATCCTTGAAGGTGTCCGCCGAGATAAAGTCCACTTTGCCCTCAAGGCTGCCATAGATCGTATAGTCATAGGCACTGAGCTTTACGGTGGCGTCCTGACCATGCAGGACGTTTGCGATGTCCTCGGGCTTGACCTTGGCCTCGACGAACAGCTCGTCATCCATAGGGATGATCTGCATGATCTCTTCACCGGGGCGGACAACGCCGCCGATGGTGGTGACCGACAGGTTGTTGACTACACCACGCATTGGGCTGACCAGAACGGTCCGGTCCAACTGGTCGCGGCTGGCCTTCATGTTCTGCTTCAGTGTCGCCAGCTCTTTCAGGGTTTCCGAGTATTGCTCGGCCCGTTCCAACTCGGTTTGGGTGACGATCTCGTCGAACCGCTTCTGGGCGTCGGCGTGGGCCTTGCGGGCGCGGGTCACTTCGATCAGCGCCACGATTTTCCGCTCCAGCAGGTTTTCCAGCAGATCACGCTCTTCGGCGGACTGGTCCAGAACCTCCTGAGCGCCATCACGGCTTTTGACAAAGTCCGACTGGCGGGCCTGAATCAGCGCCTTTTCCGAGGCGACGATATCAGGCGCGGCTTCGGCCAATTCAGGGGGCAGCGTGAAATCATATGCACCGGCCAATTCGGCCTCAAGGCGGATACGACGGATTTCCAGCGCCGAAATCTGCGCGCCGATGTCGTCCACTTCGGACCGGAAACGGGTGCTATGCAGGCGGGCCAGTTCCTGACCGCGTTCCACCGTGTCACCTTCTTTCACGAAAAGCTCGGACAGGATGCCGCCTTCAAGGTTCTGGATGATCTGCGGACGCGAGGACGAGATCACCTCGCCCTGACCGCGCACGATTTCATCCAGCGAGGCGAACCCCGCCCATGCAATGAAGATGATCAGCGCTGCACCGGCAACGCGGATTATCGTCCGCGATCCCTGAATGCCGTCATCAAGTTCGGTGCTGAGGGTCGACATGGCTTACCTCGTGATTTTGCCAGCGGCGTTTTGGGTCAGATGGGCCACAACCTGTTCGCGCGGACCGTCCACAGCCATCCGGCCATTCTGGAAGATCAATGTGCGGCTGGTCAGCGACAGGATCGGCAGACGGTGGGTGGCGACAACGGTGGTGCGCCCCTTCAGCCAAGTCCCCAGACGGCTGACCAGAGTGGCCTCAAGGGTTTGGTCCAGCGATGCGGTCGGCTCGTCCAGCAGAACGATGGGCGGGTTCTGAAGCCAGATGCGCGCCCAACCAATGGACTGGCGCTGACCTACGGACAAGCCCTGCCCACCGTCGGTGATCTCAAGGTCCAGACCCTTGTGGTGAGCTTTGACGAACGGCCCCAGACCCGCGAAGTCCAGCGCTTCATAAAGACGGTCGTCGTCGCGCTCTAGCTGGTGCAGGTTCAGGTTCTCGCGCAGGGTGCCTGCGAACAGGCGAACGTCCTGGCCAAGGTAGCCAATGTTGCGGCGCAGATCGCGGGGCGCAATTTGACCCATATCCACCCCGTCAATCAGCAGACGACCACTGGAAGGGGCATAAAGGCCCGACAGCAACTTGAGGAAGGTCGACTTGCCCGAACCATTCACACCCAGAACCGCCACCGCTTCGCCAGCGGGGATTTTCAGGGTTGGGATATCAAGGATCGGAGCGCCGTTTTCCTTGTCGTACTGGAATTGGGCCTGACGGAATTCAAACGCGCCTTCCAGACGGTCGCGGCGCAGGTAGGTACGGCCAGCGGCCAGATCCTGCTCGGCCTTAGCAATGGTATCCAGACCATCCAAAGCGTTCTTAACGTTTGACCAACGGGCCAGCGTACCAGCCAACTGGGTCAGCGGCGCCAGCGTGCGGCTGGTCAGGATACCGACCGCGATAATCGAGCCCACAGTGAATTCACCCACGAACACCAGATAGGTGCCGGTCACCACAGCGGCGATATAAGTCGCCTGCTGGATGCCTTGGCTCCAATAGGTGATGGCGGTGGACAGACGGCGCTGCTCGCTCGACTTGATCGAGCTGAGGCCGGTCAGTTCCGACCACACACGGCGAATGCGATCCTCGCCGCGCTGGGTCTTCACGGTATCCAGTTCAAAGATGGTCTCGTACAGCAGACGCGAGGCGCGGGTCGATGCGCCCTGCGTTTCTTTGGTCAGACGGATCATCTTCTTTTGCAGCAGGAAGCTGGGAACAACCATCAACACGCCCCCAAGCACCAGTACCCACACCACGCTGCCCGCGATAGAAGCCACCAGCGCAAGGAACACGATGATGAAGGGCAAATCCGCAAGGCTGCCGATCGAGGCCGCGGTAAAGAATTCGCGGACCGAGCCGAATTCGCGCATGGCCGCGAACAGCTGCGAAGGCGAGCCACCACGGAAGTCCGAGCGCATCCCCAGAAGCTTGTCCATCAGCATACGCTGGATGTTCAGTTCGATCTTGCGACCGGCGCTGTCCATCAGGCGGGCGCGGGCCAGCTTCATCATCGCCTCAAGCGACAGAGCAATCAGCGCACCGATGGCCAGAACCCACAGGGTCGCTTCGGACTGGTGCGGGATCACGCGGTCATAGACCTGCAAGCTGAACAGCGCGACAGACACCGCCAGAATGTTGGCAATGAGCGAGCCAAACGCAATCTCGGCAAAGTAGCGGCGCAGTTTGTGGAACTCGCCCCAGAACCAATGGGCCTGTTCTTCGACGGGGGCGTGCACTTCACGCACCTGATCGATCGAGACTTCAGCGCGAACCATGACGCCTGCAAAGAAAGGCTCGAACTCGATCATCGGCACATAGGCACGGTTGTCGGTGCAGCTGGTGTCGTAGATCACCAACTCGTCGCCCATCTGGTCCAGAACCAGCACGGACTGGCCGCTGATCATCTGCGCGATGGCAGGCCAAAGATGCGGGGTCAGCTGACCAACGGTCATCACGCGGGTTTTCAGACCCACCGATTGCAGGCCTGCGGCCATAGCTTTAGGCTGGGTCGCGTCGGATTTGCCCGATCGGACCATCGCCTCAAGAATATCACTGGCCGAGGCGTCCACGCCAAGGAAGCTGGCATAAACAGCCGCCAGATCGGCACGGGCACGGGCGCGGCCTTCGGTATCGGCCTGCGGCTTTTTCGCCAGTTTGGTGGTGACTTCGGCCACGCCGATGGCGGCGGGCTTTACGGCCTTGATTGTCGGGCCGGTCTTTACACCTTTGGGCGCTTCTGGCGGAACCACGCTTTTCAACTTGGCTGCCGGATGCGGCGGGTTTTCAGCGCCGCCGGGCTTTACGGTCAGAGAGATAGGCTCGTTGCTCATACTGCATCCCCGTTCACCAGAAGTCCGTATTCATTGGCGATGCTCAGTCGGGTCAGGATCGCGTCATAGCGCAAACCCACATGCTCCAACTGGCTGTCCACCATACCCTCATAGACATTCACCACGTCCATCACCTGACGCTGGCCCGCCTCATACTGTTCTTGGAACAGCGTGTAGTTGCGCTTGGCTTGCGCGGCCAATGTGCCAGTGTTCTGCTGTTGCCGGTCCAGCGAGGCCAGTTGCTGCTGCAAACGGGCCACGACGCGGGCGGTGTCTTCATAAGCCTGCTGGATTTGCGCCTCGGCGGCCTGCTGGCTGGCATCTGCCGCGCCAAGGCTGTCTGCGGTGCCAAGCCCCAGCATCCCGCCCCCGAACACAAGCGCGCCGGAGGAGTCGTCCTTGTTGGCCGCGCCGCTTGCCGTCAGCGACGGCAACAGACCCGCACGCTCGATCTTGGCTTCGGCGATCGTACGGCTGCGCTGGCCTTCAGCGCTCATGACGCTCAGGGGTTCGGTGCCTTCTGGTACGGGCGCGATGTCGGAAATCCCGCGCAGATCGTCCAGCGGATAGGCCGCCATTGCGTTCAACTCGGCCAACGCAGTCGCGGCGGTCTCCATATCGGCGTTCAGAGTTTCACGAGCCTCGTTCAGCTTGAGGCGCAGGACGTTCTCATCGGAACTGTCCGAGACACCACCGGCCACACGAGCCTCCATGATGCGCATGAAATCGGCCATATCCGCTGCCGCCTGCCCCGAAATCTTGGCGCGGGCGCGGGCTTTCTCGGCAGTGATAAACAGCTTCAGCGCATCCATAACGCGCTGGTTAGAGCTTTCGCTCAGGCTCGCGGCAGCCACTTCCACGTCAGCGGCGGCGTAGGCGCGCTCGGCCTTCTTGCGACCATTGTCAAAGATGACCTGTTCAACCAGCAAGGTCGCCACAAAGTCGCCCATGTTGTTCAAAGAGATTTCCGGCCCGATCTGGGGCAACCAGTTCTTTTGCGCTGCACTAGAGCGCAAAACGGCCGCACGAAGCTCTGCTTCTGCGGCGCGCGAGTTTGCGGCCATCACCGCGTCTGCAACCTGATCGAAACTTGACCCTTCCGGCAGCACACTACGCCGCGCTTGAAGGCTCGTGATCAAGGGAGACCCTTGTGTATTCGCCGCATTCAATCCTTGCGTCGGAGCGGCCTCATAGGCCTCGCCCGACTGTCCGTCATTCGATCCCATGCACCCGGCAAGCGCAAAAAGCGCAACACCGGCAGCAAGGTATGCTGCCCGTCTCATTCAAGAACTCCGCTCAATAGCGCCTGCTATATTTTTATATTTGGTTGGCGCAGCCTCGGCAGGCAGGGCGTGACCGCCCTACCCGATGTCATTTTCTTAAACCTTAGACGACGTTTACGTCAATTTCCTGATCAACATAAACCGTTGCTTCGCCAAGCGTGTAGACATCGTAGGTCGTGCCATCGACATTCTCGACGGTTTGTGCGGTCACGCCGGTCAGGTTGACCGTATCGTCTACGCCACCTTCGATGGTTACGCTGTCGCTGTTTTCCGACAGTGCAATCACTTGGGCTTCGGTCAGGTTCAGCACCGCGTCAGTTGCGAACGACAGTTCGATCTGGTCGATGTTGAAGTTGTCGGTCACGGCGCTGCCAATCGAAACCTGGCTGGTCGAGGTATCGTCCAGCGCGATGTAGGTTGCGCTCGAGTTACCGGCCAGATCCGCAATCGACATAACAACATCTTCGCCGTCACCCAGCGGATTGATGAAGGTATAGTCCGTCGAGTTGGTGATCAGGTCAGGATCGCTGTAAACATCGAAGTTCAGGTTCGCCCCAACAGTCAGGTTATCGATGCTGGCGCCATCTTGTGCCACCGAGGCAACCGACAGTACGTGATCGCTATCAACAACGTTGTCCATGGTCAGACCCGAAGTTTCGTTCAACGTGTTGTAAGTCACGTCGCCCGCGTTCATCGCGTCAGGAATGATGGTGTCGATGTCGATCGTATCGGTGCTGCCGTACTGATCATCAGTGTCGTCGATGTTGCCTGCCGCATCGGTGTCGAACATCACGACCTTTGCGTCATCCAGCTCGATCTGGCCGATCTGGGCAGGCGTAAAGGTTGCGGTCCAAGCGCCGGTGGTCGGGTTCACCACAGCAGTGGTTTCAGCGAATACGGTGCCACGCAGCGACACGACCGAGTAGTCATCGGGGTAGTAGATGCGAACGGTGACATTGGTCGAGCCGATCTCGGAGGTACCCGTCAGAACAACACCGCCGTTGTTGGTACCCGCATTGAAGGTATCACCAAGCTCGTTGATGCTCATGTTCACGACTTTGGTGTCGATGTCGATGGTGCCAGTCTCGCCCTGCGCCGCTTGCACGCCGTCGGTTGCGGTGCTGTTGCCCGCCGCGTCGGTGGCAACTGCGCTGACAGTTACGGTGTAGCGGTCTGCGACAGGAACACTGCTGGGATAATCGAAGAACCAGTTGCCGTCCGCGTCGATGTTAGCCTCCGGAACGGTATAGGTGCGCGAACCGATGGTCAGAACAATGGTGTTCGACGGATCGTCAGTCGTACCATACAGCGTCGCGGGCGCGTCTGTGCCGATTGCTTCTTCGTAGTTCGCGGTGTTGTCACCTTCGAAGTTAGCGGTATCGACGGTCACAGCCACTTCGGTGTCGATGACAACGGTGTCGTCCTTGGTGATCGTGTTGCCGTACTGGTCAACAGCCGTCACCGACATGTCGAAGGTGTGCTCGCCCGAAGGAACCTGCGACTCGGTGAACTCGATGGTCCAGTCACCGTTTGCATCAACCAACGCCGAACCGGTTACAGCGGTGCCGTTGACGTCAACAGTCAGAGTCACGGTTGCGCCCGGCTCACTGGTACCAGTGATACGCACGCCATCTTCGGTGTCGTATTCGGTTTCATTCCAGACGTCGTTGGTGCTGCCCGCGCCATCGGTCACGACAACATCAACCACCGTATCAACGATGAAGCTCGGACCGGTCAGAGTAGTCGGATCCTCGCCAACGGGGGTCACGACGACCGTCGCAGTATAGGTGCCGTCTTCCGAACCATCGTCGTTCCAGTCGGCGTCGCCGGTCGAAACGCTCCAGTTGCCGTCGGCGTCAGCAGTCGTGGTCAGCGTGATATCATCAACGGTCACGACAACAGTCGAGCCTGCAGGCGCAGTACCGGTGATCGCAACGGTTTGCGTCGTGGTATCGCTGGTCACGATGTGCGTGCCGGGGTTCACCGTGATCGGCGTGGTGGTTCCGGGATCGGTCGGATCGGTGGGGTCCGTCGGATCGGTCGGGTCGGTCACGGTGGTACCGCCGCCACCATTATCATCGCCGCCGCTCAGCGCTGCGGCACCCAGCAGACCTGCACCGATCAGTGCGCCAATGGGGCCTGCACCAACCAGAGCCGCAGGTGCCAGCATGGCCACCGCGTCGTCATCATAGGTCTCTGCTGCCAGAACCTCATCCCCATCAACGAAGATCAGATCGTCGGCGGGGTTCCATTTGCCCCAGTTACCGGCATCCGCGTAATGCGAGAAGGTGGCAGTTCCCATATCTTCGGTAAACAGGACCTGGGAAAGCTCGCCATCTGCAGACAGATACAGCTTGTTTGCATCGCTGGAGAAAAAGTCCTGAAGTACGATCGTCCGGCCATCGGCCAGATAGATCTGAAGGTTTGCACCTTCACGTACAAAATTGGTTACAGATTCACGCCGCAGGTTCAGCGAAATCTCTTGGCCGACGCCCATCTGAACAAGGGAAGCACCCTCTTCAGCTGCCATAGCACCACGGGACACGGCTCCACCGCCGCTCTTCACGGCATAGTCAATAGCTTGCATATCTCTGCTCCGCCTCAATCGAGCCCATTTGTTTTTATTGGAGGGCCCTGTCTACCTTTTGGGTTCAAGTTACCTCCTTTCAGCCACATTCGCTAGAGTTTTTGCTATCCCATTGGTCGATGTGGCCTTTTTCCACCACTTCACGGCGCAGACCCCAATATTTCGTGGGATATTCAATGCAAACGCCCCACGGTTGTATTCATTTTTGCAACAATGCATCCAATACTTATGAAATTGATCTGAGGGGCACCCCCAGAGCTGGCAGCAAAACCATGCCACTTTTGCCCTTGTGGTTTTCAGAACCGCCTTAAACAGAGTGCGCAGCGAATCAAATGAGTCGGAGAGAATCCGAACCGTGCCAAAGGGCGATTTTTGCAGTTTTCACAGGGGAATGGCGGCGACAGTGAAAGTGATCAGAGCAAGGCCATACGCGATATACCCGCACGAGCCTCAAAACCCGCCCGTTTGAGGAATCTGATCATGTCAAATCACATCTGTAATTATTAATTACAAATTTCCGATCATCTGCTTATCCTTTGGGGTAGTCTGTGCGCCAGAATACAACCAGACCATTTGCATTCTTCAGACGCAGCCAGCAAAGCTCTACCTTAAGCATAGCCTTTCCATTTTCAGGAAAATCCAAACACCAACAACAGGGCAGACAATAACAATTGCAATATTCTGGCCACTTTACTGACTTGCTTCACCGCCTCCAAAAACGAAAAACGGCGGCCCAATGAGCCGCCGTTTCCAATTCGCTGCAACAGGCCTTCGCCTTAGCCCATACGCTCGGACGCATAGCTGCCCGGCGATGCGGGGAAGACAACGGTCTTGTTGCCGTTCAGGAAGACGCGGCGATGAATGTGGGCGTGGATTGCACGGGCCAGCACCTGCGCCTCCACGTCACGACCCAAGGAGACATAGTCATCAGGGCTCTGCGCGTGGGTGACGCGGATGATGTCCTGCTCGATGATCGGACCTTCATCCAGATCAGCAGTCACGTAGTGAGAGGTCGCGCCGATCAGCTTAACCCCGCGCTCGAACGCTTGCTTATAGGGGTTCGCCCCTTTGAAGGACGGCAGGAACGAATGGTGGATGTTAATAATGCGGCCCGACATCTTCTGGCACATCTCGTCGCTGAGGATCTGCATGTAGCGGGCCAGAACGATCAGCTCGGCGCCGGTGTCCTCGACCACTTGCATGATCGCCGCCTCGGCGGTGGGCTTGTTCTCTTTGGTCACTTTAATGCAGTGGAAGGGGATGTCGTGGTTCACGACCACCTTTTGGTAGTCCATGTGGTTCGAGATCACCGCCACGATATCAATCGGCAGCGCGCCAATGCGCCAGCGGTACAGCAGGTCGTTCAGGCAGTGGCCAAAACGGCTGACCATGATGACGACCTTCATCTTCTGGGCTTCATCGTGGAAGTTATAGTCCATCTGGAAGGCTTCGGCGACAGGCGCAAATGCGGCTTCGACACCCGCCAGATCGGCGCCCTGCTCGCTTTCAAAGCTGACGCGCATAAAGAAATTGCCGGTCTGCGCATCGTCGAACTGCGAACTGTCCGTGATGTTGCAACCTTTGTCGGCCAGATAATTTGCGATGGCGGCCACAATCCCGCGGGTCGAGGGACAGGTGACGGTCAGGGCGTACTTGGTCATTCTCGTTATCCTTAGAACGAAGTCATGTTGGGCGGGGACGTCACCCCAAAGGGGACGCCGGATGTCGGGATGGTCAGGCGGTCAGGCCTGTGGGTTCGGGCAGGCCATTGGCGCGGCAGCAGGCCGTTACCGTGTTGGCCAGAAGGCAGGCGATCGTCATCGGTCCTACCCCTCCTGGGACAGGTGTAATCGCCCCTGCGACCTTTGATGCGTCGGAAAACGCCACATCGCCCACCAGACGCGTCTTGCCTTCACCCTTCTCGGGGGCGTCGATGCGGTTGATACCCACGTCGATGACGGTTGCGCCTTCTTTGATCCAGTCGCCAGGGACCATCTCGGGGCGGCCAACGGCGGCGACGACGATATCGGCGCGGCGGACAACCTCGGCCAGATCCTTGGTGCGGCTGTGGGCAATCGTCACCGTGCAGCTATCGCCAAGCAGCAGTTGCGCCATCGGCTTGCCCACGATGTTGCTGCGCCCCACGACCACAGCGTTCATCCCCGAGAGCGAGCCGTGATGGTCGCGAAGCATCATCAGACATCCCAGCGGCGTGCAGGGCACCATGGACTTCTGCCCCGTCCCCAGAAGACCCACGTTCGAGATATGGAACCCGTCCACATCCTTCGCCGGATCGATCGCGTTGATGACCAGATCGCTGTCCAGATGGGCGGGTAGCGGCAACTGCACCAGAATACCGTGGACCGCCGGATCGTTGTTCAGCTGGTCGATCAGCGCCAACAGGTCCGCTTCCGACGTCTCGGCATCCAGCTTGTGTTCATAGCTGTTCATTCCGACTTCGACGGTCTGCTTGCCCTTCGAGCGCACATAGACCTGAGAGGCCGGATCCTCGCCCACCAGCACCACCGCCAGACCGGGGGTGATGCCGTGTTCTTCTTTCAGGCGGCTTACGTGGCCGGCCACTTG
>JAYZYX010000343.1:0-3453 GCA_036139795.1 Pseudomonadota bacterium | reverse complement strand
ATCTGCAAGGGCCAGACATGCTGTCGGGCGGGCAGGGGCGTTAACACTGCTTGGCATCGGCTCTCTCCTTGGGGCAAAATCGGGCGAGACATAGGCCCGCTGTCCGGCAGGGTCAAGCCGCAAGGCAGTTATGGACAGCAGGTGTTAGTTGAAATATAGCCGGTGGCTTGTGCAGACCCAAGGGGATGGGAAGAAAATCTGATGGAACTGCGTAAACGTATTAACGACGCACTAAAAACGGCGATGAAGGAAAAGGCGCAAAAGCGGCTGACAACTCTTCGTCTGATCAACGCGGCGATCAAGGATCGCGAGATCGCAATGCGCGGCACTGGCGAGGAAGTCGATCTGGCGGAATCGGAAATCCAGGCGATTCTGGCCAAGATGGTTAAGCAGCGTCAGGAAAGCGCGAAAACCTACGAAGAAGGCGGCCGGTTGGATCTGACAGAGGCTGAAAAGGACGAAATCGTCATCATTGAAGAGTTTCTGCCGCGCCAATTGTCCGATGACGAGATTTCTGGCGCGATCGAAGACGCGATTTCCAAGTCCGAAGCCTCGTCCATTCGTGACATGGGCAAGGTCATGGCCTTCCTGAAAGAGCGCTACACAGGCCAGATGGATTTCGGCGCAGCCGGTCCGCAAGTGAAAGCCCGTCTTTCGGCCTGAGTGCTGGCCTTGGCGGGAATTGTCCGCTGACGCAAAAGATTGAAACGGCGCGTTCCCTGCCAGGAGCGCGCCGTTTTCTTTCATCCGGACTGCTTGCGAAATTGTAATTATGTAAGTGCGATTTTCGCCGGCGCTTGGTCAAAACCTGCCGATCGTCCGCAGGTTTTGGTGCAATCACGGAAAAGAGATTCGCTTTCGCGAACGGGTGAGCGGTGCGGACCTTTGGTGGTGTGAGTGGTGGTTGCGTAAATTTTGTCAAACAATCCAGATGTTTTCAGCCGAAATTGCCGTGTTTCCAAGTTGGACCAAAGCGGTTGCATCGCCCGCGCCGTTTCCATCGGCGTCAGCGTAAAGCACACCGCTGTCGGTGTAGATACGTGTGGCAGCAGTCACCGCAGAGGCGGCTCCGGCAAATAGGGCGGCCCCCAATTGACCGGCGGCGACGCTTAGGCCGATGACGCTGGCGTTCAGCTCGATCTTGTCGCCTTGGGCGGCCGAGAAATCCATGATCCGGTCCAGCCCGTCGCTGAGCGGCGCCACATTGAAGACGAATGTATCCGCGCCATTCCCGCCCCAAAGCGTGTCTTGACCTGCGCCGGCCACCAGCCGGTCATCGCCGCCGAAACCGGCCATGCGGTCATCACCCGCGCCAGAGATCAGCGTGCTGGACATATTGTTGTCGCGCAAGGCGACGCCGTTTGTACCAGTGATCACCAGACGCTCGATATGGACACCGCCGCGTAGGGTGTAATCGACCGAGGTCTTCAGGGTGTCAAAGCCCCCGCTTTCAGCTTCGCGCACCTGATCGGCGGCGCTGTTCACGATAAAGGTGTCATTGCCGCCGCGCCCGACCAGAATATCGTCACCATCCTGAGAGATCAGGGTATTGGCGCGGTTGTTGCCTTTCAGTGTGATGCCGTCACCAGTGGCAATCAGGCGCTCTACATGAGCATAGTGGCGCAAGGTATAATCCACTTCGGCCTCTAGCGTATCAAACCCCTGATTGGCCTTTTCGAAGATCAGATCGTTGCTGCTGTCGATTCGATATCGGTCGTTGCCTCCGTTGCCCGCCATCCGGTCTTGGCTGTCGTCGCTCCAGAATGAATCAAAGGTGCCAGAGGTCGGACCAGAGGTGGTCAGCGCCGCGCTGCCCTTGACGGTCTGGATCGTGCCATTCGTGCCAGAGACCTGCCAGTAATGGGCCAGATCCGAGGTCTGCTGCGCTGTTGTCAGCGGATTGAACGCTGTTTCGAATATCTGCGCATCGCTTCGCACCCCATGCCAGATACGAATATCGCCAATGGTGGCGCTGTCCGACATCCATAGATTTCCGGTCGCCGAGACATTGCGACTGCCCGCAGTATAGCTTTGTTCATAATAGACGCGGCCATCCAGAAACAGGCTAAGCTGGCCGCTGCCCTCGTTGTACCGGATGGTAAAGCGGTGCAGGTCGCCATCCAGCAGTGTTTGCTCATAGCCGATGAACTGCCATGTCTCGCCATCGGCCCCCGAAAAGCTAAGGCCCATCCAGCCGGTCGCATTGCGGTAAATACCAAGGTTGCCAAAGTTGATCGTATAGGCGCTGTCGGGCAGGGCGCTTTGCTGCCACAGGTATTCCAGCGTGAACGAGCCGTCGCTGCCCGCCAAAGTCAGGTTGCTACCACTGAGGCTGCTGTTTTGCGTCCGGTCCATGCTGAGCATGCCGATCGGCCCAGTGTTCAGCCCGTTGGTTTGCCCCCCGGCCACCAATAGGTCATTGCCATTGCCGCCAAACAGTCGGTCCGCGCCGTCGCCCCCCGTAAGCGTGTCGCGCCCTGCATAGCCGTAAAGCTTGTCATCTCCGTCCAGCCCGATCAGCCGGTTGTTGGCATAGTTGCCGCGGATGATGTCCTGTCCAAGTCCACCTTTCGCATGTTCGATCAGTGCGCCATAGGCGATGCCGACGTTGGCCGTATATCCCCCGATACTAGAGAGAGTGCCCGTGGTACCAAGGTTCAGAACCTGCTCGTTGAAAAAGCCGGATGCGTCCAGCGTATCCGTCCCGCCTGCATCCCAGATGGTCAACGACGGGGCAGTGTTCTTGGCGAAATTGTAGAGGTCTCCTGCATTGCTGTTAAAGCCGTAAGTGGTGTTGCCGGTGCGAGTGGTGGTGTTAATGCCATATTCATTCTGGAAGGCCAGAATATCGGCGATCATATAGGTTTGCGGGGTGGGTGCGTTCACCCCGGCGTCGTCCGCAGAAAAATAACTGCTAATCGAAAATAATTCAGTGTCCTGAACGATTTGCGCGCCGTTTTGATAGTCGCCAAAGACACCGCTGGTGATGGCGTAATTGCCTGGATGGGTCAGACCCAAGGCATGGCCGATCTCGTGCTGGATGGCGGCAGTGCTGGTGCCTGTGTTGTCATTGATCCATAGATCGCCGCCAACCGCCAAGGGGGTCGGCAGGGTGCCGTATCCGGCCACGCCGTTGCCTGCCACGTAGTAGTTCGCCATCAGGATCGTGGCGTCATTGGTGTAGCCTGTGGGGTTGACCACATTGAACGCGATGTTGGCAACTTCGGACACAAAGTTCAGCTGGCTTAGGGCTTCGGCCTTTTGGGGGGCGCCAAAGCGGCTGAAGTTCTGAACCGACCCGTCCGACGTGCTGCGAAAGCCCACGGTTACTGTGGTTGTTGTCCCTGCCGGCACCTTTTGGACATCGGCCCAACTGGTTTCATAGCTGTCTACACCCGCCAGCATCTGGGCATCGGCCGAAACTTTGGTGCCTTGGGTGGCGGCAATCCCGTA
>JAYZYX010000342.1:0-7771 GCA_036139795.1 Pseudomonadota bacterium | reverse complement strand
TGTCAAAGTTCACGCCCTTCAGGGCATGGACGTTGCCGTAGGACTTGGCCACATCGCGGGCGGCCATGACCACTTCTCTCAGGTCCGGATTTGCTTGGGGCGTGTCGTTCATTTGACTGCGAACTCCACGGGCGTGACCAGCCACATCTTGGGGCTCATCATTTTGAAGACGCCGGTCACCTCAACGGTTTTGCCGGTCAGGGTGTCACGGTCCAGCCCTTCCAGAACCTCGGCCTTCATGACGTTGTTAATGCCCGCACCGGCGTTCTGGTATTCGATCTGGTTGGTGAAGGCGCCGAACTCGATGGTGCCGGTGGCGTCGCGCAGATCGGTGCCGTTCACGGCGGGGCCGGTCTGGACGCGGACTTTGGCGTCCTGCATCCCGTCGATGTTCACGTAGAAGGTGCCCGATTTGCCTTCACCGACAACGCCGGTAAAGGTCACAGGGATCACAGGGGCGATGCCCGCAGGCGTGCCGTATTTGGTGCCTGCTGCGTTCTTGTCGGCAATCGCGGCATCGTAAAAGGTCTTGGCGTCCACCGCCTTGGCCTTCACGAATTCGCGGATTTCAGGGAATTTCTCGGCGCCGAACGCGTCAGGGGAAAAGCCCTGCTGGCGGGCGTCCTGTTCTGATCCGATGCGAACAACGGTTGTATCCAGCGCCATCGCTGCCAGTAGCGCGATGCCGAACGCGCCTGCGATCATCCGGCCTTTGCTGGCGCGGGCAGGGGCGCGGGTTTGGGAAAGATTGGCACTCATGCGGTGGCCCTTTGTCATGGGTGAGATCGGAGCGGCACGCGGCCCCCATTGGGGTGGCGCCGCCCAGTTTCAGCACAATGGCAGGTGTTAGATGTCGCGCAGCGGCGCAGGATGAGGCGTGTGATGCAGTCTCATGGTATCTCCTCCGGTTTGCGCTCCGGCGCGCCCTCCACTGCGCGTTGGTCCGGATCGCCAGCCCATTGGGCTGTGATATAATTATGTTATATGAGGGGGCTCCGGCCGATAAAATCGACCAGCTTTCCCCGTCAAATGCGATGACTTTCCCGCCTGATCCGCCGGTTCCAAGGGTGCGGCCCGTGTGCCTGCAAGGGCAGAAAGGGCCGTCAGTGCCGGGCGCAAAACCATAAAGACCCATATTTAAGGTCAAAACTGCGCTGAAACTCGTCAGATTCGGCGGGAACGCCCCGCTGATAGGAATGAACCTTATCTGAAAAATTTTTCGACGGAAGAAAAAAATTACATGTACAGAAATATTTTTCTACGTTATGTCTGTGATAGATCGGCGCCCCTGTGGTGCTGCGCCTTGCACTTATTGCGTTTTTTGGATGCCCTAGGGTGTCCGCTGCGCAGGTGTCGGGCCGGAGGAGAATGATTTGATTGCTTGCGGAAGGGCCGTTGCGCCTGCCGCTGGCAGCAGGAGGAGCGATGTCACAGCAACAGGACATCATCATCGGTATCGATGCGGGCACGTCGGTGATCAAGGCGGTGGCCTTTGATCTGGCGGGGCGCCAGTTGGAAAGCGCGTCGGTACTGAACCATTATTTGACCGGCGCGGACGGGTCCGCTTGCCAGCCCTTGGAGCGCACGTGGGATGACTGCGCGGCGGCTCTGCGCGGCTTGGGCGAAAAGGTCGACGGTCTGGCGCGGCGCACGGCAGCTGTGGCGGTGACGGCGCAAGGGGATGGCACATGGCTGGTGGGTCAGGGCAACACGCCGGTCTCGAACGCATGGCTGTGGCTGGATGCACGCGCGGCCCCCACGGTGCAGGATCTGGCAGCGGGTGAATTGAACCGTGCGCGGTTTGAGGCCACCGGCACCGGTCTGAACACCTGCCAGCAGGGCACGCAGATGGCCCATATGGACCGTTATGCGCCCCATCTTCTGGATCACGCCGAGGTCGCGCTACACTGCAAGGACTGGCTCTATCTGTGTCTGACCGGAGAGCGGGTGACGGACCCCTCGGAATGCAGCTTTACCTTCGGCAATTTCCGCACCCGCGACTATGATGATCTGGTGATCGAGGCACTGGGTCTGACCCACCGCCGCCATCTGTTGCCCCCTGTGGTCGATGGATCCCAGGTCACGCATCCCTTGACGGCTAAGGCAGCGGCGCAGACGGGCCTGCTGGCCGGAACGCCCGTGTCGCTTGGCTACGTGGATATGGTGATGACCGCGTTGGGGGCTGGTGTGCATACGGGCGACGCGGGGGCGGCATGTTCGACTGTGGGCTCGACCGGCGTGCATATGCTGGCCAAGCCGGCGGAGCAGGTGCACCTGAACGCGGAAGGCACCGGCTATGTGATCGCGCTGCCTGTGCCGGGCATTGTGACTCAGGTCCAGACCAATATGGCGGCGACGTTGAACATCGACTGGGCCTTGCGCCTTGCTGCCGATCTAATGAGCGCCACAGGCCGCGAGGTCCAATATTCCGAACTGGTCCAGCACATCGAAGGCTGGTTGTCCCAAAGCAAGCCGGGCCAGATTCTATATCACCCGTACATCTCTGAGGCGGGCGAGCGTGGGCCGTTCGTGAATGCAAATGCCCGTGCGGGCTTTGTTGGCCTGACCGCGCACCATCGCTTTGCTGATCTGTTGCGCGGTGTGGTTGAAGGCTTGGGGATGGCGGCGCGCGATTGCTACGCGGCGATGGGTGATGCGCCCACCGAATTGCGCCTGACCGGCGGGGCGGCACGCTCTGCCGCGTTGCGGGGCGTGCTGGCGGCCAGCGTGAAAGCGCCCGTGCGGGTGTCCCA
Organism: Pseudomonadota bacterium; assembly: GCA_036139795.1. GTDB lineage: Bacteria > Pseudomonadota > Alphaproteobacteria > Rhodobacterales > Rhodobacteraceae > Donghicola. Next base: position 5,018 of record JAYZYX010000342.1, on the reverse strand, counting down.
GCGCGATGAGGCTGGCGCGGCGGGCTGCGCTATGATGGCCGCTGTCGCGATCGGGGCCTACGACACGATGGATGACTGCATCGCGGAATGGGTGACGCCGCTGCTGGGCGCACCCGAGGCCCCCGATGCGGACCTCTCGGCAATCTATGACCGGAACTATCCGGCCTATGTGGCCACCCGTCAGGCGATGGTGCCTGTCTGGGACACTTTGGCGGGAGATCCCCGCGCCCCTTGGGTGCAGGCGACCGATCCCCACGACGAACACACTGACATGACGTTGGACGCAACCCTCGCGTCCCAGAGGAGCTAAGCCATGACCGAAACGATGGTCGATCTGTTTGTAATCGGCGGCGGGATCAACGGCGCTGGCGTGGCTCGGGATGCAGCGGGGCGGGGCCTGTCGGTGGTGCTGTGCGAAAAGGATGACTTGGCGCAGGGGACATCTTCGCGCTCGGGCAAGCTGGTTCACGGGGGGCTGCGGTATCTGGAGTACTACGAATTCCGTCTGGTGCGCGAAGCCCTGATCGAGCGTGAAGTGCTGATGAACGCCGCGCCCCATATCATCTGGCCCATGCGCTTTGTGCTGCCCCATTCACCCAATGACCGGCCTGCGTGGTTGGTGCGGCTGGGGCTGTTTCTGTACGATCACCTTGGCGGGCGCAAAAAGCTGCCCGGCACGCGGACCTTGAACTTGCGGCGCGATCCTGAAGGGGCGCCGATCATGGATCAGTATACGCGCGGCTTTGAATATTCCGATTGCTGGGTCGATGATGCCCGCCTTGTGGTGTTGAACGCCGTGGATGCGGCCGAGCGGGGCGCAACGGTTCTGACCCGCACCGCCTGCACCAGCGCCCGCCGCGAGGATGGCGCTTGGACCGTGACCACCAAGAACAGTGTAACCGGCGAAGAGCGCACCTATCGCGCCAAGTGCATCGTGAATGCGGCGGGGCCGTGGGTATCGCAGGTAATCAACAACGTGGCGGGATCAAACTCGACCCGCAACGTGCGTCTGGTCAAAGGCAGCCACATTATCGTGCCGAAATTCTGGGAAGGGCAGCAAGCCTATCTGGTGCAGAACCACGACAAGCGTGTGATCTTCATCAACCCCTATGAAGGCGACAAGGCGCTGATCGGCACCACCGATATCAGCTATGAAGGCCGCGCCGAAGAGGTGACAGCGGACGAGGCCGAGATCGACTATCTGATCAAGGCCGTGAACCGCTATTTCAAGGAAAAGCTGCGGCGCGAAGATGTGGTGCATAGCTTCTCTGGCGTGCGGCCCTTGTTCGATGACGGGCAGGGCAATCCCAGCGCCGTGACGCGGGACTATGTGTTTGACATCGACGACCAAGGCGGCGCGGTGATGCTGAATATCTTTGGCGGCAAGATCACCACCTTCCGCGAGTTGGCCGAGCGTGGCCTGCACAAGATCGCCGATTACTTCCCGCAGATGACGGGGGATTGGACCGAACGTGCACCGCTGCCGGGGGGCGATATGCCGAACGCCGACTATGAAGCGTTCCGCGAGCAATTGAAGGCCGACTATCAGTGGATGCCCCGCGCCCTGCGCAAGCACTACGGGCGGCTTTACGGCACCCGCATCGCGCAGATCGCGGCAGGGGCCACTTCGCTGGACGGGCTGGGGCGACACTTTGGCGGCAACCTCTATGAGGCCGAAGTGACCTATCTGGTCCAACATGAATGGGCGCAGACCGCTGAGGATATCCTCTGGCGGCGCACCAAGCACCGTTTGCATCTGACGCAGGCCGAACAGGCCGCCTTTACCGAGTGGTTTGACACACAGTTCCAGAAAGCGGCGTAACCCATGGCTTTGACACTTTCTTTGAACACCAATCCGTTGGTGAACCGTTTCGCTGACCCTGATGATTTTATCGACACCGTCGCGCGCGATCTGAAAATCCGCGATTTGCAGCTGACCCATGAGTTTATCAATCCCAGCTGGCAGGCCAGTACCATCCGCCGCATGACCCGCCAGATGAAGGCGGCGATGGATCGGACCGGCGTGCGCGTGACCAGCGGCATGACGGGGCCTTACGGGCGGCTGAACCACTTTGGCCATCCGGATCGCGATGTGCGGCGCTATTACGTGGACTGGTTCAAGGCGTTCTCGGACATTATCGCGGACCTTGGCGGCACGTCCGTGGGCACCCAGTTCGCGATCTTCACCTATCAGGACTATGATGACGCGCAGCGCCGCGAAGACCTGATCCAGATCGCCATCGACTGCTGGGCCGAGGTGGCCGAGCACGCCAAAGGCGCAGGGCTGGACTATGTGTTCTGGGAGCCGATGAGCATCGGGCGCGAATTCGGTGAAACCATCGATGCCTGCATGCAGTTGCAGGACCGCCTGACCGCCGCCGATATGCCGATCCCCATGTGGATGATGGCCGATATCGACCACGGGGACGTGACCAGCGCGAACCCTGATGACTTTGATCCCTATGCATGGGCGCGGGCGGTGCCGCAGGTCAGCCCGATCATCCACATCAAACAATCGCTGATGGACAAGGGCGGGCACCGTCCCTTTACCGCCGCCTTTAACGCCAAGGGTCGTATCCAACCCGAACCGCTGCTGGCAGCCTTCCAAGAGGGCGGGGCACAGGACAATGAAATTTGTCTCGAACTTTCCTTCAAAGAGCGCGAACCCAATGACCGCGAAGTGATTCCGCAGATCGCTGAAAGCATCGCTTTCTGGGCGCCGCACATCGATAGCGGTGTGCAGGACCTGAATATTTAGGGCGACGTAGGGGCGAAAGGCGCGTTTGGCCCGAAAAAGTCGCCTGTGGTGCTTGAACTTGGGCGCAGGGGCAGGCACATCTAAGACGTTCTCAGGGCGGGGTGAAATTCCCCACCGGCGGTTATAGCCCGCGAGCGCCTGCCACAGCGGCAGGGTCTAGCAGATCCGGTGAAATTCCGGGGCCGACGGTTAAAGTCCGGATGGAAGAGGATGGTCAGTGGCAGCGCCTTCGTGCGGAGCCAGTGGCTTCTATCGCCTTGGGACCATTTGATAATACCAAGGATGGTTCCATGACTGAAAAACTAAATATCGCCTTCATCAAAGCTCGTTGGCACGCGGACATCGTCGATCAGGCGCTGGCCGGGTTCAAAGCTGATATGGATGGCTCTGATGTGGCTTATGATCTGACCACAATCGACGTGCCGGGCGCGTTTGAAATGCCCCTGCTGGCGAAAAAGTTGGGTGAGACCGGCAAGTACGACGCTATCGTCTGCGCCGCGCTGGTGGTGGATGGCGGCATCTACCGTCACGACTTTGTGGCCCAAGCGGTTGTGACCGGCCTGATGGATGCGCAGCTGGCGACCGGCGTTCCGACCTACTCGGTCTCGCTGACGCCGCACCACTTCCAGCCGAGCCAGGAGCATACCGGCTTTTACTATGATCACTTCGTGAAAAAAGGCGCAGAGGCTGCGCATGCGGTCCGTATGGTCGCTGCGATCAACATCTGATAGCGCAACGCGAAGAACATCTGATAAGAAAAGGGCGGTCCAGAACGGATCGCCCTTTTTTCTAGAAAGCGCTTTACCTTTCTGGAATTTCTTTACAACATCAGTAAGATTTTTCAGGAGATCAAGGGTTTGGCCAAAAACGGCGCAAATATCGATGCGGATATGTCTTTGTGCCTGCGGGCGGCGTGGCTGCATTACGCGGGTGGTTTGACTCAGGCAGCTGTGGCCAAGCGGCTGGGGGTGCCTTCGGTGAAGGCCCATCGCCTGATCGCCCGTGCCGTGGCCGAGGGCGCTGTGAAGATCACCGTTGAAGGCGATATCGTAGAATGCGTGGGCCTTGAGGTGGCGCTGTGCGAACGCTTTGGTCTGGAGTTTTGCGAGGTTGCGCCCGACATCGGCGAAGAGGGGCTGCCCCTGCGGACCTTGGGCCTTGCCGGTTCCAGCTATCTGAAGCGCGAATTGGAGAACGGTGATTACGCGGTCATCGGTCTGGCTCACGGGCGGACGCTGGCGGCGATGGTCCAGCAGTTGCCTCGGATGGAGTTGCTGCAACAGCGCTTTGTCTCTTTGCTTGGCGGGCTGGCGCGGAACTTTTCAGCAAACCCCCATGAGGTGATGCACCGTCTGGCGGAAAAGACCGGCGCGCAGGCTTTCATGATGCCGGTGCCGTTCTTTGCGAACTCGGTCGAGGATCGCGAGGTGATGCTGCACCAGAAAGGCGTTGGCGCGGTCTTCGAGATGGCCAATAGCGCCGATCTGAAGGTGGTGGGCATCGGCACGGTCGAGCCTGACGCGCAACTGGTCAGCTCTGGCATGATCGAGCCGAGCGAAATTCAGGAAATCGCCGCCGCAGGTGGGCGGGGCGAGATGTTGGGACATTTCTTTGATGCCAGTGGCGGCGTGATGGAGACCACCTTGACCGCCCGCACCTTGGGGGCCAGCATGAATGAGGGCGACCGGATCGTGGCGATTGCGGGCGGACCGGGCAAGGTCGAGGCGATCCACGCGGTGCTGTCCAGCGGCAAGCTGACAGGGCTGATCACCGACGAGCTGACCGCGCAGGCCCTGCTGGCGCGATAAGCGGCGATCAGCACTTACCAAAAGGAAAAGCGGCCCCCAAAGAGGGCCGCTTTGCTGTATTCTTTGATTGTCGTCCCGTGATTACAGGACGGACTGACCGGTTGCGGCCCAATCCTTGGCGAACTGCTCAAGGCCCTTGTCAGTCAGAACGTGCTTTGCCAGACCTTTGATGACTGCGGGCGGGATGGTCGCAACGTCTGCGCCTACCAGAGCCGCGTCTTTCACGTGGTTCGCGGTACGGATCGATGCCGCCAGAATCTCGGTGTCGAAGCCGTAGTTGTCGTAGATGTCACGGATTTCCGAGATCAGTTCCATGCCGTCGATGTTGATGTCATCCAAACGACCGATGAAGGGGCTGATGTAGGTCGCGCCTGCTTTTGCCGCCAGCAGAGCCTGATTGGCGCTGAAGCACAGGGTCACGTTGGTTTTGATGCCCTTCTGCGAGAAGTAGC
>JAYZYX010000341.1:0-25074 GCA_036139795.1 Pseudomonadota bacterium | reverse complement strand
TGATGATGGACGGCTCGCTTCATGAGGACATGAAGACCCCTGCCGACTTTGACTACAACGTCGAGATCACCGCGCGCGTCACCAAGGCTGCGCATGCGGTGGGGGCCTCGGTCGAGGGCGAGTTGGGCGTCCTTGGCAGTCTGGAGACTGGCGAGGCCGGTGAGGAAGATGGCTCGGGCGCAGTGGGTAAACTGTCCCACGACCAGCTGCTGACCGATCCGGACCAAGCGGTGGACTTCGTAATGGCGACCCGTTGCGATGCGCTTGCGATTGCCTGCGGCACCTCGCACGGGGCCTATAAATTCAGCCGCAAACCCGATGGCGATATCCTGTCGATGGAGACCATCAAGCGCATCAACGAAAAGCTGCCCAACACCCACCTGGTGATGCACGGCTCATCCTCGGTTCCTCAGGAATTGCAGGACCTGATCAATGCCCACGGTGGCGACATGCCCCAGACCTACGGCGTTCCGGTCGAAGAGATCGAGCGCGGCATCAAGATGGGCGTGCGCAAGGTCAACATCGACACCGACTGTCGCATGGCCATGACTGGCCAGTTCCGCAAGATCGCCACCGAAAAGCCCAGCGAATTCGATCCCCGCAAGTTCCTGATCCCCGCGATGAAGGAACTGGAAGACCTGTGCCGCGATCGCTTCGAGCGTTTCGGCACCGCTGGCCAGTCTGCGAAGATCAAGCCGCTTTCCATGGATGAAATGGCACGCTGCTATGCCAGCGGCGCGCTGGACCCCCAAATCGCTGCCGCCCGCGCAGCTTGAGTCAGACAGAGGAGGCCTGACCCATGAACGACATGAGCAACCCCACCGAGATCAAGGACAAGAAAAAGCGCTACGCCGCTGGTGTTCTGAAATACGCCCAGATGGGCTACTGGGATGGCGACTACCAGCCCAAGGACACTGATATCCTTGCCCTGTTCCGCATCACCCCGCAGGAAGGCGTGGACCCTATCGAGGCAGCGGCCGCTGTGGCAGGCGAATCTTCGACCGCCACTTGGACTGTGGTCTGGACCGACCGTCTGACCGCTGCCGACCAGTACCGTGCCAAGGCCTACCGCGTTGATCCGGTCCCCGGCCAGCCCGGCCAGTACTTTGCCTATGTGGCCTATGACTTGATCCTGTTCGAAGAGGGCTCGATCGCGAACCTGACGGCCTCGATCATCGGCAACGTGTTCAGCTTCAAACCGCTGATGGCCGCGCGTCTGGAAGATATGCGCTTCCCAGTGGCCTACGTCAAAACCTTCAAAGGCCCGCCCACTGGTCTGGTGGTCGAGCGCGAGCGTCTGGACAAGTTCGGCAAGCCCCTTCTGGGCGCAACCACCAAGCCCAAGCTGGGTCTGTCGGGCAAGAACTATGGCCGCGTGGTCTATGAGGGCCTGAAGGGTGGTCTGGACTTCATGAAGGACGACGAGAACATCAACAGTCAGCCCTTCATGCACTGGCGTGACCGCTTCCTCTACTGCATTGAGGCGGTGAACAAAGCGACTGCCGAAACCGGCGAAGTGAAGGGCCACTACCTGAACATCACCGCAGGCACGATGGAAGAGATGTACGCCCGCGCCGAGTTCGCCAAGCAGCTCGGCTCGGTCATCGTGATGGTGGACCTGATCGTTGGCTGGACCGCGATCCAGTCGATCAGCGAATGGTGCCGCCGCAACGATATGATCCTGCACATGCACCGCGCAGGTCACGGCACCTATACCCGTCAGAAGAACCACGGCATCAGCTTCCGCGTGATCGCCAAGTGGCTGCGTCTGGCCGGTGTGGACCACCTGCACTGCGGCACCGCCGTGGGCAAGCTGGAAGGCGATCCCATGACCGTTCAGGGCTATTACAACGTTTGCCGCGAAACGCGGAACGAAGTGGACCTGCAGCGCGGTATCTTCTTCGAGCAGGACTGGGGCGACATCAAGAAAGTGATGCCTGTGGCCTCGGGCGGTATTCACGCGGGCCAGATGCACCAGCTGATCGAGCTGTTCGGCGACGATGTGGTTCTGCAGTTCGGCGGCGGCACCATCGGTCACCCGATGGGCATTCAGGCTGGCGCAACCGCAAACCGTGTGGCGCTGGAAGCGATGATCCTTGCCCGCAACGAAGGCCGCGAGATCGGCCGCGAAGGTCCTGAAATCCTGCGTGAAGCGGCCAAGTGGTGCAAGCCGCTGGAAGCGGCGCTGGATACTTGGGGGAACATCACCTTCAACTACACCTCAACGGATACCTCGGACTTCGTACCGACGGCGATGCCTGCGATGTAAGCGGTTTTGCCACACGCGATTGGCTTTGCGTGTGGCGCCATCACCAGATTTCAGGAGAGACAATCATGCGTATGACACAAGGCTGCTTCAGCTTTCTTCCCGATCTGACTGACGAGCAGATCAACAAGCAGGTCGAGTATATTCTGGGCCGCGAATGGGCGGTGAGCCTAGAGTACACCAACGATCCGCACCCCCGTAACACCTATTGGGAGATGTGGGGCCACCCCATGTTCGACCTGCGCGACGCTAAAGGCGTGATGATGGAGTTGGACGAGTGCCGGAAGGCCAACGAGAACGCCTACATCCGCATTCAGGCCTTCGACAACACCCGTGGCTTCGAGACGGTGATGATGAGCTTTATCGTCAATCGCCCTGCAGACGAGCCTTCGTTCCACATGACGCGGACCGACGTGGATGGCCGTTCGCAGCGGTATAGCTGGGACGCGCGGCGCTAAGGTGATCGGCGTTTGCGCCGGTCCGAGAGGCCGGGGGCTCTGCCCCCGGACCCCCGAGGTATTTTTGCCAAGATGAAAGCAGGGAGTGGGAAGATGGCCGACGATGTGGTGCAGACCGTAGATCTGGCGGCGGAATATGAGGCCTCGGGCGTGCGGGAGGTTCTGGAGGAGCTGGACCGCGAGTTGATCGGCCTTGCGCCCGTCAAGCAGCGTATTCGCGAGACGGCGGCTTTGCTTTTGGTGGATAAGGCGCGGCGGGATATGGGGCTGTCGATCGAGACGCCGACCCTGCATATGTCGTTTACCGGCAATCCCGGCACCGGCAAGACCACCGTGGCGCGGATGATGGCGGGTTTGTTGCATCGGCTGGGGTATGTGCGCAAAGGGCATCTGGTCTCGGTGACCCGCGACGATCTGGTGGGGCAGTACATCGGCCACACGGCGCCCAAGACCAAAGAGGTCTTGAAGCGGGCCATGGGCGGGGTGCTGTTTATTGATGAGGCCTATTATCTGTATAAGCCCGACAATGAGCGCGATTACGGTCAGGAAGCCATCGAGATCCTGTTGCAGGTCATGGAGAACAACCGCGACGATCTGGTGGTGATCATGGCCGGTTATGCGGACCGGATGGACAAGTTTTTCAGCGCCAATCCGGGCTTTCGGTCGCGCATCGCCCATCACATAGATTTCCCTGATTATTCGGATGACGAGTTGCTGCGGATTTCCCAGTCCATGCTGGAAAGCCAGAGCTATGTGTTTGACGCCGAGGCCGAGGCGGCGATGGCGGATTACATCGCGCTGCGCCGGATGCAGCCGCATTTTGCCAATGCGCGGTCGATCCGGAATGCATTGGACCGTGCGCGGTTGCGGCAGGCGAACCGGCTGTTTTCGGAGGCGAAAGGCCCGCTGGATGCGGCGGCCTTGTCCACCATCACGGCGGCGGACTTGCGGGCCAGCCGCGTGTTCCAAGGTGGCCTTGATGTGGACCGGATGCGGGAGGCGGCAGAATGAGTTTTGATCGCGGCGTGAAGATTGCTCCGTCCATTTTATCGGCGGATTTCGCGAATTTCGGTCAGGAGATAAGGGCCATTGAGGCGCAAGGGGCCGATTGGGTGCATGTGGATGTGATGGACGGGCATTTCGTGCCCAACCTGACCTTTGGCCCGCCTGCGGTGAAGGCGTTCCGGCCTCATGTGAAGACGGTCATGGATGTGCATCTGATGATCGCGCCTGTGGACCCTTATATTGACGCTTATGCGGATGCGGGGGCCGATGTGTTGACCGCGCATCTGGAGGCGGGGCCGCATATTCACCGCACTTTGCAGGCCATACGCGGGGCGGGAATGAAGGCTGGTGTGGCATTGAACCCCGCAACCCCTGCCGAGGCCGTGGCCCATCTGCTGGACCTGACCGATCTGGTTTGTGTGATGACCGTGAACCCCGGTTTCGGCGGGCAAAAGTTCATTGATATGACCGCCAAGATATGCGCCTTGCGGGCGATGATTGGTGATCGGCCCATTCATATTCAGGTGGACGGAGGCGTTGATCCGACCACTGCGCCTTTGGTCGCGGCGGCGGGCGCTGATGTGCTGGTGGCGGGAAGTGCGGTGTTCAGGGGCGGCTCGGTGGACAACCCAGAGGTTTATGGCGCTAATATCGCGGCAATCCGCAACGCCTGTACCTGAAGGAGACCTTAGATGCCTGTCACTCCCCCTATCTGCGATTTCGGCTGGCCCGCGCCTGCGTTTTCATTGCCTGCGATCGACGGGCGCAAGGTGAGCCTGTGCGATGTGAAGGGCGAAAAAGGCACGCTGGTCATGTTCATCTGCAACCATTGCCCTTACGTGCTGGCGGTGATGGACCGGATCATTCGCGACGCGAAAGAGCTGCAAACACTGGGGATCGGTGTGGTGGCGATCAGCGCCAATGATGCCACGGCCTATCCGGCGGACAGCTTTGAAAACATGCAGAAAATGGCGGAAGAGCGTCAGTTTCCTTTCCCTTATCTCTATGATGAGAGCCAAGAGGTCGCCCGTGCCTATGATGCGGCCTGTACGCCGGACTTCTTCGGCTTTGATGCGCAGGGCGGGCTGCAATATCGCGGGCGGCTTGATGCCTCGACCAAGAAGGCAGGGCCGGATGATCTGCGCCGCGATCTGTTTGAAGCGATGAAACAAGTGGCTCTGACGGGGAAAGGCCCGCAGGACCAGATCCCCTCGATGGGGTGTTCGATCAAGTGGAAGGAGAGTTGATGGCGCGGATTGTTTTCGACCTTGATGGGACGCTGATCGACAGCGCGCCCGATATTCACGGGATCGCCAACGCGCTGCTGACCGCCGATGGCTATGACCCGATCACGCTGGAACAGGCGCGGGATTTCATCGGCAATGGCGCGGCGGTGTTTGTGCAGCGGATGCGGGCGGCGCGTGGCATCCCCGACAACCGGCAAGAACGGATGCTGATGGATTTCGTGGCCAACTACGATCGCGCCGTGACCTTGACCCGTCCCTATGCAGGGGTCGAGGCGGCGCTGCGGACCCTGCGCGGGCAGGGGCATCGGTTGGGGATTTGCACGAATAAGCCTTTGCGGGCCACCAAGGCGGTGTTGGATCACCTTGGCCTTTCGCCGTATTTCGAGACCGTCTGGGGCGGGGACAGCCTACCGGTGCATAAGCCTGACCCTTCGCCTCTGGATGCGGCCTTCCGCAAGCTGGGAGAGGGGCCAGAGATATATGTGGGCGACAGCGAAGTGGATGCCGAAACCGCGCAGCGGGCGATGGTGCCTTTCCTGCTATTCACTGAAGGCTATCGCAAGACGTCCCTGTCGATGATCCCGCATACTGCCACCTTCAGCGCCTTTGACGGGTTGCCCGATCTGGTCAGCAACCTGTTGGCCGAGGCCGCCTAGGCCCCCGACGTGGGCGCTGTGATCCGTGCCAGCCAGTCGCGGAAGGCGACCAGCGGCGGATAGCTGTCCCGCGCATAGGGCCAGCACAGGTAATAGGCCGCATCGCTGCGCATCCCTTCGGGGCGGGCGCGGACCAATGTGCCTGCGTCCAGTTCATTCTTGATCAGGAACTCTGGCAGCAAGGCGATGCCGATACCTGCCATCGCGGCTTGGGCGGCGGTGGCGAACTGGTCAAACAACATCCCGTGGACCGCGCCGCAAGCGATCCCTGCATGATCAAAATACCGCTCCCACGCGTCGGGACGGCTGGTCAGGTGCAGAAGGGGCGCCGTCATCAGGTCTTCGTCGCTTTGGATGTTCAGCCGCGCTAGCAACTCGGGCGAGCAGGCAGGCACCACGGTTTCCCCCATCAGGTACAGAAAATCGCAGCCGGTCCAATCGGGTTTGCCGAAATGGATCGCGGCGTCCACGGCCTCGGACCCGAAGTCGAAGCGCTGGATTTTGGTGACCAGATTGATGGTGATTCCCGGTGTCTGTTGCAGAAAGTCGGGCAAGCGCGGGGCCAGCCAGCGGGTGCCAAAGGTGGGCAGGATCGCCAAAGACAGGGTGCCGCCCGTCGGATTTGCCCGTAAATTCATCGACGCGGCCGAGATTTTTTGCAGCGCCTCGCGGATGTCGCGGGCGTAGCGCTCGCCCCCTGCGGTCAGGCGGATGGTCTGGCGTTCGCGGTGGAAAAGGTCCGTTCCAAGCTGCTCTTCCAGCGCCTTGATCTGCCGCGAGACCGCCGATTGGGTCAAAGACAGCTCATGGGCCGCAGCGGTGACGCTTTGGGTGCGGGCTGCGGCCTCAAACGCTTGTAAAAGCGACAAGGAAGGCAGGAAACGGCGGGGTGTGCGCATCGGGAAAACTCATTCGTCAGTCGCATGACACTAGCGCGGAGCAGGTCCAAAGGCGAGGGTCAGAGCAATGTTGTGACGTGGCGCTTTGGCGGGGTCATGCGAAAACAGAATGACCTTGGCATGATTTGGCAATGGCTTTGCGGCGCGGATGGCGCTCATGCTTTGGGAAAGACTGCGCAAGAGAGATTGCCGATGACTGCAAGCACCCTGACCCACGGCCTTTGGGGCCGCAGCGCCCCTGCCGCGCCGGGCACTGCGCCTTTGGAGGGCGATGTTCAGGCCGATGTTGCGGTGATCGGCGCGGGCTACACAGGTCTGTCGGCGGCGCTGCATCTGGCGCAACTGGGGCGCAGCGTGGTGGTCCTTGAGGCGCGGGAGATCGGTTTTGGCGGTGCGGGGCGCAACGTGGGGCTGGTGAACGCAGGCATGTGGGTGATGCCCGAGGACCTGCTGACCGCGCTTGGGGCGGACATGGGGTCGCGCCTTCTGGATTTCCTTGGTGATGCCCCGCGAGAGGTCTTCGATCTGATCGACCGATACGCCATCCCGTGCGAGGCGCAGCGGACCGGCACCCTGCATTGTGCCGTGGGCCAAAAGGGCTTGGCCGAGGTGCAGGACCGTTGCCGTCAATGGCAGGCTCGTGGCGCAGCGGTCGAGGTTCTGGGCAAGGCCGAGGCGGCGCGCAAGATCGGCTCGGACGGCTATGAAGGCGCTTTGTGGGATCATCGGGCGGGAACGATCCAGCCGATTGCCTATGCCCGTGGCTTGGCGCGGGCGGCGCTGGCAGAGGGCGCGAAGATTTTCACCGGAACGCAGGTTCGGGACGTGCAGCATGTAGGCGATGGCTGGCATTTGCGCACTGATGGCGGCACCGTCCGGGCGGGTGCTTTGATCGCGGCGGGCGATGCCTATATGGCCCGCGTTTTCCCCGAACTTGCGACGCAGCAGGTCATTCTGCCCTATTTCAACATGGCAACCACGCCGCTGACATCGCAGCAACTGTCTGAAATCCTGCCCGAAAAGCAGGGGGCGTGGGACACGCAAGAGGTGCTGACCTCATTCCGGCTGGATGCGGCGGGGCGGCTGATCTGGGGCTCGGTCGGTGCCTTGGGGGTTGAGGCCACTGTGCATCGCGCATGGGCGCTGCGGGATATGGCGCGCCTTTTTCCGCAACTAAGGGGCGTGACGTTTGAACATGAATGGTTCGGCCAGATCGGCATGACGGCGAACAACCTGCCGCGCTTGCATGTGCTGGGACCGAACGGCTTTGCGGTGGCGGGCTACAATGGGCGGGGCATTGCGCCGGGCACAGTGTGTGGCAAAGCGTTGGCCCATCACATTGCAGGCAATTTGCCTTTGGACGAAATCCCCTTGCCGCAGGTCACGGCCCACCCTGCGCCGATGCGCGATATAAAAAGCGCCGCCCTGAGGGTGGGGGCGGCGCTAGTACACGGGGTGAACGCGGTGCGTCCCCGCTAGGGTTCAGCAGATGCGGGGCAATTGTTCGCCCACCAGCATATCCACGATGCGCGCGCCGCCGAACAACGTTCGCATGGTGACCTGACCTTTCGGTCCTTTCTTGGCTTTGCCGATGATGCAGGCCCCTTGGCCGGCTTCGGTGGACTTCATCGCGGCTAGGGCTGCTTCGGCCTGATCTTCGGGAACGAACAGCACCAGCGTGCCTTCATTCGCCAGATACAGCGGGTCGAGGCCGAGGATTTCGCAGACCCCTTTGACCTCGGTGCGCAGGGGCAGGGCGGTTTCTTCGATCTCAATCGCCAAACCGCAGGCTTCTGCCATCTCGTTCAAGGCACTGGCCACACCGCCACGGGTGGCATCGCGGCAAGCCCGCACGTCTGCCGCGGCGCAGACTGCCTGCATCAGATGGCCAAGTCCCTGACAGTCGGATTGGATGTCGGTGGACAGCATCATATCGCCCCGCGCCGCCAAGATGGCCGCGCCGTGATCGCCGAGAACGCCGTTCACGATGGCAACGTCACCCTCTTGGATGCGGTCGGCGGACAGTGTGCGACCCGCAGGGATGACGCCCACGCCAGAGGTGGTGATAAAGACCTTATCCGCGCAGCCACGGCCCACGACCTTGGTGTCGCCGGTGACGATGCGAACGCCGGCCTTTTCCGCCTCAATCCGCATGGACTCGACGATCCGGCGCAGCAGGGCGATCTCGGTACCCTCTTCGATGATGAAGGCCGCCGACAGCCACAGGGGCTTTGCGCCGCCAACGGCCAGATCGTTCACGGTGCCGCAAACGGCGATCTTGCCGATGTCACCGCCCGGAAATTCCACCGGATCAACGACAAAGCTGTCGGTGGTGAAGGCCAGTCGCGCACCGGGTTCTTGCAAGGCGGCGTCCATCAGGCGGGCCTGATCCTCCATCCCGTCGGGCTGGAACACGCTGGTAAACACGCTCTCGATCAGATCGCGCATCGCCTTGCCGCCGCCGCCGTGGGCCAGCGTGACGGTGTCCTGTTTCAGGCGCATCATGTTCATTCTGCCGCCTCCACCGCGCGGGCGCCGCCGTATTGGTAGTAGGCCGCGCAGGCCCCTTCCGAGCTGACCATCAACGCCCCCAGCGGCATTTCCGGCGTGCAGCCTTTGCCGAACATCGGGCACTGGGTGGGCTTCATCCGGCCAGTCATGACCGCGCCGCATTCGCAGCCTTCGGGTTCTTGAACTGAGCGAGCGCCCGTGGCGTAGCCAATGCCGAACTTTTCTTCTGCGTCGAAGGCCTTGTAGGTGTCGCGGATGCGCAGGCCCGAGTGGTCGATTTCCCCAAGGCCGCGCCATTCAAAGCTGGGGCGCTGTTCATAGACGTCATTGATCGCGGCGATACTGACGGGGTTGCCGTGTTCCGGCACCACGCGGGCATATTGGTTCTGTACAGTCGCTTTGCCGTCGCGGATTTGCTCTAGCACCATCAGGACCGATTGCAGCAGGTCCAAAGGTTCGAACCCCGCCACAACGATGGGCTTGCCGTAATCGTCAGCGATAAAGTCATAGGGATGCGTGCCGATCACCATGCTCACATGGCCGGGGCCGACAAAGCCGTCCAGCTTCATGTGCGGATCGTCCAGCAGTGCCTTGATGGGCGGCGGCACGGTGATATGGTTGCAGAAGACGGTGAAATTCGTCAGCCCTTCGCGCGAGGCCTGCTGGATCGACAGCGCGGTCGAGGGCGTCGTGGTCTCGAACCCCAACCCAAAGAAGATCACCTCTTTGTCGGGGTTCCGGCGGGCCAGTTCCAGCGCGTCCAAGGGCGAATAGACCATCCGGATATCTGCGCCGTCTGCCTTGGCCTGAAGCAAGGATTTGCGGGTGCCGGGCACGCGCATCGCATCGCCAAAGGTGGTGAAGATCACGTTGGGCTGCTCGGCCAGTTGGACGCATTCGTCTACGCGGCTCATGGGCAGAACGCAGACTGGGCAACCGGGGCCGTGGATGAATTCGATCCCCGGATGGGTCAGCTTATCAAGACCGTAGCGGAAGATCGCGTGGGTGTGGCCACCACAAATCTCCATGATGCGGACGGGGTTTTCGGCGGTCGCGCCAATCTGGTCGCACACGCGGGCAATGGCATCCAAGGCCGCGCGGGCAGCTTTCGGATCGCGGAATTCCTCAGCGTATTTCATGCCCGTCCCTCCAGTGCGGCGTCGCCAGCGGCCATCGCCTCCAAGGTTTCTTGCGCTTCACCAAGACCGCGCAGAGCCTCTAGCGTCTTGGCAGCCTCATCCTCATCGATTTCGGCCATGGCAAAGCCCACGTGAATGAGGGCCCATTTGCCCACCACGTCCTCTAACGCGCCGGTGACAATGGGCGCGACGTTCACCTCGCGCCGGACGCCCGACACTTCGGCCATCGCCATCATGCGGGTTGGGTCGGTGATGGCTGTGATCTGACCGGGTATACCCAGACACATGGCTTAGTCCTCCCTCTCGTCGGCATCGGCGTGGGTGTCGATGCCATAACGTTCAATCTTTGCCCGCAGTCCGACGCGGGACAGGCCCAACTCGTTCGCGGCGCGGCTTTTGTTCCATTTCAGGCGGGTCAGGGTTTCGCGCAGGATGCGCATCTCAATGACCTCGATCCGGTCTTTCAGAGTGCCTTCGGTGGTCAGCACCGCATCCGTATGCATGTCCGAGTGGGCATCGCGCGGCGCGGCTTGCAGGATGTGGCGGCTGATCAATTCGGGCCCAAGCGTCGCGTCCTGCGAGAAGATCAGCATGCGGATCATCTCGTTCTCAAGTTCGCGCTGGTTGCCGGGCCAGTCGTAGTTCGCCAGAAACCGCAGCGCATCGTCCGAGATGCCATGCACCGGTTTGCCGTGCTTGGCGGCCGCATCGAACAGCAGGCGCTGCGCCAAAACGGGCAGATCGCCAAGGCGGCTGCGCAGGGGCGGGATGCACAGGGTGGTGGGGGCCAGCGCGTGATAAAGATCGCCGCGGAAGGTGCCGTCAGCCACCTCTTGGCGCAGGTCTTTTTCGCTGCCCGACAGGATGCGCACATCCACGCGGATCATCTCATACCCGCCCAAGGGGCGGAACGCGCCCTCGGTGGCGACGCGCAGCAGGGCAAGCTGCATACGCGGGCTTAGATCGTGGATGCCGCTGATATAAAGCGTGCCGCGATCTGCCTTTTGCAGCAGACCGGTTTTCTTCGACGCCAATCCGGGGACCGAGCCACGGCGGGCGCCGAACAACTCGATCTCAAGGATGTCGTCATCAACGCCGGTGACGTCGATCTCGTAATAGGGCCGGTCCGACCGCAACGAGGTATAGTGCATTGCCCGCGCGATCTGGCCTTTGCCGGTGCCCGCCTCGCCTTGCAACAGGACCGGCACGTCAAAACTGGCAAACTGGCGGGCCTGTTCGATCACCCCGTTCAGGGGCGAGTTGGCCGAGCGCAGCACATTTTCAAAACCCATGCCTTCGCGCAGAGCCTTGCGCTGATCCTCGACGCTGCTTTCCACGCGGCGGGCCAGATAGCGCATCTCTAGCGACATGCGTTCATGATCGCGGTTCAGGCGGAAGAGGTCCGTGGCGTTCTTGGCCACCATGATCAGCTGATCGGGATGCCAAGGCTTGGTCAGGAACTGGTAGATCCCCGCGTCATTGATCGCGGAGATCATGTCGTTGGTTTCGGTGTAGCCCGTGATGATGATGCGCACGGTTTCGGGCCAGCGCTCGCGCACTTCGGCCAGAAACTCGACCCCCGATTTGCCCGGCATCCGCTGGTCGCAGAAGATCACCTGAATGTCCTGTTCCTGCATGATCGCCAGCGCGGGTTCAGCGCCCGTGGCGGTATAGCAGTCAAACTCATCCTCAAGCGCCATGCGCATGGCCGAGAGGCTGTGCTCTTCGTCGTCAACCAGCAGGATAGAGGGCAGGGGCGCAGTCATTATTCCGCCGCCTCGGGCTTTGCTTTCTGGGCCAGACGGTCACGCAGCCATTGCAGCCACACATCCATCCCCTCGCCGGTGCGGGCGCTGACGCGGATGATCTCGATGCTCGGGTTCACGCGGCGCAGGTTTTCCTCATAGAGGTCCAGATCCACATCGCAGTAGGGCGCAAGATCCACCTTGTTCAGCAGTGCCATGCGCGATGCGGTGAACATGTCAGGGTATTTGAGGGGCTTGTCTTCGCCCTCGGTGACCGAGAGGATCGCGACCTTGGCGTCCTCGCCCAGATCGAAACCGGCGGGGCAGACAAGGTTGCCCACGTTTTCGATGAACAGCATCGAGTTGTTGGCCAGTTGCAGATGCTCCATCGCGTGGCCGACCATGTGGCCATCCAGATGGCAGCCCTTGCCGGTGTTGACCTGCACTGCCTTGGCACCGGTGGCGCGGATGCGGTCGGCGTCATTGGCGGTTTGCTGGTCGCCCTCGATCACGGCCAAGGGCTGATCGCCAAGCGCCTCGATGGTTTTGCACAGCAGGGTGGTTTTCCCCGAACCGGGCGAGCTGACAAAGTTCAGGGTCAGAATTTCGCGGTCGGCCAGAATGGCGCGGTTTGCAGCGGCATAGCGATCATTTTTCGCCAGAATATCGGTTTCCAACTGGATCAGACGTTCCTGGCTCATGCCCGGAACGGCGACGCCTGCGGGGCCGGTGCCGTAGTGGATGTCGCCGTGATCCCCGTGGTGATGGTCGCCATGATCGTGATGGTGGTGCCCATGATCGTGGCTGTGGTCATGCCCGTGTGCGTGGTCATGATCGTGTCCGCAGCCGCAGGCATCCCCGTGGGTGTGACTGTGATCATGGGCATGATGGTGATGATGATGGCCCGCGCCATGATCATGATGATGGCTGTGTCCTTCGACGCTGCCGGTTCCGCATCCGCAAACATTACACATCAGAGTACCTCCAGATCCTTGATCCGCATTTCATCGCCCCCCACGGGCATCAGCTTGCCGCCGCCGCAATCGGGGCAGGGGTCCAAGCGGTTTTCAATCTCGACCTCATGTATGCAGTCGTAGCACATGGCCCGTCCGGGCAGGTCGATCATTTCAAGCGTGGCACCTTCCGCGACCGAACCGCGCATCACCACATCAAAAGCAAAACTCAGCGCGTCCTTCTCGACGCCGGAAAAGCGGCCGATTTCGACCCGAACGCATTTCACACCGTTGAAGGCATGTTGGCGGGCCTGATCCTCAATCACGGTGCGAATGCCTTCGCAAAGGGACATCTCATGCATCCAGCGGCCTTTCCTTCAAAGTCAGCGGCGCACAGGGGTCCAGCACGTCGATGATCGCTTGCGCCTGATCCTGATCGCAAGGCGGCAGGCTCGAAAGGGTTTGATCCATCACGCCATTCTTTGCCAGCAGATGATCGGTGGGCGTGACGCGGGCAAAGTCCATCACCCGCCCGTCACGCACGGTTGCCCGCACTGCATATGTTCCGCGTGCTGCCGGAACAGTGACGCCCCCGTCCGGCAGCACGCGGGCCTCGGGACGCCAGCCACTCACACATAGCGCCTCGAGGTCAAGGGCCCGTCCCACGACACGCCAGAGGGGCCCCCTGCCATAAAGGCGTTCGATGTCGCGCATCAATGGGTGGGCCATCTGGCGCGCGGCTGTCGAATTTTCCAGCGGACTGGAGGAGAAAAGGCTTTGGTCAGTCGGGACGGGCAAACCGTTCGCCACCGCAGTTTGCGGTGCAAAGCGGGTCATGACAGCCGCCAGCAAAGGCGCAAGCCCCGCATCGCTGGCGGCGAAATCGGTTAACTGGTGAACATCGTCCGGCAGACCTGCGCCGAAAAGATGAGAGTGCAAATCAGGGGCCTGCATCGGCACGGGCGCAAGGCCGAACCGCTGGGGCCAGATCAGGCACAGACGCAGCAGATGCTCGCGCCGGATTTCATTCGCCAGATCGTCGCTGGCGGAGGGTGTCGGCAGGCCAAGGGCCAGCCGGACCGCTGTGCTTTGAGCCGCGCGGCACAGGTTGAAAATGCGCGGCAGGGTTTCGGCCACCTCGGGAGCGGGTCGGCCAAGCACCAGCCGCGCCACCGGAAGACCGGCGGGGGGCAGTGCGGACCAACGGGCCGCTGTGATCAAGGTGGCCGTGGTCATTTACTCGGCCTCGCTGGACGCCATGCCGGCCGAGATGATCTGGCGGCGGGTGGGCGCGTCGGTCAGGATCGGCACGGGCTGTTCTTTGGCCTTTTCTTCTTCTGCGGCGGCCTCTTCGGCAGCCTGCACGGCAGCGATTTCTTCTTCGCGGGCGGCGCGAATGTCGGCGCTGCGGTCGGTCTCTGCGCGGTGTTCTTCTTGGAAGAGGGCCACCATAACGGCCTCGGCCACCTCAACGGCTGCGGCCTGCGATTTGAAGTCATTCATCGGCGAGAACAGCGAGCATGCTTTATAGCCGCCCGTCTGTTCGCGGGTGTTGCAGATGAATTCATACTGCCCCGAGGGGAAGCTGTGGACCTCTTTCGCCCCTGCCATCAGGTCATTCCAATCCTCGCCCTCAGCGGGCAGCTGGATCAGGTTCATGAACCAAGGCGAGATCAGGATGCCCAAAGGGCGCCCTTCATACATGCGCCAGCCCACGGCCTGCACATGCAGCAGCTTGTTCACAATCGGCACGTCGCGCATCTTGGCGTGCCAGACTTCGGTGAAATCAGTCACCAGCGCCTTGGTCTTGGCCGACAGAACCGCCGCTTCTGCCATCGCGTCCGAGCCGGGATCGTGGCTAACAAGGAACTGTTCCTTGGGCGCATCGCAGTTCGGGCAGGACCAGTCATCGGGCAGGTGAATAAAGGGGGTGCCGGGAAGGACCTGACGGGTGTCGTCGCCCTCTTCTGGGTCATATGGCGTCCAGCAAATCTTGCACTCCATCACGGCGCGGGGGCTGATTTTATCGTTTGCGCCCAGATAGCTGCCTTCAAAGCCGCTCATCGGATGGCCTCCAGCACTTCAACCAGACGTTCACCGCTGTCGGTCAGGTCTTCCGGGGCGGCGACGGTCACTTCGGGGATTGCGGTGACCTCGAACGTATCAAGGATCAGCACGTCCATCGAGTTGAAGAACTGCACCCGCCAGACATTCTGAAGCGCGGTCGCGGTGACGCGGCAGTTGCCATAGCCACGCGACAGGATGTCGGTGCTGCCTTGGCCCAGAGCCTTGTCCAGCCACTCCAGATCCTGCTCGGTATGGGGCAGTAGGGTCAGGTTGATCACGTGAACCTCGTCGCCCGCCTGGTAGCTGGCCGATTTGTCCTGCAATTCCACCAGCAAGGGCGGCGCGTTCAAAACGCCTGCAGCCTTTGGGGCGCTGGTACCAAGGGCCGCGCGGCGCGCTGCAAAGGCGCGGTCGCGGGCGATCTGCGGAGAGGGTCCGACCTCGATCATGTCCAGATTGGCAGCCTTCAGAACCCAGATACCGGCAAAGACAGATTCCTGCGCGGCAACGGCGGGGATGCCGTGCATCTTCATCGCCACTTCGCCTTCGCCCATGGTCTCGGCCACAAGGCGGCGGTTGGCTTTGTCCAGACTGCTGAGATCAAAGGTGCTGTTCATACCACCTTCACCGCTGACCTTGGCGGCCTGAGCTACCGCAGCCATCAGTTCCATCGCGGGGCGCAGGCTCTCATCAATCTCCATCTCGGGGAAATGGGTGTGATAGGTGCGCATGTCTTGCGGCATGGGCATGTACTGCAGTTCTTCACCGCTATCGTCCTGCTGCGAGCCGGGGCCGTAGCCCGTGGGGGGCAGGTGGAAGTTGCTAACCATCTGTCGTCTCTCCTGTGGGGCTTAGGCGTCTGCGATTTCGCAGGTGGCGGTCTGCGCCAGAATTTGGGTGATGCGGGCCATGTATTCGTCCCAATCCCGTACGCGGGGAATGCCGCCGATCATCTGGCCATCGCGGTAAAAGATCAGGCTGGGGGTTTTTAGAACGCGCGTGTCCTCACGAACCTGCTGTTCGATCGCGTCATCGACGACGGCGCAGTCGAAACGGCCCTGAAAGGCTTGCTTCAATTCGGGTAGGATGACGGCCACATCGGCGGTCTCAAGGTTGCGTTTGGGGTCGCCGGGGACGAACAGCACATGCACGCCGGGGCGGGCGGTGAACTCGGTCACGTCATGGGCGCTGGCAAGGTTGGGCCAGCTGAATTCAGTCACCAGACGGTCAATCAGCGGATGGGTCATAGCAGGCCTCTCAGGCTGTGGTTTTGCCCGCGTCCAGCGCGGCTTGAAGGTGGGGCGGCAGTTGCGGGCCGCGCTCCTCGATATCGGCAAAGGCATCGCCCAGATCATGGCCGGCCATCAGATTGCGCAGTCCGTCCAGAGCGGCGGTAATCTTTTGCGCCTCATCGGCGGTGATGATTTCGCGGGAGGCCCCAAGAAATGTCAGCACCCAGTCACCGGGCTTGGCCTCATCGGTCAGGGAAAGGTCAATCAGCGCCTCTTCCCGCCCGTCCGTGGCGCGGGCGGCAATGCCATCAACCGAGATCACTTGCATCGGAACACCAAGGCACATGGGTCAGACGCTTTCAGGGAAGAAGCGGTCATCACCCGTGCGGCAGGCCTCAGCCTCGGAGGGGCGACCGCCCTCATAAGCGCCGCGCATGATCGAGGGGTCTGCAAGGTTGCTGGTGTCTACATCGCCGTCTACGGGCAGCACACCCATCTCGGCCAGCTTGTCGAGGCCGATCTTCAAGGCAGGGTCGATCTGCGCCGCAACTGCGTCACGCAGGCCCCCGCCGTAGTCTTCCAGTTCAACCGGCTGGCAGCCGATTAGCACCATACGTTCGGGGCAGTAACCCATCAGCTGCGCGGTGGCGATCACGTCCTGAAAGCCGGTCTGGTGCAGGCTCATTTTTTTGGCGCCCATAAAGGCGGGAACCTCGTCATCCTCGACGATTTTCAGGGTGCCGGGTTCCAGCCCGTAATCGACCGCGTCAAAGACGACCAGCGCGTCTGCGTCTTCCAGAAAAGGGAGAAGATAAAGGCCCTGTGTGCCGCCATCCATAACCGTGACATTCGGGCCGAAAGCTGTGGTTTGGGCAAGCCGCTCAACACACCGCACACCAAAGCCTTCATCGGCCCAAAGGACATTACCAATACCAAGTACCAGCACTTTCGGTGCCATCGTCTTCTCCCCCCTGACCAGCGCCGACTGGTCGCCAGCTTTCCGGTTTCTTCCAATATCGGCAGTGTGGCAGCGGATGCGAAGGGATGGAAGAAAATCACCTTTTCCCGCAGAAGGTTGATTTTTATTGGTTTTCAATCGGTTGTTGGAATTTTGGCCGCATCGTACCGCGCGTTGATGGAAAGTAAGTATCCATAATTGTGGCAACTTGGAATGTTGCTATCAAGCAGAAAGGCGGACCCGAAGATCCGCCTTTCCGATTCCTGTCCAAAGTGACAGGGGCATATACAGCCTTCCGTTATTCGGGACGGTCGTCCTTGAAGGTCCGGTGCCCCGAAATCATGGTCGAGACCATAGACTGGCGGCTGAGGATATCTTCGCGGATGGCCGCATAGATGTGGATGATCATGAAGACCACGATGAACCACATGCCCAGATGGTGGATGCCATGCAGGATCTGGGTGTTGCCCACCAGACCGATCAGCCAGCCCATGACGATATCGGGCAGGCTGCCCTGACCCGCGCCCTCGGCATACAGCGCCCAACCGGTCAGCAGCATGAAGGTGATGCCCACGGTCATGAACATGAACATGGCGATCTGAGCCAGCGGGTTGTGACCCACGTATTTCTTGGGCTCGGATTCCAGGAACATGTACCAGCGCAGTTCGAAGAAGACCTCGCGCCACCAATGGCCGTTCCAGAAAGGCACGTAGAACAGCTGCTTGGAATGGTGGTTGCCCACGATCGCCCAGTAGATCCGGCCAAAGAAGCCGACCGTCATGATCTGCGCCGCCGCAAAGTGGGCAAAGCGCATATAGCCCATGACGAACTGGTGGGTCGCCTCGGCAAAGGTCATGGTGGGCAGCGGGCTGGCGATAAACCAGCCGGTGAAGCACAGCACCAGAATACAGGCCGCATTCACCCAGTGCCACAGACGCACAGGCCATTCGTAAACGAAGACCGATGTGCGGCGGCGGATGCTTTCGATGTCATCGGCGGTGGCGTCACCCGTCAACCGCGAAGCCTCTAGGGGGCGGACCCCCTCGTTCGGAGTGTGGATGGTGTCATGGGCCATTGATCACTCCTTCCGGCGTGCGGTGCGGAGGGTGTACAGGACACCCGCCACAGCAATCAGGCCAAGACCATGCATCGGCGACAGCAGCCAGTGCGATGCGCCCGAAAGGGCGGTATCGTGACCGGTGTGTGCCTGAGCCGCAGTCGCGCCGAACAGAAGAGCAAGAGTTGTGTATTTCATGGGTTTGTTCCTCTGATTAGCGCACTTTGACAGTGGTCAGTTCATCGCCGTCGGGCGACATCACGTGGGTCGAGCAAGCCAGACACGGATCGAAGCTGTGCAGGGTGCGCAGGATTTCGACCGGCTCGTCGGGACGCTCCATCGGGGTGTTCATCAGCGACGCTTCGAACGCGCCGATGTTGCCTGCGGTGTCGCGCGGGCTGCCGTTCCAAGTGGTGGGAACCACGCACTGGTAGTTCTCGATCCGGCCGTCCTTGATCTTGATCCAGTGACCCAGAGCACCGCGGGGCGCTTCGGTCATGCCAACGCCTTTGGCCTCTTTCGGCCAGGTGCTGGGATCCCACTTTTCGACGTTGGCGGTGTTTTCATCGCCGTTCTTGATGTTCTGCACCAGTTTGTCGAAGAAGTGCTTCTGCAGGCGGCCACAGTATTCGGATTCCAGCGCACGCGCCGCGGTCCGGCCAAGGGT
Source organism: Pseudomonadota bacterium (assembly GCA_036139795.1). Classification (GTDB taxonomy): domain Bacteria; phylum Pseudomonadota; class Alphaproteobacteria; order Rhodobacterales; family Rhodobacteraceae; genus Donghicola. The sequence goes on along the minus strand of JAYZYX010000341.1, from coordinate 6,214 downwards.
CGAGAACAGAGCTTCGACGGGCAGATCCATAGTCCGCAGCAGACCGTCGACCTGATCCTTGATGTCCTCGTGACCTTTTGCGTAGCCGACGATGTAGCGGGCCAGCGGGCCGACTTCCATCGCGTGACCGCGCCAACGGGGGGCCTTGATCCAGCTGTATTTGCCAGCTTCGTCCAGTTCCTGAATGTTGGTCTTGGTGCCTTTGGCGTTCGGACCCAGTTCGAACTTGGGCTCGGTGCGGCCATCCCAAGGGTGCAGGCCCTTGCCGGGCTCGCCGTAGTCGTACCAGCTGTGATCGACAAATTCCTGAACCTGCTCGGGGTCGCGGGGATCAACGTCATGAACCTCGTTGAGGTTGCCGTTGATGATCGCACCACGGGGCAGATGCAGTTGCTCGGGGCTGAAGTCGTTGGGGTTCTCGGGGATGTCACCATAAGCAAGACACGCCTTGGACGACAGGCCGCCGCCATAGAGCCAGCTCTTGTAAAAGCCGCCAATGGCCACAACGTCGGGCAGGTAGACGTTCTTGTTGAACTCGATGCACTTGTCGATGATCGAGGACACAAGGTTCAGACGTTCCATATTGATCGCGCCAACAGCACCGGTGCTGTGGACGTTGATCGGGCAGGGCACGCCGCCCACCAGCCAGTTCGGGTGCGGGTTCTTGCCGCCGAAGATCGTATGCACCTTCACAATCTCTTTCTGGAGGTCCAGCGCTTCGAGATAGTGAGTGGTGGCCATCAGGTCTGCCTCGGGGGGCAGTTTGTAGGCGGGGTTGTCCCAGTAGCCGTTCTTGAACAGACCCAGCTGGCCCGATTCAACGAACTTTTTCAGGCGGTTCTGAACATCGCGGAAATAGCCGGGCGACGACAGCGGGTGCGAGGGCGACACCATCTGCTGCAATTCGCTGGTGGCTTTGGGGTCCGCGCGCAGGGCGTTGACGGGGTTCACCCAGTCCAGCGCGTGCAGGTGATAGAAGTGCACGACGTGGTCGTGAATTTCCAGGTTCAGCTGCATGATGTTCCGGATCGAGTTCGCGTTGTCGGGGATGGTGATCCCCAGCGCGTCTTCCACCGCACGGACCGAGGTCAGCGCGTGGGTGCCCGTGCAAACGCCGCAGATGCGCTCGGTGAAGGCCCAGGCGTCACGGGGGTCACGACCCTTCAGGATCACTTCCAGACCGCGCCACATGGTGCCGGTGCTGACCGCGTTGCGGATCACGCCGTTCTCGTCCACGTTCACTTCGCAGCGCATGTGACCTTCGATACGGGTCACCGGGTCCACGACGATGCGGCGGCCGGTGTTGTCGAGGTCAAAGCCGTTCGGAGTTGCGACCATGGCTTATGCCTCCGCTTTCTTGTCTTGGGTTTTTCGTTGGGCGGCTTTCAGGGCACTGACAGCGGCGTGGGCGGCAACGCCTGCGCCGACGACGCCAGCGGCGGTCAGGCCGATCTTGTCCGCGTTTGCCTCAACGCCGAATTGGGTCAGGTCGGTCACGCGGTCATAGAAGCTGCCCTGATCCCAGAAGCCGTCTTCCGAACAGCCGATACAGCCGTGGCCCGACTGGATCGGGAAGCTGACGCCTTCGTTCCAGCGAATGGTCGAACATGCGTTGTAGGTGGTCGGGCCTTTGCAGCCCATCTTGTACAGGCAGTAGCCCTTGCGTGCGTGCTCGTCGTCCCATGCCTCGACGAACTGGCCGGCGTCAAAGTGCGGACGGCGGTAGCATTTGTCGTGGATCCGCTGGCTGTAGAACATCGCGGGGCGGCCCTGACGGTCCAGCTCGGGCAGACGGTCAAAGGTCAGCATGTAGGTGATCACACCGGTCATAACCTCGGCGATGGGCGGGCAGCCCGGAACCTTGATGATCGGCTTGTCGGTGATAACCTTGTGGACGGGCGTCGCTTGGGTCGGGTTCGGCTTTGCTGCCTGCACACAGCCGTAGGACGCACAGGCCCCCCAGCTGATGATCGCCTTGGCGTCTTTCGCCGCATGGCGCAGCTTTTCGACAAAGGGCTTGCCGCCGGTGATGCAGAACATGCCGTCCTCGTTCAGCGGCGGGTTGCCCTCAACGGCCAGGATGTAGTTGCCTTTGTACTTCTGGATAGTCTCTTCCAGTGCGGCCTCAGCTGCGTGACCGGCCGCGGCCATCAGCGTGTCGTCGTAGTCCAGCGAGATCATCGACAGGACCACATCCTTGGCCAGCGGGTGCGCGGCGCGGATAAAGGATTCCGAACAGCAGGTACATTCCAGACCATGCACCCAGATAACGGGTGTGCGCGGTTTGGTTTCCATCGCATGGGCGATTTTCGGTACAAAGCTGGGGCTCAAGCCCAGGGCCGCCGCGGTCAGCGAGCAATATTTCATAAAGCTCCGCCGCGTGATCCCCTGACGCCGCATGACGTCGTAAAAGGTTTCGATCTGGCTCAAAACTGGTCCTCCCCTCACTGGATCGATTCCGTTGGAATGCGATTGCATACATTCCATCAGGTTAACCTTCGGGCAGGTGGGGCATGTGATCAAAGCGAATGCATGTAGCGGGCAGACACATTTAATGTGCTGCATTTTCATGCACTTGCTGCATGTGTGGCGGTGTTTTCTGCGACTGCGGGCGGATGGGTGGTTGCCAGCTTTCTATCCGTTTGGATGGATAGTTTTCAGTCAGCCCAAGTGACGGGCCGCCGCGATCAGCGCTTGCCCCAGCGCCAGACCGCCATCATTCGCAGGCGTCTTGGTGTGGTGCATCACAGGCGCTGTGATGCCTAGGGTGCGGGCCTCGGCATCAATCCAGTGGCAAGTCAGGTCCAGCAGCAATGCGCTTTGAAAGCAACCGCCCGACAGGGCAATCGCCCGTGCCCGTCCCTGCTGTACCAGCCCCACAGCCGCACTCGCAAAGGCCCGCGCTAGGGCGGAGTGGAACCTCAGCGCGATGATCCCAGCCGCAACGCCATTCTCCAGGTCATAACGGATCGACTCCCACATCTGGGCAGGGTCAATGTGCGAACCGGATGCCGTGATGTCATAGTAAAACGCCATTTCTTCAGGCGGGGCCTTTTGCGCGAGGGCCTCAAGCGTCATCGCCGCCTCGCCCTCATAGCTTTGTCGGTCGGGGCAAATCCCAAGGCAGGCGGCTACCGCATCAAAGAGCCGCCCCGCACTAGAGGATTGCGGCGTGTTCAGGCCCCGTTCAGCAGCCATGCGGGCCATGGTCAGCGGTTTGTCTGGGAAGAGCGCATCCGCCCAATCCGGCAATCCCGCCTGATCCAGCCGCGCCAGTGCATTCCGCCAAGGTTCTTTCGCGGCCATGTCGCCACCGATCAGCGGCGCAGGCCGTAGCCAAGCGGTGCGTTCATAGCCTGTGTAGTCCCCGAGCAGCACTTCGCCGCCCCAGACCGAGCCATCAGGCCCCAGCCCAACCCCGTCAAGGATGATCCCCGCCACTTTGCCCCCGTCCAACGGCCAGAGGTTTTCCCCCAAGCAGGCCGCCAGATGGGCGTGATGGTGTTGGATTTCTTCCAGTATCAACCCTTCGGCTTCGGCCCGCGCCGCCCCGTGACGCGAGGCGCGGAAATCGGGGTGTAGGTCCACGGCGACCACTCGGGGTTTGTGGTCAAAAAGGTCCGCATAGTCGCGGTCCGCCTGTTGAAAAGCCTCCCACGTCAGGGCCTCGTCCAATTCGCCCAGATGGTGCCCCAGCAGCGCCTGCCCGTTCTTGATCAGGCACAGCGCCGCCTTCATCTGCCCGCCATAGGCCACGGTCTGCGGCGCATTCTCAAAACCCTTCGGCAGCGGCAGAGTCCCCGGCACACGCCCCCGCGCGCGGCGCAGCACCATCGGGCCATGAGATGTGATCCGTTCAACGCTGTCATCCAGACGGCGGGCAATATCGCGGTCATGCATCAGGAAGGCGTCCACAAAGGGCGACAGCTTTTCCCGCGCCTCTTCGTTGCCGATAACCTGCGGCTCGCCGCTTAGGTTGCCGCTGGTCATCACTAAGGGCCCGTCCAGCAGATCCAGCAGTAGATGGTGTAGCGGCGTGTAGGGCAACATCCAGCCAAGGGTGCTTTGATCGGGGGCAATTCCAAAGGGCAGCGAGCCGGGGTTTTCCAGCAACACGATAGGCGCCGCGGGGTCTTGCAGCAGAGCGATCTCGGCGTCTGAAGGTGCGGCGTGCTGGCGGATCAGCTCCAGCGTTCCCATCAGGGCAAAGGGCTTTGCGGGCCGCATCTTGCGCTGGCGCAGCAGGGCAATCGCCCCCGCATTGCGGGCATCACAGGCCAGATGAAATCCACCAAGCCCCTTGATGGCAACGATCTCTCCGTGGCGCAGGCGGGCGGCGGCCTCGGCCAGTGGCGCATCATGGTGCGGTTCGATCCAGACCTTGGGGCCGCAGGCGGGGCAGGCCACGGGCTGCGCGTGAAAACGGCGATCCGCAGGGTCTGTGTATTCGGCAGCACAGTCCGTGCACATGGCGAAGGGGGCCATCGTGGTTTGGCTGCGGTCATAAGGTAAAGTGTTCAGGATCGTGAAACGCGGCCCGCAGTGGGTGCAGTTGGCAAAGGCATAGCCAAAGCGCCGCTCCTTCGGGTCACGGATTTCGTCCAAGCAATCGGGGCACGTGGCCGCGTCGGGCGTCACGCGGGTCTCGGCCCCCGCGCCTTCAGAGGCAGCGATCACGAAATCCACCGGAGCCTCGCCCGTGATCGGTGTGACCTCAATCCCGTCAATACGCGACAGGGGCGGAGCCTTGGTGCGGAGCAGATCGGGAAGGGTGGCGGCAGGGCCATATGCTTCGATCAGCACGCCTTCAGGATCGTTCAGTACACGGCCCGTCACCCCAAGTTCATGGGCCAGTAGCCAGACAAAGGGGCGAAAGCCCACACCTTGCACCTGTCCCCGAACCCTGATCCGCAGCCCGTCCATCAGTGGACCGTGCAGACCATGCAAGGGTCAAAGCTGCGCACGATGTGCTGGACGGACAAAGGCGTATCCTCGCCCTCGGCCACGGGAGCGCCGACCAAGGCGGCCTCAACTGGGCCAGCGGTGCGGCCTGCATCGCGGGGGCTAAAGTTCCAAGTGGTCGGTGCGATAATCTGGTAGCCGCTGATCGCGCCGTCTTTGACGGTGATCCAATGTCCTAAGGCCCCGCGTGCAGCCTCGACCACGCCGACGCCTGCGCCACTTTCGGGCAAAGTCACCTGATCCATGAACCGCGCTTCGGGGCGGATGTCCCGCAACAGGCGCTCCATTTCGATCTGGGTCAGGGCCAGTTCCAACAGACGCCCTGCCACGCGGGCACGAACGCCGCCTTCAGCCGCCAGCGCCTGTGCCAAGGGGTGACCCACGACGATCTGCCGCGCAAGTGCGCCGGTTTCAAAGGTCCGCCCCTGAAGGCGCGGCGCTTTGCACCAACTGTAGGCGTCATCGCGCATCATCTCATCGGGGACGGTTTCACCCGACGACGGATGCGCTGCCTCGCCAAGCATCCACGCGTGGCTAATGTCTTCGCGAATGGCTGCGAAATCCACGGGGGCCTCAGCGCCATTGTCCCATGTGCCACCTTTGAAAACGCGCCCCTCTGGCAAGGGGTAGGCCCCAAAGGACAGATACCGCCCTGTTCCGCGCCCCATCGCGCCGGTGCCGGTTGCCTCGGCCACGCGCAGGAACAGGCCCGCATCGCCAGTGGTCCACGCCTCTAGCTGCTCAACCGATCCCAGCGCGATGAAATCTTCCAGCTTGCCGCCAAAGGTCTGCGCCTCAAGATACCTGCGAAACGCCTGAAGCGAGGCACCGATGCGGATCAGATCGCGGGCCGTAGGCGTGCGGGTCACGCCGCCCGGTTGGATCGCCAGCGTATGGGGCCACTTGCCCCCCAGCATTCCCACCACATGCAAGAGGTCCGCCCGTGCCTCGATCGCGCGGCGCAGGGCGCTGCCTTGTCCGGCGGTGAAGCGCTCCAGAACGGTCTGATGCCAGTCCGCGCCCGCATATCCCGCCCGAGCATAATCGGGCATGAAGAACAGGTTAAAGTGGGCCATATGGTCCGAGACATTCTCGATCATATGCAGCAGGGCCGCGACCTTGGCCCCTTCGGGCGCAGGCTGAACACCCGCCAGATCGGCCAGCGCCAGTGCCGCCGCCGCCGACTGGCTGATCGAGCAAATCCCGCAGATGCGCGGGGTGATCGTCAACGCATCCAGTGGGCCTTTCCCCA
>JAYZYX010000340.1:0-2588 GCA_036139795.1 Pseudomonadota bacterium | reverse complement strand
ACATGAACGGCCTGAAGAACCTGATGTCCTTCGTGCTGTCGGTCGTATCGGTGGCAACATACACCGCCGCTGGCCTGATCGACTGGAGTTCGCTTGCCGTGGTTGGGGTCTCCTGCGCAATCGGCGGCTATCTGGGCGCGAACTTTGCGCGCAAGATCAAAAACACCGCCCTGCTGCGCGCCTTCATCATCACGGTAGGCTTTGTCATGGCCGCGCTGTTCTTCATGAAATAAGTCATGCGCCGCCCGATTGTGGGCGGCGCTTAGACCCTTAGCCCCAAGGGGTCACAAGGTATTTCTCGCCCGTTTTCATGGCGCGATAGTCCAGTACGGCATCGCGGGTCAGCATCTGTTCCAGCGTGACGCGGGTCTTGTAGTGGCTGGCGAAAGTGGTGGTCAGGTTGTCCCGTACCCGCTGGCGCATCCGCATCACGGTGTCCCGCCCGATGGCTTGCAGGAAGGGGAACATCAGCCAGCCCGAAAGGCTCCATCCAAACCCATAGCTACGGGTCAGGGTCGTGGGGCTGTTATCAAGCCGACCGTAGATATACATCCGCTTCATCTGGTTCGAGCCATAGCGCGAATATTCGGTCATCTGCTCATAGGCGACCCGCTCCATCGCTTTGAAGGCCGTATCTACCAGCGTGCCGCCCCCGATGGGGTCAAAGCCGCAAAACGCGCCGGTTTCGCGGATCGCATCGGTGAGTTGTTCAAAGAAATCACTGTCCGAGGCGTTGATCACATACTTTGCCCCCTGCCCTTTCAGCAGGTCCACATGCTCGGCCTTGCGGACGATGTTCACCAGACCAATCCCGTCCTCAAGGCAGATCCGCGTCAGCATCTGCCCAAGGTTCGAGGCCCCCACCGTGTGCAAAATCGCCTTGGCCCCGTCTCCCTTGGCGGTCTCCACGAACCCCAGCGCGGTCATGGGGTTGATAAAGGCGCTGGCCCCCTCTTCTGCGGTATGATCGCCCAAGGGCAGGCACAGATTGGCATCGGCAAGGCAATACTGGCTGTAGGCGCTGCCCGGCATGCAAGAGACACGCTGCCCCACCAGAGCCTGCGCGGCGGGACTGTCACCGGCAGCAATCACCGTGCCCGCGCCTTCGTTGCCCGCGGGCAGCTTCAACCCGTGCCGCGCTTTTGATGCCGCATTCACGGGCGCAGGCAGCTTGGCCACGAATTTGCCCGCCGAGAATTCCGCGTTCTCCACATCCGCGCCGCCGACCAGAATGGCCAGATCCGAGGGGTTGATCGGCGCAGCCTCCATCCGGACCAGCACCTGATTGCCGGTCGGATCGGGGAACGAGACCTCTTCCAGCGCGACGGTCAGCGTGCCGTCCGCCTCCAGCGTGGTGAACAACTGTTTGCCGGTGGTGGGCATGGCGGGTCCTTTCAAGATAAATGTTTGCGCGAACGGTAACCTAGGGTGGACGGGCCGCCTACCCCAACGTTGGGTCATTGGCGGGTGGCGCATTCCGGTTCTGCGGATTCTTCTGATTGCCAGAGGTGCTGCCGGATCAAGTCTATCCGGCGCGGTCTGTCGGGATTTCCGTTAACCAATGTGTCAGCGCCTGCACTTGCTGGCTCAAGGCTACCAATTGGCGGGATTGGATCAGCAAGGTTTCCTCGATCCGTTCCTGACGACTTTGAAATGCGTCCAGCCGCTGCAAAATCTCCGAAGCCAATTCTGTCTGGCGTTCCAACAATTGGCGCTCCATCGGAGAGAGTGACGGCGGGGGCAGCATGATATGTCCTTTCTACAGGAATTGGTCGATCTAGCCGAAACGGCGGAATTTGCAGGGTATTCAAGGGGCCAGTCAGCCAGCGCCCCACATTCAGCGTCAGGCGTGGCCATCGGAATAAGCCGTATCTGCTGCGATTGAACTCAGTCCTCTGTTGCCAAAGCTCTGGCAATCGTAACAGTGAAGATTTGATCTGTTTCAACCGTTTCTGAATGACCTTCTCTTTCGCCGCGCCCTGAGGGATCAAGGCTGGCAAACTGGTGAAATCTTCTGAAAAGATCGGGCCCGTCAAGCGCATCCTTTCCGATGGCGTCGCCTCTTCATCGCCAAGGGTGATGTGGCTCTTCCCGACTCTGTGGATAGCTTGCCCGTTGGCTCTTAACCAAGACACCACCTGATCACGGTTTTGCAGTTCCTTGGCGATGACAGCTTGTCGTATCCGCGACAAAAGGGCTGCGCGGGGTGTCATATCAATGTCTTCTCCGCGCTGAGACGCCGCGGCACGGTCTTTCAACTCCCAGTCGGGCAAATGCACAAGATGCCGCCGCAAAGGATCACGCGGATCGGCCCATCCGAAGCGGTGGTTCAACAGGTCCTCTATCCCCTCACGCAAAGCACGGTGGGCCGCGCCAGGCGGATCAGGATTATATGCTCGGATCTTCCCATCTGCGCGAAGCACCCAGCGCGGGATCAGCAGGTTTACCTCCATCCGGCCAGTGTGCGTATGGGTGGTCACCAGCACCGGCGGACGGTTGGGCTGTGGGATACCGGCGAAGGCCGCGTCCAGCCACAGCATCAGCGCATGATTGACCCGCGCGCGAACCTCAGGATCGCCCTCATTGAA
>JAYZYX010000339.1:0-4510 GCA_036139795.1 Pseudomonadota bacterium | reverse complement strand
CTAAATATAGGCCCTTCAGGGTCTTGTTTACCGATTCTTAGTATGGGACATTCACGCTCACTCGAGCAGAATGACCCATACAGACAATGAAACCCGCACAGCACCTGCTGCGTGAGGTGTTCGGATTCGACGCCTTTCGCCCCGGCCAGCAAGAGATCGTGGACGCCGTTACCGATGGCGCCAATGTTCTGGCGATCATGCCCACTGGTGGGGGCAAATCCCTGTGTTATCAGCTGCCCGCTTTGGTGCGGGACGGGGTGACGGTGGTCATCTCGCCCCTGATTGCCTTGATGCGCGATCAGGTCCGCGCCTTGACCGAGGCAGGGGTGGCTGCGGGCGCTTTGACCAGCGGCAATTCTCAGGAAGAGAACGACGCAGTGCTGCGGTCACTGCATGAAGGGGCGCTAAAGCTGCTTTATATGGCGCCTGAACGTTTGGCCTCGATGGGGACCGAGCGGTTGCTGCGCAACACCGGCGTTCGCCTGATCGCCGTGGATGAGGCGCACTGCGTCAGCCAATGGGGCCATGATTTCCGGCCCGATTATCTGCGGATCGGGGCGCTGCGGCGGGCGCTGAATGTGCCTTTGGCGGCCTTCACGGCAACTGCCGATGCCGAAACCCGCGCCGAAATCGTGGAAAAGCTGTTCGACGGAGAAGCGCCCACCAGCTTTCTGCGCGGCTTTGACCGCCCGAACATCCATCTGGCCTTTGCCGCCAAAGATGGCCCGCGCCGTCAGATCCTGTCTTATGCCGCCGCGCGTCGGGGCCGTTCGGGCATCGTTTACTGCGGAACGCGGGCAAAGACCGAAGACATCGCCAAGGCCTTGCGGGATGATGGCCATATCGCCTGCCATTACCACGGCGGAATGGAGGCGGATGACCGCCGCGACGTAGAACGCCGTTTCCAGCAGGAAGACGGGTTGATCGTGGTCGCGACCGTGGCTTTCGGCATGGGCATCGACAAGCCGGATATCCGCTGGGTGGCCCATGCGGACCTGCCCAAATCCATTGAGGCCTATTATCAGGAAATCGGTCGCGCAGGCCGCGACGGCGCTCCGGCTGAGACGCTGACCCTGTTCGGTGCCGATGACATCCGCCTGCGCCGCAACCAGATTGACGAAGGTCTGGCCCCGCCCGAACGCCGCTTTGCCGACCATGCCCGCCTGAACGCGCTGCTTGGTTTGGCCGAGGCTGTGCAATGCCGCCGCCAGACCCTTCTGACCTATTTCGGGGAAGAGGCCGCGCCTTGCGGCAACTGTGATCTCTGCGATCAGCCGCCCGAGACATTTGATGGGACCGAAGCCGTGCGTAAGGCCCTGTCTGCAATCCTGCGCACGGGCGAATATTTCGGCAGCGGCCACCTGATCGATATCCTGACCGGCAATCTCAGCGACAAGGTGCGCGAACGTGGCCACGACGGCCTGCCCACCTTTGGGGTGGGGCGTGAATTTGACCGGCGTGGCTGGCAGGCGGTGTTCCGTCAGATGATGGGCCATGACTTGGTGCGCCCTGATCCCGAGCGCCACGGGGCTCTGCGAATGACTGATCCGGCGATCCCGATCCTGAAAGGCGAACAGTCGATCACACTGCGCAAAGACACGATATCTGTCTCGTCGCGTCGTCCCGCCATCAAGATGATGGTGTCCGAAGAGGATATGCCCCTGCTTTCGGCCCTCAAGGCCAAGCGCCGTGCTTTGGCTGAAACCGCTGGAATGCCCGCCTATATGGTTTTCAACGACAAGACCCTGATTGAGATGGCCGAGACCCGCCCCGCGACCTTGGACGCGATGGCGCGGATCAGCGGTGTGGGCGCGAAAAAGCTGGAACGCTATGGCGATGATTTCCTACAGGTGATCACGGGGGCGGAAACGCAGGCCATGCACCCCTCGCGCCGGAAAATCGCGGGCCGCGCTGCCGCCAGCCTTTACGATCAGTTGATGGAGGCGCAGGCCGAGTTGTTGCGCGGACCGGATGGGCTGGACAAACCGCTCAGTTGTACCAGTGCGCAGATCGCCAAACTGGCCGAGTTGCGCCCCAACGATCCACGCACCGTGCAGCGCCTGCTTGGCGATCGCCGCGCCGAGCGATTTGCCGAAGCGTTTCTGGACGTCCTGCGGGAGGCGGGCTAGATACCCGAGCGAAAGACTAAGGAGACTGACATGCTGGCTGTGCTTTCGCCTGCGAAGAAGATGGACATGACCCCTATTGAGGGCGCTACCTCGCATCCTGATTTTTGGCCTCAGGCCGAAGAATTGGTCGGCGTGGCACGTGATCTTACCGCGAAAGACCTGTCCAAGCTGATGCACATCAGCGACAACTTGGGCCAGTTGAACGCCGAACGTTTTGCCAGTTTCGGCGAGCAAGAGCGTAAGGCAGCCGTCTACGCTTTCGCCGGCGACACCTATCAGGGGTTTGAGGCCAAGACTTTGGACGATGACGCTATGCGGTGGGCCGACGATCACCTGCGCATTCTGTCCGGTCTTTACGGTGTTTTGCGCCCGATGGATGCGATTGAACCCTACCGTCTGGAAATGGGCAGCCGCTTGAAGACCCCGAAGGGCAAGAACCTTTATGACTTCTGGGGCGCGCAGATATCTGAGGCTCTGAATGCTCAGGCGCAGGTCGCGCAGACCGAGGTTCTGGTGAATTGCGCCAGTCAGGAATATTTCGGCGCGGTTGATCTGAAGGCCCTGAACCTGCGCGTGGTGACGCCAGTCTTTATGGAAGAAAAGAACGGCACGCCCAAGATTGTCAGCTTTTACGCCAAGAAAGCGCGCGGCTCGATGGCCCGTTATATGATGGAGCATCGCCTGACAGATCCGGAAGATCTGAAGAACTTTGATCTGGGCGGTTACGCATATCAGCCGGACCTTAGCGAAGGTGACCGCTGGGTGTTTGTCAGGGCTGCCGTCTGATCCGTGCATAGCGACGGGTGCGCCAGCACCCTTGATGTGACCTCCTGTCGTTTCAAGGGTTTCGTCATGTAGTCCGTCGCACCTGCGTCAAACATCTCTTTCTGGTCTTCGGGCAAGGCGTGGGCGGTCAGGGCGATGATGGGCACGGGGGGCCAGTTCCGCTCTTCCTCCATGGCGCGAATGCGGCGGGTGGCCTCTTTCCCGTCCATACCGGGCATCGAGATATCCATGAACACCATGTCCGGCCTTAGCTTTGGGTACAGTTCAACGGCCTCTAGGCCGTTGCCCGCAAAGGTCAGGTCAATCGGCAAGTCCTTGGTCATCTTGGAGAAGATCAACTGGTTGGTCTTGTTGTCCTCTGCCGCCATGACGACAAGGCGCGGCGGCTGTTCCGGCGGCGCGGGCGGTGCAGCGGGGGCAGGACAATCGCTGGCCACCTCTTCCAGCACGGATAGCAGCTGCGCCCGTGGCACCGGCTTTTGCAGGGCCCGTTTCAGGTGAATTCGGGCCGGATCATTGGCGGCAGCGCCGGGGTTCGATGACAAAAGAACCGTTGGCACGGATTGTCCCCGATCGACCATCGCCTGTACCAGCTCTAAACCGTCCATTTCGGGCATCCGGTGGTCGGTTAGAACCAGATCGACGCCGCCCTTTTCCAGCACGCTCAACGCCTCGGCCCCGCTAGAGGCGCAGGTGACCTTCAATCCCGCCAGTCCCAGCTGCTTTTCCAATATGGTCAGGTTCACAGCCAGATCATCGACCACCAGCACATGGCGCAAGCCGCCTTCGATCCGGTGGCCTTCATGGCTGGCCTCATCGGCGGGTAGGGGCAGGCGAAAGCCAAAGCTGGTGCCGTGATCCAGTTCGGATTCAACCCAAAGCTCGCCCTGCATCAGGTCCACAAGTTTGCGCGTGATCGCCAGCCCCAGTCCGGTGCCTTCGAATTTGCGGTTCCGGTCCCCTTCGACCTGATTGAATTCGCCAAAAATGTGATCGACCATATCGGGGGCGATGCCGATGCCGGTGTCTTCGACCACCACATGCACAGCAGAGCCGTCGTCCCCAGAATGCCCCGTGACGCGCACGGCGACATAACCTGTTTCGGTGAATTTCACCGCATTGCCGATCAGGTTGGTCAGAATTTGCCGAATGCGCCCCGGATCGCCCACAAAGCGCGTGGGCATGAACAGATCATAATCCAGCACCAAGGCGATCCCTTTTTCCCGTGCTTTGGGTTGCAGCAGGGTCAGGATTTCGTGGATGCAGCGTTCCAGATCGAAGGGCGCGGCGTGCAGGATCATCTTGTCCGCCTCGATCTTCGAATAATCCAGAATGTCGTTGATGATCACCAGCAGCGCCTCGGCCGAGTTGCGGATGGTGTCCACGTAAAGCCGCTGTTCGTCATCCAGTTCCGTGTCGCCAAGCAGTTCTGCCATCCCCATGACGCCATTCATCGGCGTACGGATTTCGTGGCTCATATTCGCGAGGAAGGCGGACTTGGCGTGGCTGGCGGCCTCGGCGCGGGTTTTGGCGATCTTTAATTCACGCTGGTTTTCCTTCATCTGGGTGATGTCCACCCGCAGCCCCACGCGTCC
>JAYZYX010000338.1:0-3025 GCA_036139795.1 Pseudomonadota bacterium | reverse complement strand
GCAAGCCTGAAGATCGAAAGCACCGTTGGCGAAGGATCGACCTTCACTGTCACCTTCCCGCGCTCGGCAAACGAATGAAGTAATCTTTGGTGCCCCGTCTCGGTGCATCGAAGTCACAGTCCCCGCGAAAGCTGCGCGCCTGCGGCGACCTTTCCCAAGCTCTCATGATAGACGGGTTGGGAACCATCCTGCCGCCCCGCGACTTGGGGCTGTAGACCGATGTCAGAGAGCAGTTTTCTAAGGGTATTTCAGGCTATGAGTGGACTAATCGCGCTGTTGGATGATGTGGCTGCAATCGCGAAGGTCGCCGCTGCCTCGGTGGACGATGTGGTTGGTCAGGCCGTCAAAGCCTCGAGCAAAACTGCCGGTGCCGTGATCGACGATGCGGCGGTCTCGCCCAAGTATGTCCACGGGTTCGAACCCCACCGCGAACTGCCCATCGTGTGGAAAATCGCGAAGGGTTCTTTCTTTAACAAGATCGTGCTTCTGTTGCCCGTGGCCCTGCTGCTGTCCACCTTTGCCCCTTGGGCCATCGCCCCTCTACTGATGCTTGGCGGCGCCTATCTGGCCTATGAAGGTGCGGAAAAGATCTGGCATGCGGTCAGCCCCGCACACCACGATCAGGCAGAACTGGTTGAAGAAAAAAGCCACAAATCCGGCTCTCTTCTGGAAGAGCAAAAGGTCAAGGGCGCGATCAAAACCGACTTTATCCTCTCGGCCGAGATCATGACGATCGTCTTGTCCAGCGTCCCTGAAGGCGACAGCATCTGGATGAAAGCCGCTATTCTGGCTGTCGCAGCGATCCTGATCACCGTTGCGGTTTATGGCGCCGTCGCCCTGATCGTGCGTGCCGATGATTTTGGCGTTCACCTTGCCCAAAAGGGCCGCCTGTCCGCCACGCGCAAACTGGGCCTAGGTATCGTGCATGCGGTGCCTTTCGTGATGGACGCGCTGATCGTCATCGGCACCGCTGCTATGGTCTGGGTCGGCGGCTCGATTATCGTTCACGGCCTACACGAGATGGGCGTCCACGCCCCCTATGACTTTATCCACCACGCCGCAGAGGCGGCCGCGCTTGCCGTTGGCCAGTTCCAAGGGGCTGTCACTTGGGCCGTCACGGCCTTGCTGGACGGTATCTTAGGCCTTGCGCTGGGTCTGATCCTTATCCCGATCGTCAGTGTTGCAACCGGTCTCTTTGGCGCAAAAAGCGCCCACTAAGCGGCGTTCAGGCAGGACGCCGCGCGACCAGATCAACCAAGGCCGAGGGGCCGCTATGGCCCTGCCCTTCTTGCAGCACAGCGTCATAATCGCGCAAGGACAGCACGTCCCAATGGCCGAAACGTTCCTCTAGCATCTGGGTGGTGTAAAGCTGGTCGGCCTCTTTCGGGCCGCCGGTGCCAAATCCCAGTTGCCGCACCTCATAGCCATGTAGCAAAAGCAGTCCGCCGGGTTTCAGCGCGGCCTCGATCCCATCGAATATTTGGGCGCGAAATGCAGGCTCAGCAAACTGGAAAAAGATGGCCGCAATCACATCGTATTGCCCCGCGCTCCAATCCCACCCGCGCAGGTCAGCCTGCCGGAAATCAACCGACACACCTTTATCTTGGGCCAGCTTTCGGGCCTTGGCCACACCATTGGCGGCACTGTCCATCGCTGTCACTTGCAGCCCGAGGTCAGCCATGTAAACCGAATTGCGACCCTCTCCATCGGCGATGGCCAGAGCGGTCTGACCTGCCTGCAAAAGATGAGCCTGTGATTTTAGAAACTGGCTTGGTTCGGTCCCGAACACATAGTCCGGCGTCGCGAAACGATCTTCCCACATGGCTGCGCTCCCGTGCATGGCTCAAGCTAAGAAGATAGCCATGTGAAGGCGTCCACGCACGTCATGCCTGCCACTATTGACAAGATTGCGCAGCCGATTGTCCCGAAGGCAGGGAACACACCCCTTCCGACAAGCCCATCTCCCAGACCGCAGTGCCCGCCAGACACAAGCCCGCAAACACAGCCACAAGAGCGTATCGATCAACACCTAACCACATCGCAACCTCCGATCTATCGAAACAGATACGGGGCAGCGGCGGATTTCTGTCGCAGCTTAAGCGATGAGTTTATCCACAGCGCAACAGGCTGCGATCAAGAGTCTGAAGCGAGAGGTCGTAGACGTGATCCGGTAGCTCTTTGAAGCGGGCGAACGGCATCGCGGTTTGACCATAAGCGCGGGCAACATCCGTGCCTGCCAGTTCTGGGAACAGCTGCAGGATTTCACGGCGGCACGGCGCGGCCAGTGAGGACAGCCCCCATTTGCCAGGATAGAAACTTTCCGAGGCGATGCCGTTGCCAAAGATCACCTGATGCTCTTCGAACATGAGGTGGATATAGGCCACGCTGCTGACACCATTGGCCACACGCACCTTGCCGCCTTTCAGACGCGCAAGATGGGTCGCGCGGATCAACTGATCGGTGCCACCACGCTCTGCGCTCTGGGCAAAAAGACCGTGCTGAGGCGAAACCAACAGCCCCCGCGGCCCTGCCCAATCACCAGGCGCAATGCGGATGGGCCGCAGCTCTGGGTGACGGGCCAGTTCCTTTGCCCCCAACCGACGCGAGCCAGCCCAGACCAGCGGCTGCGGTCCGTTATCACGGGTCACGACCATATCACCGGGGCGCAACATCTCGATCGGTTTTTCCCCCGTCGGGGTCAGGATCATCGTGCCAACGGTGAAACACGGAATGCCGATGCTGATCAGCTCAAGCTTGTCATTCACCTGATCGGCGGTGATCCCTTGCAGAATAATCTGCTCGCCATTGGGGAAGGTCAGAACCGCGTGGCTGTTGGCGTCTGACGTGACAATCACGTCTTTCCAGTTGATCGGGTTGCCATCCAGATCGGTCAGGTTGCTGACGTCGATCTGGTGGTTGGTAAAGCCATCGGCATTGTCGTCATTGAGATCGAAGAAATAGACATTGTCGATCCCACTGCTGGCGACAATCGTGTCATAACCCGCGCCCGCGATTAGGTGGTCAT
>JAYZYX010000337.1:0-33074 GCA_036139795.1 Pseudomonadota bacterium | reverse complement strand
ATCACATCGCCAACCTCGCCTTCGGCATGGGCAGAGATCACGTGGATTGTCTTGATAGAACGCATGGCGGGACACCTTCAACAGCTGCGGGAATGAGGTCAGCTTTTCCAAAGTGTTCAGCTATGTCAACAAAAAGTACATAAGTGAACATTTTATATTGAACGGGCCAATTCCCCTGCCTAATCTTGGGCCATAACCGTCCTGGTATTTTGCAACGCCCCTGTCAGCAGAAGGTCTTTTGCCCATGCCGCGCCCTTCACTTCATGATCTTGGCCAGACCCATTGGGATGTGATTGTTGTCGGTGCGGGGGCCGTTGGATGTGCCTCGGCGCGGGAATTGGCGGGGCGCGGGTTCAAGGTGTTGCTGGTGGATCGGGGGGATATCGGGGCGGGGACATCTTCGCGCTCTAGCCGGATGCTGTATTCCGGTCTTGGGTATCTGGCGGTGCGCTACCCGCTTTGGCAAATGGTGCTGCACCCGATCGATATGCTGCAACGGCTGCTATACACCCGCGATGTGATGCGCTGTCGGGCTGAGCTGGCACAGCAGATGCCCCAGCACCTGACCCGCCACGCTTTTGCCTATCCTTTCCGCAAGGGGGACCGCTATCCCCCTTGGCTGGTGGACATCGGCTTTCGTCTGGTTGAGGCGCTTGGTGGTTGGAAGGTGCCTTTGTCGTACCGGCGCGTTGCGCCTGCGGCGGCGGCAGAGAAATGTCCTTTGGCGGCAGGGCTAGGAAAAGCGCCGCGCAGTATCGGGTTGTTTGAGGAATATATGTACGCGTGGCCCGAGCGCATCTGCGTAGATACCGCGCTGGATGCCGAGGCGCGCGGGGCGACTTTGCGCACCTACACCCGTGTCACGCGCATCGCGCAGCAGGACGGCGGCTGGATCGTCACCTTGCAGGATGCAGTGGAGCCTGACAGAGCGCCGGTCCATGCCACCTGTGACATGGTGATCAACGCCGCTGGCCCGTGGGTAGACAGGCTGACCGGCGCGGGGGGCGATCAGGCGCGGCGGATCGTGGGGATCAAAGGCGTCAACGTCATGGTCAAACTGCCTGAGGCGTGGCGCGGTCAGGGACTTGAGGCGTTCTCAAGCAAGGGAGAGCCCTATTACGTCTTCCCGTGGCGGGATCACCATTTCATCGGCCCGACCGAGACCCATGTGACCGATGATCCCGACACTATCCGCGTGTTGGATGAAGAGATCGACTATATCCTTGCAGAGGCCAACATCCTGTTTCCTGATCTGGGCCTGACGCGGGCCGATGTGCTGCATACGTGGTGCGGGGTGAGGCCTGTGACCTCGACCGATGGGACGACGCCGCGCAACTTGGTGCGCGCGGTGCAAAGCCCCGATGCGCCGGGGCTGGTGACGATGACAGGCTCGACCATCATGTTGCACCGGCACGCGGGACGCCTTGCGGCAAGGGCGGTTGAGCGGCATCTGGGCCGTCGCGGCCCTGCGCCAACAGGCCCCATCCCGCCCCCCGATTATGACGGCATCGGGCAGCGGCTGAAGGCCGAGCATGTGGTGCATCTGACCGATCTGATCCGGCGACGGTTGCCCGACGGGCTGAACCCCGATCTGGGCCGCACCCGCGCCGAAGAGCTTTCCCACATCGCCGCCGCAGCCCTTGGTTGGAATGAGGCACAACGACTGGATGAGCTGCGCCTTTTCAATGAGGACACCGCCCGCGTCTACGGCAGCGCCCCGCGATCCGTGGATATAAGCCATTGATCCCGAAAAAGTCTTCGACCAATCTGGCGGCAAAGCCGTAGGGCTTTGGAGTGCTGGCCAAGGGCCGCCGTCTTTCTGCAACGATCAAAGGCTTTCTCGCCATGGACCTGCACAGCCGTTATCCCGCCATCGCGGACCTGCGCGCCCGCGCCCGCAAGCGTATCCCCAAGTTCGTGTGGGAGTATCTGGACAGCGGCACCGGAACCGAGGCTACGCTGCGCCGGAACCGCACCATGCTGGATCGGGTGATGTTCATGCCCTCGGTCCTGCATGGCGAATTCAAAGCGGATCTCAGCACCACCATGCTTGGCCGCACCTACGACATTCCCGTCGGCATCGCCCCCGTGGGCATGTCGGGCCTGATGTGGCCCGATGCAGAGCGGCTGCTGGCTATGGCAGCGACCAAGGCGGGGCTGCCTTACGGTATATCGACCGTAGCGACCAAGACGCCCGAAGAGGTCGGCCCCCATCTAAACGGCAACGGTTGGTTCCAGATGTATCCGCCCCGCGATCCCGAAATCCGGCAGGATATGCTGGACCGCGCCAAAGCCAGCGGCTTTACCACCCTTGTGCTGACCGTCGATGTCCCCGTGGCCAGTCGGCGTGAACGACAGGTCCGCTCGGGCCTTGTTCAGCCGCCCCGCATCACGCCGCGCCTGATGGCGCAGGTGGCGATGCGGCCCACGTGGGCGCGGCAGATGGCGTTCCGCAAGCTGCCCCATATGAAAACGCTGGACCGCTACACCGAGAACGTGATTGCCCGAAATCCGACGGCTCATGTGGGCTATCTGCTGCGCACCTCGCCCGATTGGGACTATGTGCAGTGGTTGCGCGATGCGTGGGATGGGCCGTTCGTGGTCAAAGGCGTGCTACGGCCTGAAGACGCAGCGCGGTTGGAGTCTATGGGCGTGGATGCGATCTGGGTCTCGAACCACGCGGGCCGCCAGTTTGACGGCACCCTCTCAAGTATCGAGTGTCTGCCCCCGATCCGTCAGGCCGTCAGTTGCCCCATCATCATCGACAGCGGCTTTGAAGGGGGCTTGGACATTCTCCGGGCCATCGCGCTGGGGGCGGACTTTGTGATGTTCGGGCGTGCCTTCCACTATGCCTTGGGTGCCTTGGGTGCCGAGGGGCCCGCCCATCTGATCGACATCCTGCGCAAGGACATGGAATCCAACATGGGTCAGCTTGGGTTCAAGACCCTTGCTGACTGTCGGGGACAGGCCTTTATGGACCCTTCGCAGCCGCGCTAACCCGCGATCAGGTCAGCATCCGCAGCAGATCGACCGAGGGCGTTCCCGTCACCGGCAGGCCTGTGCGCCGCTGATATGCCTCAATCGCGCTGCGGGTTTGGCCGCCCAATACGCCATCGGGCGTGCCTGCATCAAAGCCCCGCGCATTCAGTCCCCGTTGCAAGGCGATGCGGTCCGCTTTGGTCAGCCCGTGAACATCGGGCGGGAAGCTGCCGCGCAAAGGCCCACCGCCCATGATCCGGTCGCTCAGGTGGCCCACCCCAAGGGCGTAGGAATCCGAGTTGTTATAGCGTTTGATCACACGGAAATTGGCCGTGGTGTTAAAAGACGGCCCGCCCGCCTGCGGTTGAAGGTTGCCGCCACCGCCCACGGCCTCGGACCCCCAGCGCAGGCCGCGCTGCCAGCCGTTCCGCGCCAGATAGGCCGCTGTCGAGGCCAGCGCATCCGTGGGATCGTCCGACCAGATATCCGCCCGCCCGTCGCCGGTGAAATCCACTGCGAAGGCTTGGAAAGAGGTCGGCATGAACTGGGTATGACCCATCGCGCCCGCCCAACTGCCCACAAAACGGTCAGGGCTGATATGACCCTCTTGCAAGATGCGCAGGGCCGCCAAGGTCTGCTTTTCAAACATCGACCCGCGTCGCCCGTCAAAGGCCAGCGTGGTGGTGGCCGATAGCACCGGAATATCACCGCGCCGCTCACCGTAATAGCTTTCCAGCCCCCAGATTGCCGCAATGATCTGGGCATCCACGCCGTATTTGCTTTCCAACGTCATGAGGGTGCCGCGATGGCGGGCAAAGGCCGCACGGCCCTTGGCGATCCGCTCGTCCGAGGCGGCGATGGACAGGTAATCCTCAAGCGTGCGGCTGAATTCGGTCTGGTTGCGGTCGCGCTCGACCACACCGGGCAGATAGCCGGTGCCACGGAAGGCATTGTTCAGAAAGCTGCGCGAAAAGCCTGCGCCCTCGGCGCGGGCGCGAAACCCGTTCATCCACGCATCATAGGCCCCATTCGGCACGGGCCGCATACCATCAGGCGCAGGGCCGCCAGACGGGCCACGATAGGCGGGCGCACCCGCACAGGCCGCCAACCCCGAGATCATCACTCCGCCAAGAAACTGCCGCCTGTTGAACCCCACGAGGCTCCTCCCGATCAATAAATTTGAATCAAATGCTCTTAGAAAGATGTGGGTTGCCCCACAGGTTTCAAGCGCAAAGACCTAGATCGGCGGAACCTCCCACACATCGCTGGCTTGCAAGGGGCGGAAGCGCGTCGCCTCAACGCCATGCTGATCAAGCGCCTGTTGCAAGGCGATGGCCGGATCATCGCGCCCCTCATCAGTCAGCTGGATCGTGCCCCAGTGGTGACCCACCGCATAGCGCGCGCCCATGATGCGAAACCCCTCGACCGCCTGCGCGGGGTTCTGGTGCTGATCGGCCATGAACCATTCGGGCGCATAGGCCCCGATCGGCAGCAGCGCCATACGGATCGGCCCCAAGGACGCCAGCCCTTGATAGGGCCGCCCCTTGTCAAAGCCAGTATCCCCGATGAACATCACCGCCCCCTTGGGCGAGGTCAGCACAAAGCTGGCCCATAGCGCCATTGACCGATCCTTCATGCCCCGCGCCCCCCAATGATGGCAGGGCAGGCAATGAACCGAGGTATGCTTGAAGCTGGCCGATTGCCCCCAGTCCATCACTTGGGTCTTCAGGCCGGTGCCTTTGATAATCGTGTCATTCCCCAAGGGTGTAATCACCAGCGGGTCATGGGTCTGCTGCAACCGCGTCAGGGTCTGCAAATCCATGTGGTCGTAGTGACAATGGGACAGCAGCACCAGATCGATGGGCGGCAGGTCCTCAAACGCGATGCCGGGCTGGATCACCCGTTTTGGTCCCGCGAACGACACGGGCGAGGCACGCTCGGACCAGACCGGATCGGTCAGGATGTTCAAACCGTCCATCTGGATCAGCATTGTGGCATGGCCCACCATGGTGATGGTCAGATCATCAACCCGCGCCGCAGGCTTGGCGGTGGCGGTCAGCGGGATATTCTCGGGCCACGCTTGCCGGTTCCCCTCGCGGCGCCATTTCCAGAAATCGCCAAAGCCCTTAGGCGCCGCACCGTCCGGATTAAAGAACCGCACCCCGTCGAAATGATCCGACACAGGGCCGCTGTAATAGCGGTTCCCGCCCTCATGCACCGCATAGCCCGCACCGCCCACGGCGGTGATCCCGACCAGCGCCCCAGCCGAGCGCAACAGATTTCTACGGTTCATAAGCGGGCCTTTGGTAACTTACATTTTTGCATTGGGCAGATAGACCATGTTTCCCCTTCCGGTGAAAGCGGCGCAGCACGGGGCGGGCGGCCACAAAGTCGTGATCAGTACGCCTGTTAAGGGACAGTTAGCCCTTGAAAACCCTTAACAAAGAGGCCGCCATATCCCAAAGGTCAAAGACCCGCGCCAGAAAATGCTCCCGCGCAACGAATGGGCGTTCAGGCTGGCGACCTAGTTCGGCCTCGATGGTGTGCAAAAGGCGCGTCAGTCGCCTTTGATGCATCCCGATCTGCGTCTGCACCGGATCGGCCAGTACCCCCGCGAAGGTGGCGATGACCGAGCCGACGATGATCAGCCCCAAGATCGTCACGCTCATCAACCCTGCCGAGGGGCCAACGGGGAACACCCCGTACCAGCCAGCCCCAAGGGTCGCGCCCAAGGGAAAGCCCGCAATCGCACTGTTTCGGGCAATTTCCGAAGCGATCCCCGGCGCCATTGAAATCGCCCCGGGTGTAGCGGTGTGAAAGAACACCGCGCCGATCAGCAGCATCACAAGGGCTGTGGTGAACTCGGCCATCGCCGTTCTGGTGCCAGAGTATTCCGCCAATGCCCCGTGGACTCGCTTGGCGGTAGCCTGATCATCAGCCGGCAGCGGCACGCGGACCAGCTCCGACAGGATCAGCCCTTCGACCTGCGCAGCCACAGATGTGCGCAGCAGCAGCTTGCGGCGGGTCAACCAATTGGCCAGCCCACGCAGCCCGATCTTGCGGCAGGCCCACGCCATCACCCGCGTGATAAACAACAGCGGCGAGAGCATGACGTTCAACGGTGCCCGCAAGAGATCCAGCCCGAAGGCCGCCCTGTGCAGCCGCAAACTGCCCAGAAGACCAAAGTGACGCCGGACGAAAGCCTCGATCTCGGCGGGGCTATGGCCAACGCCTGCCGTGTCGATGTCTGAAAGGGGGCTAACGGGCATGGGACTCGGAACAAACCTCAAGATAGGCCGCAGGATAAGGGGCCGCGCAGCGGGCGTCTATCGCCCGCCATCCTCCGGTCTGATATCGGAGGCCACCCGCCCGCACGCAAGAGGCCCCTTGGGTCAAAGTTCCCTGATGGGCGATCCGGCCTGAAAGGCGGCAATGGCGGCGACAGTATCTTGGTAGAACAGGTCCCACGTTGCTTGGGTCGTGTAGCCCAAATGGGGCGTTAGCAGCAGCCGGTCGCCGAATTCCTGCGCCGCCGCGCGCCACGGATCCGTGGCAGGCAGCGGTTCGTCCTCAAAGACATCGATGCCCGCAGCCCAAGGGTGGCCTTGGCGCATACCGGTCCACAAAGCATCCCGATCCACCAGCCCCGCGCGGGAGGTGTTCAGAAAGATCGCGCCTTCGGGCAAAGCGGCAAAGACCTCGGCCCCGATCAACATGCGGCTGCGCTCGGACAGCACCATATGAACGCTAAGGACGTCCGAAGATGCCGCCAGCGCAGTGGCCGAGGGGGCAAAAGCCACGCCTGCCTCTGCCGCGCGTTCCTCGGTCAGGTTGGGCGACCATGCGGTGACAGACATGCCAAAGGCCGCGCACAGTTTGGCCATCTGCCCGCCGATATTTCCAAGCCCGATCAGCCCCAGGCGCAGCCCCGCCAGATCGCGCCCGATGGCCCCCTGCCAGCCGCCTTCTGTCAAGGACCGCGCCTCTGGCAGCAGCTTGCGCGACAGGGCCAGCATCAGGGTCATCGTCAGTTCTGACGTGGTGGTCTTGCGCGAGCGCGTCCCGCAGACAGTCACCCCCCGCGAACGGGCCGCCGCCACATCAATGGACAGGTTGCGCGGACCGGTGGTCACGATCAGCCGCAAATCGGGCAGCCCGTTGATCAGATCGGCAGGAAAGGGCGTGCGTTCACGCATCAGGCAGATCACATCAAACCCTTGCAGGGTCTTCAGTAAATCAGCGGCGGGAATGGGCGCGGTAAAGACCGTAACATCGCCCCCCAGACTGTCCCAATCGGCACAATCCAGCGCCACACCCGCATAGTCATCCAGAACCGCAATCTTCAGCATTCTCGCTCCCCTTCCAATCCCATGGGCCCACTTTGCCGATCCATCAGGTCGCGGCAAGCCCTGTCCACACGCCCGAAAGGTCAGATGACCTTGGCGCTATGAATCACCTGCGGCGGCGCGGTAAAGAACGGCCCCGCCAGTTCCCGCCAGCGCTGAAAGCCTTCGGTCTGGCGAAAGTCCTCCATATGCGCCGCGACCGAGGTCCAACCGGCGATGAGCAAGTAGGTGCCTGCCTCTTCAACGACCCGATCCAACCGGAAGGACAGACAATCAGGCGCGGCCAGAAAATGGGGCCGCGCTGCCAGCACGGTCTCTTCGAACCGCTGCGACAGATCGGGATCAATCTTCAAAGTGGCGATTTCGGTGATCATAGACGCTTGGCCTTTTCATGTTCGTCATCAATCGTCTGCTCGATCCCCGTGGCGATCATCGTCCGCGAGGCGTTGATGTCCGCGTAAATCCAGAAAATCCGCATCAGCTTGTCGCTTTCATTCAGAAAGCGGTGGGGCACGTTCGGCGGGATGAAGGTGGTATCGCCTGCTTTCAGGTGATGGCGCTGGCCGTCGATCTCGGCCACGGCCTCGCCCTCAAGGATCATCACGGATTCCTCGCAGTTGTGGAAATGGACGCCGATCTTGGCACCGGGGTCAAAGGCCGTGATACCGTTGATCATACTGGTCGAGCCGCACCCCCGCGTGACCAGCGGAATGGTGCGCGCGCCGTTTCCACGATCGTTCACGGGCAGGGTGTCAGGGCGCAGGATAGCAGGTTTGGTCATTGTGCAGGTCCGATCCAGAAGGTTTTCATATTGGTGAATTCGCGGATGCCGTATTGGCCAAGCTCGCGCCCGTAGCCGGATTTCTTGATCCCGCCAAAGGGCAGCCGCGCGTCCGAGGCAACCATGCCGTTGATAAACACCGCCCCCGCATCGATCTGGCGCATCATGGCGCGGGCCGCACCCATGTCTTGGGTCCAGACAGACGCGCCAAGGCCGAACTCGGTCTGGTTGGCCAGCGCCACCGCGTGATCTGCGTCCCTAGCGCGGATGATCGAGGCCACGGGGCCGAACAGTTCTTCCCGGAATGAGGTATGCTCAGGCGTCACATCGGTCAGGACGGTGGGCGCGTACCACGAACCCTCACGATCCAGCGGCGCACCGCCAAGGGCGCAGACCGCCCCGTCATGGATCGAGCGGACCACCTGATCATGCAGTTCATCGCGCAGGTTGGCGCGGGCCATCGGGCCGATCTGGGTCTCGGGGTCCATCGGATCACCGATCTTCAGCGCGTTTACACCTGCAACGAAGGCGGCAGTGAAGGCGTCATAAACGCTGTCTTCCACGATAAAGCGTTTGGCGTTCACGCAGGACTGGCCCACGTTGATAAAGCGCGACTTAACGGCCATCGCGGCGGCTGCAGGGATATCCGCATCGGCCAGCACGATGAACGGGTCCGAGCCGCCAAGCTCCAGCACCTGTTTCTTTAGCGCCTTTCCCGCCTGCGCGGCCACGATCTGGCCCACTTGGGTCGAGCCGGTAAGGGTCACGGCGGCGATCCGGTCATCGGCGATGATCCCCGCGACCTTGTCAGAGCCAATCAGCAGGGACCGCATTAGCCCTTCGGGGCAACCTGCTTGCACCATCACCTGCTCAATCACGACGGCGCATTGGGGCACGTTCGCCGCGTG
The DNA here is from genome assembly GCA_036139795.1 of Pseudomonadota bacterium. Classification (GTDB taxonomy): domain Bacteria; phylum Pseudomonadota; class Alphaproteobacteria; order Rhodobacterales; family Rhodobacteraceae; genus Donghicola. The sequence continues at coordinate 24,060 of JAYZYX010000337.1, read as the reverse complement.
CTTCAGTATCGCGCCATTGCCTGCGGCCAGTGCAGGGGCGGCAAAGCGGAAGAACTGCCAGAACGGGTAATTCCACGGCATGATCGCCAGCACGACCCCCAGCGGATCAAAGCAGACGCCCGATTGGCTGGCGTTACTTTCGATGATCTCATCGGCAAGGAACTCGGGCGCTTTGGCGGCGTAGAAATCACAGGTGACGGCGCATTTCTCGATCTCGGCCATGGATTCCGTGATGGGCTTGCCGATTTCCAAGGTGATTAAGCGGGCATAGTCCGCCTTGTTGGCCCGCAAGACTTGCGCCATAGCGGTCAGCAGCTTGCAGCGATCGGCCACAGGCACCTTGCGCCATGACTTTTGCGCGGCGGCAGCAGCGGTCAGGCTGCGATCCACCTCGGCGTCATCATGAAGGGGCAGTTGCGCCAGCAACGCGCCATTCGCGGGATTGATTGAGCTTTGCATCAGGAATGTCCTTTCTGATGCCCGTCACGCATGTCGCGCCATTGGGGCATCCAGTTCAGATGATCGGCCGCGTCCGGCAGGTATTCGAACCCCACCGCCCCGCCGTAGCCTATGTTTGTCAGAGCGTTGAAAACGCCGGTGAAATCCAGATTTCCGCTGCCCGGCTGGTGTCGTCCGGGGTGGTCAGCCACATGCACATGGCCCAAACGGCTGCCTGCACGGCGCAGGATGGTTGCGGGGTCATGACCATCGGCACGGGCGTGGAAGGTGTCCACCAGCACCCGCAGGGGGCGGGCCGCAGCCAAGGCCAGCAGATCGTCCATGTGGCACAGGTGATAGTCAGGGACTGCGGCGGTGCTAATCGCCTCGATCAACAGATCGGGCGCGCGGGTTTCACATAGGCTCTGAGCCACATCCAGATTGCCAAGATAGGTGGCGCGATCCCCGCCGATGCCCGCCATAGGGTGGACAAAGGGACAGCCGATCTGTTCCGCATAATCCAAAGCGCGGGCGTAGGTGTCGCGGAATTCGGCCTCTCGGCCCGTCAGGCTAGCGATGCCCTTTTCCCCTGCCGCGCCCATGCCAGAGGTGATCTGCGCCATGTGCAAACCGTTGTCCGTCAGCAGCCGCGCGATTTGCGGGGCCGGAATGGCAAAGGGGGCGGGATGTTCCACCGCCTCAAAGCCAGCAGCCGCAGCGGCGGCAAAGCGGCGCTCTAACGGCAAATCGGTGAACAGGTACCCCAGATGGGCGGAAAAGCGGATCATTGAGCAAGCCCGTCCAACGTCGCTATGCCGCGGGCCGCAGCCAGCGTTGCAAGGTCAGCCACCACATTGGCGGTCACCGGAATACCGCCCGCTCGGCGCGCTTCTTCAGTGCGGGCTTCAGGTTCGCCCGGCATCAGGATTTCGTCCACACCGGCGGCACGGGGCAGGTCTTTGATGCGGCGGTTGAACGCGTCCATCCGCGCTTCAAAATCGGTCATGGCCATGAACAGATCGGGCCGGATGGCAAAGAACAGATGCCCCACGTTCTGCGGCTCTGAATGATCAAAGTAGAGGGATTTGACGTCGCCCCCATAATTCGCGCCCGTCAGCACCCCCGACATCAGGTCCATCATCGTCCCGAGGACCGATCCCTTGACCCCGCCGAACGGCAGGCAAACCCCTTCGAAGGCCTTGGCCGCATCGGTGGTGGGGTTGCCGTCCTGATCCAGCGCCAGCCCTTCGGGGATTGGATCGCCCTTCATCGCCGCCAGCCGGATTTTGCCCCGAGCGATCACGGTCATCGACATATCCATCACAAACGGCGCGGACCGCCCCGCAGGCACGCCTGCGGCCATGGGCGAGGCCCCCAGAAACGCGCTGCGCCCGCCCCACATGGCAATCGCGGGGGACGAGTTGGTAAAGACCATCGAGACAAAGCCTCGCTTAATCGCTTGCAGCACATAAAGCGCGCCCATCCCGAAATGGGTCGAGTTTTTGACCCCGACCATCCCGATCCCAGCATCCGCAGCCAGATCCATTGCGGTGTCCATCGCCAGATGCGAGGGCAAGAACCCCATTGCGTTGTCCGCATCCAGATGGGCCACGGCACCCGCAACCTTTGTGACCTTCATGTCAGGGCGCGGGTTCACCAGCCCCTTGTCCAGACGCTCCAGATACATGGGAATGCGGGAGATCCCGTGTGAATCAAGGCCGCGCAGGTTCGCCTTGACCAGATCGCTGGCGATGGTTGCGGCGTCCGTTTCCGGCAGTCCGGCGCTGGCGAAAGCGCGGGTGGCAAAGGCTTGCAGGGCCTCGGGCGTATAACGGGGTGATTGTTCCATCAGGGGTGTCCTTAGGTGGCCGATGCGCCCGCATCGAAAAGCCGTGCGGGGTTGTGACAAAGAATGGCGGTCTGCGCGGCGGCGCTAAGGCCCGCGGCATCAAACAGAGCGGGAACCGACAAGGAATTCACCTGCCGGAAGGGCTCGATCTGGGTGATGGGCCGCTGCTTGCGCTCGGCCCCGCCGCCCGTATGAGGCCAGTCAGAGCCCCAGATCAGGCGATCAGGGATCAGATCGTGAAACTCTGCGATCATCTGTCGGGCGATCTGCCGCGCTTGGCTTGCGTCCTGCGACAGCCGATAATCGGCCGAGAGCTTGACCCAGATCGGTGCGCTTTCCAGCATCGGGCGCAGCGAGGCAACCTCGTCCCCGCCAGCGAAATGATCCAGCACCACCGGCACGCCAGCACCTTCAATCGCGGCGCGGCAGGCCAGAATTTTGGCGCGGGGGGCATAGACCTGAAGGAACATTCCCGTACCGCGCAGCCGCGCAGCGGTCAGGGCAAAGGGATCCCCCGAGATCGCAGCGCCGCTGGCCACCAGATTGACCCGCAGCCCACGCACGCCCGCCGCATATAGATCAGCCAGTGCGGCATCGCTGATCCGGCGCGGGTCCACCACGACCACGGCGCGGGCGTTGGGGCCAAGCACGCGCAAACCGTCCAGCAGACAGCTGTTGTCCGTGCCAAAGACGCTGGCCTGCACGATCACCGGATGACTAACGCCCCAATTTGCGTGCTGCTGCGCCAGCGTTTCAGCCGTGGCAGGGCCAGGGGTGTAATCGCGACCGTCCTGATAGGGAAACCGCGGATCGAACACATGCACGTGGCAATCCCAGCTGCCCTTGGGCAAGCGGATCGGGTGATCCTCCATAGGTAACTCCTCCATTATTGCTCTTATCATTTACAAAAGCCAATTTGTCAGGCAATGAGAAATCCGGTGCGTTTCGCCTGACAGAACGCAGCCCTTTTATGAAAGGCCGTGCTATGCCCGCGAACCGCACCGAATCCGTCGAACGCGCCCTCTCTATCCTGTCCGCCTTCAGCACCCGCCGTCCCCGCATGACGCTGGCAGAACTGGCAGCCGAGACCGGACTACACAAAAGCACGATCTTGCGGCTTGCAGGCTCGCTCCAGATTTTTGGTTTTCTAGATAGGGATGCGCAGGGCCGCTTTGCCATCGGGGCCAGTGTCTGGCACCTTGGGCTGATTTTCCGGCAGGGATTTGCCACGGATGAAATCGTCCGCCCCGTCTTGCGCCAACTGGTCGACACCACGAGCGAGACCGCATCGTTCTTTGTGCGCGCAGGCGATGATCGGGTCTGCCTTTACCGCGAAAACAACGCCGAGCTTCAAAAATACGGGGTCGAGGAAGGCATGCGTCTACGTCTTGGCACCGGCGCGAGCGGGCTGGTCTTGCGGCACTTCAGCGGCGACGACACTGTCCCGACCGAACTGTTCAACAGCCGTGGCACCGTCAGTCTTGATGCCACGCGGAACCCCAATATCGCATCAATCTCAACGCCGGTCTTTTCCGGCAACGGGCTGTTTTGCGGTGCGCTGACGGTCTCTGGCCCGAATGCCCGCTTTGACAGCGCGACGCGGCAGGCGGCCATTCCGGAACTGGAAAAGGCCGCTCAGTTCCTGAGCGGCCAGATGCCATAAGGCAAAGCCCCAACGGCTTAGTGCGCAGCGATTTCCGTAAGGCGATCCATTACGTCCTGACCGACCAGATCGGTGCCGAGCTCTTGCCAGACGGGCTGCATGGCTTCGGCCCAAGCGGCGCGGTCCTCGGCGGAAAGATCATGAATTTGCACGCCTTCGGCTGCCATGAATTCCAGCGCCTCGGCGTTGATGCGGGCGTTCTCGACCATGTTCCATGCGGTGGCCGCATCCAGCGATGCTTGCACACCGGCGCGGACCTCATCCGACAGACCATCCCACCACGCCTTGTTCGCACCAACGATGTAGAACGAATACTGATGCTCGGTTTTCGAGATGTGATCCACGAATTGGTAGGTCGAAGAGCCGCGCCACGCGTTCGGCGTCACTTCGGCGGCGTCAATCACCCCCTGTTGTAGGGCGGTGGGGCTTTCGGACCAGTTGATACCAACGGGATTGGCGCCTACGGCCTCCCATGTTTTGACAAAGATCGGAGCAGATTGGACGCGGACCTTCAGCCCTGCGGCATCTTCGGGGCGCTGGATGGCTTTGTCGGCATTATAGCCCAGATCACGAGGGCCGTTCATCCAGACCGCGACCACCTCGATGTTCTGCTTTTGCAGATCGGGCAGGATCGCGTCGCGCACCACCGGATCGGCCATCGCCTCTTGGATTTTCTCGGGCGTGTCCAGCAGGAAGGGCAGTTGCAGCGCACCGACCTTCGGCGCGACCGAGCTATAGACCCCCGCCGTCGGCGAGATCATATGGGCCGCGCCCAGTTGCAGGCCCTGAATCTGGCTTTGCTGGTCAAAAAGCGTGCCCGAGTGGTGCATCTCGACCGCAACCTGATCCCCCAGACGAGTTTCAAGTTCATCGACCAGTACTTCAAAGGTCTGCCCCTTAAGGCCCTTTTCGTTGTTGTCGTTCGACAGGATGATCTGGACCTGCGCCTGCGCAGCGGTGCTTAGGGTCAGGGCAGCCAGCAGCGCGGCGGTTTTCAAGGTTTTCATGAGGTCTCCTCCCTCTAGAGTTGGGTTATTCAGGTTGGGGTCTTGGGCCCGCCTCAGCGCATGAGGTCGGGCAAAGTCATGGAAAGGGGCGGGAAATAGGTGACAATCAGCAGGGTGATCACCGTGGCGATGGTCCACGGCAGCGTGGCGCGGAACACCTGCAACACCGGCATCCCCGAGATCGAACTGGCCACGAACAGGTTGATCCCCACAGGCGGCGTGATCAGGCCAAGCTCGATATTCACCACCATGATGATCGCGAAATGGACCGGATCGATGCCAAGACCTTCGGCGGCCGGCACCAGCAGCGGGGCAAAGATCAGAATGGTCGGCACGCCCTCCAGAAAGAACCCGACGATTACCAGCAGGATGTTCACGCACAGCAGGAACACGATGGGCGACAGGTTCCAATCCACGACAAGCTGCGCCATCGCGGCGGGGATACCGACCTTGGTCAGAAAGAAGCCGAACAGCAGCGCGTTGGCGGTGATCCAGAAGATCATGCCCACTCGGGGACCGGTTTCAGCAGTGATGCGCAGCACGTCGCGCAGGGTCAGTTCGCGATAAACAAAGAACCCGATCACCATCGCCAGCACCGCAGACACGGCGGCCGCCTCGGTCGGGGTAAAGATCGCCCCGCCATCGTTGGTCCAGCCAAAGAGGGTGAACTGGGGAAAGCCGTAGATGCCAACCACAATAAACACCGGCAGTGACAGGGCAGGCAGTGCGCTGCGGAAAGCGCCGCTAAGGTGTTTCAGGCTAGCGCGCGGCTGGGTCTGGATGCCTTCCTTACTGGCCAGAATCCGCGCTGTGGCCAGAAGCAGCACCCCGTAAAGCAGCCCCGGAAAGATGCCCGCCATGAACAGCGCGGGGATCGAGGTCTCGGTCACGAAGCCGTACAAAATCAATGGGATAGACCGCGGAATCAGGATGCCGATCGCCCCCGACGTGGCCAATGCCCCGACCGCGTATTTCTGGGAATAGCCCTCTTTCAGAAGCGACGGATAGAGGATGTTGCCCACCGCCGCGACCGTCGCGGGGCTGGACCCCGAGATCGCCGCAAAGAAGATGCAGGTCAGGACCGTGGTCATCCCCAGACCGGCCTTGAGGTGACCGACCATCGCGCGGGCAAGGCCCACCAGTCGCTGGACCAGCCCGCCTTGCCCCATCAGGCCCGCAGCCAGAAAGAAGAACGGGATCGCCATCAGGGTAAAGTGGTTCAGGTTGGAAAACAGTTTTTGCCCGATGATCCCGTCCGCAATGGGCGAAAACAGCATCGAGGTCACAACAGCCGATCCCCCAAGCGCCACCGCAATGGGCGCACCAATCAGGATCAGGCCGAAAAAGGCCGCTACAAGGGTCAGCGCGATCATGTGTCCGCTCCTTTGGTCATTCGTTCGCGGTAGTCGAATTCAGGGGTGTGGGTAGCGGGCGTGCGCCACAGGACGATGGCCAGCAGCCCATAGCGCAGGGCCATCAGGGCAGTGATGATCGGGATGACCAGAAACGGATAGACCTGCTTGATCTCTAGCTCTGGGTGCAAAGCGTTGATCATGTTCAGGAATTTTCCGTAGAACACCGCGTCGGACAGGTAGAAGACCACCAGCGCAAAGGTCGCGAACAGCGCGGCGCAGTTCATGGTGGCGGCGATTTTGGGCGGCATCATCGCGGGCAACAGCTCGACCCGCGGATGGCTGCCTTCGCGTACAGCGCGGACCGCGCCGAACAACATGGCCCAGACCAGCGCAGTGACCAATCCAGCCTCAAGCCAATGGACGCCGGTGTTGAACAGATAGCGCAGGACCACCTGCACAAAGGCCATCGCCAGTCCGGCCAGCGTCAGGGTGACGACCATCAAGGTCTCAAAGGCGCAAAGCGCCCGATCAATTTTCTGGATCATTGGGGGCCTCAGCTGTGGCTGAACATGGGCTTGCCAGCGAAGGGCAGACGCACACGCAAGATCGAGGAGGTTTCCGCCTCGGTGATAAACAGGTCACGGTTGTCCGGCCCGCCGAACGCCATATTGGCGGTCAGGATGCCGCGCGGGCTGCGGATGCGGTACATCGGCTCGCCCAGGCGGGACATGACCCAAACGGTGCCAAGGCCCATATGGCCGATCAGCAATTCGCCATTCTCGCCAAGGGCCAGACCATCCGGACCCGCCAATCCGCCCGAAAGCTGGATAAACGTGCCCGTTTTCGCGACAGCCCGACCCTCTGGGAGAAACCGAACGCGCCACACGGCATTCATACGGGTGACGGCGAGATAAAGTTGGTTTTCTATCTCATTCAGGACCAGTCCGTTCGGGCTGGGGATATTGTCGATCAGACAATCCAAGGTGCCCTGCGCGGTCAGGCGGAACAGACGGCCATAGGGGGCGTGCAAGCCGCTTTGCCCTTGGTCGGTGAAATACAGATCACCGTTCGCCGCGAAATGCAGGTCATTCAGGCCGTAGAAGCGTTCCAGCCCCGGACGGGTCAGATAGGGTTCCACCTTGCCATTGACCGGATCCATGACCATCAGCCCATGGGCGTGATCAGCAATGAAAATGCGCCCATCCTTATGGATTTTCAGGCCATTCGGCTCGCCATCATACTGGGCAGCAACGGTAAATTCCCCATTCGGATCGCAGCGCAAAATCCGGCCATGACAGATATCGACGCAATAGAGGTTCCCCTCTCGGTCAAACGAAGGCCCCTCAAGGAAGGCACGGAACTGTTTACCCGGGTGCTGCACGCTGCCCCATTCGGATGCACGATCCGGTGCCATGTCTTGCGGCACTTGGGCAAACACCTCTGCCTCCAGCTCGGCTGGTGGTGCAAAAAACATCTGGCCTCCTCCCATTGGCTTTTTGCACTCATAAAGCCGAATCAAAGATTCGGTCAACGCTTTCTTGGTCTAATCTTATAAATGAGTAGTCATTTTTCGGGGCGCACCGTCGCCGAGTAGCGGAATGAGAACTCTTCGACGTAGCTGCTCTCGCCATGCACCAAGGGGCGGTCTTCGATATCGTAGATCGTGTGGGACCGGACCAGCAGCGGCGCGCCCTTCAGGACGCCCAAAGCCTGCGCCTCTTCCGCGGTGGCGACGGTGGCCCGAAGGGCGGCATCAATGCGCCCGATCTCGGCCCCCAGATCGTCCCGAAGGATCGAATGCAGCCCCTTATGCAGCAGCGAGGACATGGGCAAATCCATCGCCAAACGGGGCGAGAAATAGCGCAATTCGATCCCGATGCAGGCCTCGCCGATATGGCGCGTTCTGCTGAGAGCAAAGACTTTGTCCTGTTTTTCAACGCCCAAACGCAGAGCCGCACGGGCTGACACGGGCCGCAAGGCAAAGCTGAGCAGCCGGTAGCTGACCGTATCGCCGCGCAGGGCGGCTTCGGTCTCGAACGACTGGATGTTGTGGATGTCCAGATCCACCTTCATGCGCATGTCGCTGTCTTCGCGGCAGGCAAAGGTGCCCCGCCCCGCATAGCGCCGCACCAGCCCTTCTTCGGCAAGGCGCGTCATCGCGGCTTGCACGGTAGAGCGGCTGACACCGAACTGTTCAGCGATCTGCTTTTCCGTGGGCATCTTGCTGCCTACGGCGACCTTGCCACTGCGGATTTCAGTGGCGAAGTGATCGAAAATATCTTGGCGTCCCTGCATATGACCTCCTGCTTTGCCATAATGATTACTCATTTCAGCAAAGCAGGGCCAGAATTGGTTTTACGCCATCGCCTGATCAAGAATTGTCCGCAGAACGCCGCCGTTGCGCAGCAGGGCAACTTCGCGGGCGGTTTCCACGGCGGCGCGGGCGGTGATGGTTTCACGCTGGCCATTTGCCCGCTGCAACGTGATCGGCACCACGCAATTCGGGCTGAGCGCCTGAGCGGGTAGATCGATCTGCAACCGGCACGCGGGCGTCAGCCCCGCCAGCGCAGGCGTCCAGTCGGGCAGGTTCACCGGCAAAACGCCCATGCCGATCAGGTTCTGACGGTGGATACGCTCAAAGCTGCGGGCCAGAACGGCGCGAGTGCCAAGCAGCGCCGCCCCCTTCGCCGCCCAATCGCGGCTAGAGCCCATGCCATAACGCTCGCCCGCAAGGATGACAGCGGATTGCCCCGCCTCGCGCAGTTCCTCGGCGGCTTGGAACAGCGGCATCCGGCGACCATCGGCCAAAGCGGTCCAAGAAGGTGGCAGGTCATCGGCCAGATAGTTCCGCGCCAGCCGGTTGGTGAAGAGGCCACGCAACATGACCTCCCAGTTCCCGCGATACGAGGCATAGACGTTCAGATCATCGGGATCGCCGCCCCGTTCGATCAACCATTGGCCTGCGGCGCTATCGGGCGAAATCCACCCCGCCGGAGAGATATGGTCCGTCGTCATATCATCCCCCAGCACCGTCAGCGACGCGGCGCTGTAGGTGCCAAGGCGGCAGGTCTCATCAAAAGAGGCGAACTTGGGACGGCGCAGATTGCGTGAGGTTGGCGCCCAAGGGAACAGCGGGCTTTCAGGCGCATCAATCGCTGCCCAATCCGAATTCGCGGCGGCCTGCGCAAAGGCGGCAGGCACATCGGCAGGGTTCAGGGCGCGGGTCATAGCGGCGGCGACCTCATCGCTGTCGGGCCAGATATCGGCCAGATAGACCGGCCCTTTGGCCCCCTGCCCCACGGGATCGCGGGTGATGTCTCCACGGATCACGCCGCTCAGAGCATAGGCGATGACCAGCGCCGGCGAGGCCAGATAGGCCAACTCCAATTTCGGATGAACACGACCCGGAAAGTTGCGGTTGCCCGACAGCACAGCACAAACCGCCTTACCATCGGCAAGCGCCTCTTCGATCACTTGCGGCAGCGGGCCGGGGTTGCCGATGCAGGTGGTGCAGCCATAACCGACGATGCCAAAGCCAAGCGCCTCAAGGTCTTCCAGCAGGCCCGCGCGGGCCAGATAATCACGGGCCGAGGGCGAGCCTGGTGCCAGCGACGTCTTGACCCAACCGGGCACGCGCAGCCCCAGCACCCGCGCCTTGCGGGCCAGAAGACCGGCTGCAATCAGCAAAGCGGGGTCCGAGGTGTTGGTGCAGCTGGTGATCGCCGCAACGCCAACCGCACCATCGGGAACACCTTCGCAATGGGTCAGAGCGCGGCCAATGGCGGCCTCGATCCGTGGGGCGGCCTCGGATGGGGCGCAGCGATCCTGCGGGCGGCGCGGGCCGGAAATGGTGGGCGATAGGGCCGTCAGGTTCAACGCGATTTCGCGGTCAAAGAGAGGATGCGCGTCGGGGTCAAACCACAGGCCCATCGCGCGGAAAGCCGGTTCAATCGCATCCACCAGCGCCTTGGGCCGCGCGGTCATGCGCAGGTAGTCCACCACCGCGCCATCCACCGCAAAGAACCCCGTGGTTGCCCCGTACTCAGGGGCCATATTCGCGATGACTGCGCGTTCAGACGCTGAAAGACCCGACACCCCCGGCCCGAAGAATTCCACGAACGCCCCCGTCACGCCCAATTCGCGCAGACGGTGGGTGATCTCTAGCGCAAGGTCAGTGACCAGAACCCCTGCGGGCAGGGCTCCGTCCAGCCGCACGCCCACCACATCCGGCATCGCCAATGAGGCAGGCTGGCCGAACATCACGCTTTCGGCCTCAAGCCCGCCGATGCCCCAGCCCATGACGCCGATCCCGTTGATCATCGGCGTGTGACTGTCAGTGCCAAGCAGCATGTCGGGGTGCATCTGCCCATCCCGCATTTCCAGCACGGTGGCCAGTTGCTCAAGGTTGATCGTGTGCATGATCCCTGTGCCGGGCGGGTTCACATGCACGCCCTTCAGGTTAAGCCCCGCCCATTTCATAAAGGCATAGCGTTCGTGGTTGCGCTGTATCTCGATCGCGATATTGCGCTGCGCCGCGCCCTTTTCGGCGTAGATTTCCACCGCCAGCGAATGATCGACCGAGACCTCGACCGGCAGGCCAGGGGTCAGGCGTTCGGGATCACCGCCTGCCTCGGCCAGTGCATCGCGCAGACCGGCAATATCGGCCAATGCGGGGGTGCAGGCGGTGTCATGCATCAACAGCCGATTGGGACGGAAGGTGAATTCGAACCCGTCCCGCTTGCCTTTTGCACGCGCCTCCAGCGCGGCCAACAAAGGCGCGGGATCGCCGGTTTCGCGCAGGTGGTTTTCGGCCAGAAGACGCAAAACATGGGGCAATCGCGCCAAGTGTTCGCCCAAGACGGCGGGCAGGTCCACATATCGCCAATCGGCTGCGTTCAGGGTCATGGTTGTCTGGATCATGGCTTCGTCTTTCCAAGGATAGTCAAAAGAGGCGGCGCAGCGAATAGGGCGCAAAGCACTCGGATAATGTGGTGAAGGGCGACAAAGGCGGTCTCGCGCCCCATAGCGATGGCGATCAGGGACATCTCGGCCAGACCGCCGGGGGCATAGGCCAGTAGCAGCGCCAGAGCGTCCCCTGCCCCAAGGCGGGCCAGTGCCAAAGCCGCGCCCAAAGCCAATGACAGTTGCACCGCCACCACCGACAGGGCCGCCAGCGCGACTGCCGCCAGATCCCGCAGGGCATAGCCCAGAAAGCGGGCACCCACGTTCACGCCGATCATCACCTGCACCAAGCGCGAGACTTCGGGCGGGACGTGAAAGGCGCTGATGCCGCCAAGATGCAGCGCCGCCGACAAGGCCAGCGGCACGGTGATCAGCGGCACCGGCAGCCGCGTCCAGCGATCCGCTGCGACCCCAGCGGCGACGCACAGCAGGAACCACCCCCAGTCGGGCATGGTCATATGTACCGGCAGCAGGCGGTCGGCGCTGGCAATCGCGATGCCGAAAATGCCTTGCGCCAGCAGCGGGATCGCAAGGATCGATAGGGCAATACGGACCGCATGAACGATTGCCACACGGCGGGGATCACCGCCTGACTGTTCGCCAAGGATGATCATCTCGGTAATGCCGCCAGGCATGGCGCATAGGGCGGCGTCCATCCGACCAAAGCCAAAGCGGGCGCGTAGGATGCGAAAGTTCAAGGTTCCGGCAAGGCCCATAACCGCGAACATGGCCAGAATGGTCGGCCACCAGCCTGCCAGATGGCCCAGAACCCCCGCGGGGATCGAAGCGCCAAGCATCGCACCCACTGCCCCTTTGACCCACGGCATCAAGGCGACCGGCTGCGCGGCGGGCAGGCGAAGCAGCCCCGCAAGGACCATCGCCAGCATTGCGCCAACCAGCCAGCCCAAAGGCACACCTGCAAGCGCGCAGGCCCAACCGGCAGCCAGCGCCGCCAAAAGGGTCAGAGAGGCCCGCACGATCTGCATCCTAAATCCGCCCGAAGGTTGCGGTCAGTTCGGCCACTTGGGCGCTGGTCAGCATCCGCAGGGGCAAGCCGCGCAGGGCGACCAGCAGCTTGCAGGTCTCTTCCAGCTCTTCCGCCGCCGCCACGGCCGAGGCCAGCGTTCGCCCCGTCACCACCGGCCCGTGATTGGCCAGCAGCATCGCGCCATAGCGCCCCTCAAGATCGCGGATCATCTGTCCCATGCGCGGATCGCCGGGTTTAACGTAGGGCAGCAGTTTCACCGCGCCGACCCGCATCACCACATAGGGCGTCAGAGGCGGCACGCAGTCATCGGGGTCGGTGTCTTCAAGGCAGGACAGGGCCGTAGCCCAAGTGGAATGCAGATGCACCACCGCCTGCGCCTCGGGCAGAGTGTCCAGACAGGCCTGATGCAAAAAGACCTCTTTCGTGGGTTTATCGCCGCTGATGTGGTTGCCGTGTTGGTCCAGCTTGGAAATCCGCTCGGCCTCCAGATTCCCCAACCGCACATTTGTCGGGGTCATCAGCATGCCATCGGGCAGCCGGACCGAGACATTGCCTGCTGTGCCGACCGAGAACCCTCGGTCAAAAAGCGATTTGCACAGGCGCACCATTTCGGTGCGGGCGGCTTGCTCTGGGCTCATGCGGTGCCCTCCATCAAGGCCAGCGCCTTGGCAAAGAAATCCGTGCTGCCGAAATTGCCGGACTTCAGCGCCAGCGTGACGCCGCCCTTCAGGGACAGAACCGGCACGCCGGGGTCGATCTCTGGACCGATCTGCATGGCGTCCACGCCAAGGGCGGCGCTGACCGCTTGCGCCACCGCGCCCGAGGTCTCGCCCCCCGCGACCACCAACCGTTTGACCCCTTGGGCCACCAACTGGCGGGCGGTGTCTGCGAACAACCCGTCCAGCTTAGCTGCCACGGCGGCGCGGCCATAGCGGGTTTGCAGGGCCGTGACCTCATCGGGGGTGCCTGAGGAATAGGCCAAAGGCGCGTGCCCGGCATGGGCGGTGGTGAAATCCACCAATGTTTGCGCGGTCACATTGCCCGCCATCACCGCAGGCACATCAATCGCCAAGGTCGGATGGGTGCGGGCGTGATGTTCCACCTGTCCCCGTGTCGCGCCGGAACAGGAACCGGCCAAGATCGCCTCGGGGCCTTGAACGGGGGTGAATGGCACCTGCCCGCCGCTTGCCTGACCCGAACGGATAAAATTGCGCGGCAGGCCAAGGGCGATGCCCGAGCCGCCCGTGACCAGTGCCCGCCCCTCAAGCGCCGCGCCAAGGGTCAAGAGGTCCGCGTCCGAGACCGCATCCAGCACGCAGAAATCATCCACCATGGCGGCGCGAATGGCCTTCACCCCCTGCGCGACGGTGCTGAGCGGCACCACCCCGACCGAGGCCCGCGTCTGCCGCGCCAACACCCGACGCAGGTCAGGGTCCGTCATGGGGGTCAGGGGATGGTTCTGCATGCCGCTTTCGCTAAGAAGGCGGTCAAAGACAAACAGATGCCCCTGATAAACCGTGCGCCCCGTGGCAGGGAAGGCGGGGCAAACCGCCACCCCGCGCTGGTCCAGCGCCGTGGCCAGTGCCTCGGCCACGGGGCCGATGTTGCCCGCGTCGGTGCTGTCGAAGGTCGAGCAATATTTGAACACGATCTGTTCGCACCCTTGGGCCAGCAGCCAGTCTAGTGCCTTGAGGCTGTCTGCAACGGCCTCATCCGCCGGACACGACCGGCTTTTCAGCGAGACAACCCCCGCCTCTAGCCCCTCCGGCGCGGGACGATACGGCACGCCGCAGAATTGCGCGGTGCGCAGGCCCCCTTCGGGGGCAACGCCCTTGGCCAGCGTATTGGCAATATCGCTGCCGCCGGTGAAATCATCTGCGATGACGCCAATCAGCATGTCTTGTCCTTTAGTAACTCTTGAAGCCTGCGCACAGCCGCATCAGGGCTGGTCAGGATGCGGGCATCGGTCAGGCCGCGCAGCCCCTCGGCCGCGCCCGCCATAGAGAAATGCGCCAGCATCAATGTGTCTGCGTCGATGTCCTGCACCGCCGTTGCAAGCAGGCGATCATGGGTTTCCGCATCCCCCGCATTCAGCGCCTCAAGCGCGCCGGGGGCGTGAATGCAGGGCAAATCCTGCCCGTAGGCGTTATGGTATTCGCGGGCCATCCCTTCTGCGGCGGGGCCGAAGGTGTACAGCATCACCACCTTGCCGCCTGCGCGGATCGCCTCATCGAACATGGCCTCATTCGGTTTCAGCACCGGAACGGGCAGCCGCGCGGCGGCCTGTTCGATCCCGCTGCCGAAAGAGGAACAGGTGAAGAGGATGGCGTCAGGCGCCATCCCCATTGCGTAATCGGCCAGCGCATTGATCCGCTGATCCAGAACCGCCCGCGTCGCCCGTCCGGAGGCAAGGTCCGAGGAGAGACCTTCATCCAGCAAAGAGACCGTCTGCACCTGCGGCCAGAGGAATGCGAACGCACGCTCGACAGGCTCAATGGCGACGCGGGTGGCGTGGATCAGGACAATGCGCATGGGGATCACGCGTTCAGAGCTTCGGCCACAAAGGTGCCGAAGGTGTCGGTGTTGACCGAACCGCCAAGATCGCGGGTGCGCTTGGCCGGATCGTCGATCACCGCATCCACAGCGGTCATGATCGCGTTGCCCGCATCCATCAGCTTTTGCACGCCGCGCTGTTCCCCCAGCCAGACCAGCATCATCGCCGCCGACAGGATCAGCGAGGTGGGGTTAGCCACGTTCTTTCCCTGAATATCGGGGGCCGAGCCGTGTTGCGCCTGCGCACAGCACAGACCGGTTTCCGCATTGGCATTGATCGAGCCCGCCAGCCCCAAAGAACCGGACAGCTCGGACGCCAGATCCGACAGGATATCGCCGTAGAAATTGGTGGTGACGATCACGTCATAGATCTGCGGCTGGCGCACCAGCAGGGCGGCAAAGGCGTCAACGATCTTGTCGTCAGCCTCGACCTCGGGGAAGTCTTTGGCGACCTCGCGGAAGCACTCAAGGAACAGACCGTCGGTCATCAGAAAGCTGTTGGCCTTGTGGATCGCCACGACCTTTTTGTTGCGCTGCATCGCCAGTTTGAAGGCCTCGCGGCAGATGCGCATGCAGGACGCACGGGTGATCTTGCGCACCGACAAGGCCATGTCGGGATCGGGCATCATCTCGCCCACGCCTTTGTACATGTTGCGGTCGGGGTAAAAGCCCTCGGTCGCCTCGCGCATGATCACCAGATCCATGCCCTTGGCCTTGTTGGGGATGAATTCACGCGACCGCGCAGGGCGCACGTTAGCGTAAAGGTCCAGCCCGACGCGGAAGCCCGCCGACACGTTGCGCCCGCCTTCGGCCACGGGCGGATAGTCCATGTGGCTCTGGGTGCCAAGGATCACACCGTCAAATTCGCTGCGGGCACGGTCCAGCACCTCTTGGCGCAGGGTGGTGCCGTATTTCTTGAGCGAGGTGAAACCACTTTCGGCCTCTTCAAAGGTCAGGCCAAGGTCGAACTTTTCGTTCGCCGCCTGCACGACCTTCAGGGTCTCGGCCATGATCTCGGGGCCGATGCCATCGCAGGGCAAATACATGATACGCATAAGAGTCTCCTGTCGCGTTCGCCGGCAGCACGTTTGCTGCGGCGGGAAAATGGGGGCCGTCCGGCAGCACCTGCCGGACAGCGGTTTTCAAGAAAAATCAGTCGCCTTCCACGATCTCGTCGGACAGCGCCGCCTGCTTGCGGCCCAGAACACGGCCCACCACGATGGGCGCCAGAAAGCCTGCAATCGCGACAACCCACAGGACGATTGCCAGAGGCGAGCCGACAAAGATCGACCAGTCCCCGTCAGAGATCGTCATGGCGCGGCGCATGTTGACCTCCATCTCATTGCCCAGAAGGATGCCAAGGATGATCGGCACCATCGGCACGTCCAGCTTGCGCAGCACCCAGCCCATCAGGCCAAAGCCCACCATCAGCATCACGTCAAAGGTCGAACCGGTGATCGAGTAGATGCCCACGAAGGAGATCATCGCCACCACAGGCATCAGGATGCGCGTCGGCACCAGCAGGACGCGGGTGAACAGACCCACCATCGGGATATTCATCAGCAGCAGCATGACGTTGCCAATGAATAGCGCCGCGATCAGACCCCAGACGATATCGGGGTTCTTCTGGAACAGCAGCGGGCCGGGGGTGATGTTCAGTTGCAGCAGCACTGCCAGCAGAACCGCCGTGGTTCCCGATCCGGGCACACCCAGCGCAAGCATCGGCACCAGCGCCCCGCCAGAGGCCGCGTTGTTGCCCGCCTCGGGGGCTGCCACACCGCGGGGATCGCCCTTGCCGAAGGTTTTGTTGTCGGGGTCCACGGTCGAACGTTCCACCGAATAGGCAAGAAACGATCCCAAAGACGCCCCTGCCCCCGGCAGCACACCGGCGATAAAGCCGATCACTGTCCCGCGGCCCATTGTGGGGATACAGCGGCGGACCATCGGCCAATCGGGCATGATACGGCCGATCTTCATCGCGCCGGAATTGCCCACCGCGCCGCCTTTGTGATGTTCAAGGAAAATGAACACTTCGGACAGGGCAAAGAGGCCAACGATCGCGATCAGAAAGTCGATCCCGTCGTAGAGGTGGATTTCCCCGAAGGTGAACCGCTGCGATCCGGTCTGGCTGTCGCTGCCGATCATGGCAATCCCCAGACCCAGCGCCGCCGCAAAGGCCGACTTTGCCTGATTGGTCGAGGAAATCCCCCCAAGGGTCGCGAAAGCCAGCGTGAACAGCACAAAGTATTCCGCAGGGCCAAACAGCAGCGCGATTTTCACCAGCTGCGGGGCCAGCAGCACCAGACCCCATGTGGCAAAGAACGCACCCACGAATGAGGCGATGCCGGAAAGGGTCAGCGCCTCGCCCGCGAGGCCCTGTTTCGCCATCGGATAGCCGTCCAGACAGGTCATCATCGCGGGCTCGTCACCCGGAATATTCAGCAGGATCGAACTGATCCGCCCCCCGTACATCGCGCCATAGTAGACGCTGGTCAGCAGGATCAGAGAGGCCGTCGGCCCCAGCCCCAGCGAAAACGCAATCGGGATCAGGATCGCCACGCCATTGGCTGGCCCCAGACCGGGCAGCGCGCCCATCAAGGTGCCAAGGAAACAGCCCATCAGCGCCAGCAACAGGTTCTGCCACGTCATCGCGATCAGGAAGCCGTCGCCTAGGTTGGATAGCATTTCCATATCTCAGAACCCCCACGGGCCTTTGGCCAGCGACAGGCCAAGCACAAGATGAAAGACAACATAAATCCCGACCGAGGTCGCAACCCCCGTCACAAGGGACCACAACGGCGGCGTGCCAAGACGCCATGTCAGATAGGCGGTGGCAAAGACGGTCGGCACCACAAAGCCCGCAGGCGACAGCGCCCAACCGTAAAGGAACATCACCGCACCGGCGAAGATGATCTCGGCCAGATCACGGAACGCGGGCCAGACCGGATCGGGATCGGGAAGGATCAGAAAGATGATGGCGCAGATGCAGATGATCGCGCCCACGATGTAGGGAAAGGCACGGGGGCCGACCACATCGCTCATGAAACTGTCGGGGATGATCGTCGCGGCCCATAGGTAAAAGATACCAAGGGCCAAACCGACCGCGCCGAATATTCGGTCACTCATAAGGGTCTCCCGGAGTGTGCGGGGGCGGCACAGGGCCGCCCCCTGTTTCGTCACTGGATGATGCCGATTTCTTTGGACAGCGTGCGCACGTCCTCGATGGTTTTGGCCGCATAAGCGTCCATATCCGCGCCAAAGTTGTTGAAGGGCTCGATCGAGGCGGCCTTCAGGTCCGCTTGGAATGCATCGGATTCCGTCATGGTCTGGATCGCGTTCTTCCAGAACTCTTTTGCCTCATCCGAGGCACCGGCAGGCATGTAGAGACCGCGCCAGTTCGCGCCGATCACGTCATAGCCCTGCTCTTTCGCGGTGGGGATATCGGGATGGCCGGACAGACGCTCCGGCGACAGGATGGCGACGATGCGGATATCACCGGATTCAAGGAACCCCAGCATTTCCGACAGATCGCCCGACAGCGCCTGAACCGAGCCCGACAGCAGGCCGGTCATCGCCTCGCCGCCGCCCGAGAAGGCCACGTATTTCAGCTTGGTCACATCCTCGACCCCAGCGGCCTGCGCCACCAGCATCGGCTTGATGTGGTCGTACCCACCCACGGACGA
The DNA here is from genome assembly GCA_036139795.1 of Pseudomonadota bacterium. Lineage (GTDB taxonomy): Bacteria > Pseudomonadota > Alphaproteobacteria > Rhodobacterales > Rhodobacteraceae > Donghicola. The sequence goes on along the minus strand of JAYZYX010000337.1, from coordinate 5,562 downwards.
GCCGCCCGCGATGCCGACCGAACGGGGGTCTGCCTTGATCGCGTCCATAATGTCGGTCAGCGACTGGTATTCGCTGTCCGCATCCACCGCGATGGCCCCGTATTCCGCGCCGAAGGTCGCCAGCCAATGAACGCTTTCCTTGGTTGCGCCTTCATAGATGCCCTGCGCGATACGTGCGCTGGTGCTCATCGAGGCGGCGACGATCAGGTTGTTATCCTCGTTCCGCTCTTTGGTGACATGGGCAAAGGCCACACCGCCGCCGCCACCGCTCATGTTGGTGACCTGCATGGCATCATCGATCAGCTTCAGATCGAACAGGTATTTCGCAGTGGTCCGGCAGATGTAGTCCCAGCCGCCACCCGGGTTCGAGGGTGCGATGCATTGGGGGTTCTCGGCCTTGAATTCCGCCTGCGCGCCAACCGGCAACAGTGCCGTCATCATCACAGCAGCGGCGGCGAAGGTGGTTTTGAATGTCATGAAAGTTCCTCCCTGAACGAGGCGGGTTTGCCCCGCGCCGCCATTTATTGCACTTTGGTGCACTCAAAGCCAATAGGGAATGTGGTTTTTAATTCGTATAGATGCAATTTTGGTTGCGAAAGAGTTAAGATAACCCTGTTAAAACAGGGCCTTAGTCTTACCTTACGTCAGCTCTGGAACAGGCAAAACCAAATGCAATCGAATGGATTTCGGGCATTTTTGCTTGTCTGGATACGGTTTGGTTGCCACAACTAAGCGACTCGACCGACGACCAATGAGGGCTGCCAAATGACCACCAGCGAGCTTGCCAATCGCATCTCGAACCGCGTTGTTCAGGATATTTTGAACGGCGATCTGGCCACTGGCAGCCACGTGCGGACCCAGCAGATCGCGGACCGTTATCAGGTCTCGCGCACGCCGGTTCGTGATGCTTTGGTCCATTTACAAGAGATTGGTTTTCTTGAACATTTCCCCAATCGGGGCTATTTCGTATCACAAAACATTCCCAAGGACGCCATCGAAGAGGCGGCCGGAAACTTTGGCACCGATAGCAGCGACTACCAGCAGTTCGCCGAGGATTGGCTGACCGATCGCCTTCCAGAGGTGGTAACCGAACAGACCCTGCGCCAGAAATACGATTGGACCAAGGCCCGCCTGACCGAGATGCTGGCCCGCGCCGCCCGCGAAGGATGGGCCGAACGCAAAGAGGGTTATGGCTGGCGCCTGCTGCCCGTGGCCAAAAACGCTGAAGCCTTTGACGAGATTTACCGTTTCCGCATGGCGATTGAACCCGCCGCGCTGCTGGAACCCGGCTTTGAAATCAACCGCGAGGCGCTGGAAGAACAAAAGCGCATCCAGTCGAAGATGCTGGAAAGCGACATCGCCACAACTCCGGTCGAGCGCCTCCTGGATAACGGGGCCAACTTCCACGAGATCATCTGCCAGATGTCTCACAACCCGTTTTTTGTGACCGCACTGGAACGGGTGAACCGGATGCGGCGCCTGATGGAATACCGATCGCGCGTGGATCGCGAACGCCTGACCGTGCAATGCACCGAACATCTGGAACTGATCGAATTGCTTGAGCGGGGCGAGATCGCCGAGGCCTCGTATTTCATGCGCCGCCATCTATCAGGCGCATTGAAGCGCAAATCGCCGGTGGTCTGGGATTGGACCTCCGGCTCGCGCCAAGGCTCGGAGGCCGAGTAACCTTCACATCCGATGACCTGCGACACAGCCCGTTTGCGGGGTGATTTCGGCTGCCTGTGCGGTGGGGTGGATTGCATATTGCATTTCTGAATGCATTAAACCAATAGTTGGGGAAATTCCCACCTATCGGAGAACCCTATGCACAGCCTGACAACCGAATACGCCCCGACCGGCACCCTGCGCGTTGCCCTGAACCACGGGAACCGGATTCTGGTGAGCCGCGCGGCAGACGGCAGCCCGCAGGGGATCTCGGTCGATCTGGCGCGGGCGCTTGGGGCAGACCTGTCGCTGCCCGTAAAGTTCGTGGAATATGAGCGGGCGGTGGATGTCTCGGACAGCGCCACTACGGGCGCATGGGACGTGTGTTTTCTGGCCGTGGACCCCAAGCGGGCCGAGGTGCTGGACTTCACCCATCCTTACGTCCGCATCGAAGGGCGCTATCTGGCCGGTCCCGACTGCACGGCTGAAACCTCGGACGAACTGGTTGCCTTGGGCGCGCCTGTGGGCACGGTTGAGGGCTCGGCCTATTCGCTGACCTTGCAGCGCAAAGAAGGGGCCGAACATCTGGTGATTTTCCCCGACATCTACGCCATGCTGGCCGCGCTGGACGCAGGCCAGATCAGCGCAGCGGCGGGCATTGGCGATGTGATGGACGCCGAGGCCGCCTTGCGCCCCGGTGCGCGAACATTGCGCCCGCCATTCATGGAAATCCGCCAGGCGATGGCCATCGTGAAGGGCCGCCCGCAGGCGGCGGCCCACCTACGGGCTTTTCTGGGCCGACTGGCCGCGAATGGCGGGGTGGGCGACATTCTGGAGGCCCACGGCGTCAGCCGACAAAGCGCGGTGGTTCCGGACTAAGCCCCCATCTCGACGGAGCGGGCCTTTGCCTGCGTATGACCCTGTGAAGTCACGCAGAAAAGGCCCGCCTATGATCACCCGCCGCACGTTCACCGCTTCTCTTGCCGCCCTTGGCAGCTTGACCCTGACCACCCCAGTCTTAGCCGCAGAAAATACGCCACAGAAGGCCACCGCCATCACCAAGGTCTACGGGGACGGGCAGCGGTTCATCGCCATTGCGCTGACTTACGCGGCCCCCGTAACGGCCAGCGATCTGGACCCCAGCGCCTTTACCGTTGAGGGGCGCACTGTGACGGACGTCTATCCCGCCAGTTCCGTCGATCCAGCGGATCGGGCGGATGCGGGACCGGTGGTCATAATCGCCCTGTCGCCCGAGGATACGGGCGCTGTGCTGAAAATCGCGCAAGAACGGCCTGCGGGCGGACGGCCCCAGTGGTCTGTCGGTGATCCGATGGAGTCGGCGCCTCAATGGGCCTCGCCTGAAGCCAGTGTCGCGACCCAAGGCACGGAATTCACCACAAGCGAGGTGGTCAACCTGATCGTGGATCAGTTCCAGCAGCGCGTCTGGGAGGACTCCAAAACCGGCGATACCCTGCCCTATAACCTGTTCATTCCCGCAGGTTATGACTCTGCCAAGTCCTATCCGCTGGTGAATTTCATGCATGACGCGGGCAATAGCAGCAGCAATCCCTTGGCCACGTTAAAACAGGGGTTGGGCGCGGTCTCTTGGGCCTCGGACGAGGATCAGGCGCAGCGCCCCGCCTTTGTTCTGGCCCCCCAGTTTGCCGAGATCGTGACGGATGACAGCAGCCGGACCTCATCCATGCTGGATACCACGCTGAACCTGATCACCGCTTTGACGCAAGAATTCAGCATTGACCCCGCGCGCCTATATACCACCGGCCAGTCGGGGGGCGGGATGTTGTCGATTGCGATGAACATCAAGTATCCCGACTTTTTCGCCGCCAGCTTTCTGGTCGCTTGTCAGTGGGATCCTGCATTGGTCGCACCGATGGCTGGCAATCGCCTATTTATTCTGGTGTCCGAGGATGACGCCAAGGCCTTCCCCGGTCAGAACGCCATCACAGCGGCGCTGGAAAGCCATGGGGCGAAAGTGGCCCGCGCGGTCTGGGACGGGCGCTGGTCGGCAGACCAGTTCCAGTTCGCTTTTGACGATCTGATCGCGGAAGGGGCGAACGTGAACTATGTGGCTTTGGTCAAAGGCAGCGTGATCCCCGAAGGCGCAGACACCGGCGGGGCAGCGGGCCACGTCAACACTTGGCCCATCGCCTATGACATCGTGCCCATCCGGAAATGGCTGCTTGAGGGGGCTTGAGCCTTCGAAAACCAAGAACGTTGCATTTGAAATTAAATTCTTTTCATTTGAAACGATCGGCGCTACCCTGAGCCCGCATAAAGCCCGCGGGCCGGGTAATCATATAGGCGTGGAGGGCACGTGAGCCACGCATGATTAGGGAGGAGACCATGGGTCCTTTTCCACACGATGCGCCAAAAGCGAAAATCGATGAATTGAACGTGGCCGGAACCGACGGGTTCGAATTCGTGGAATTCGCACACCCCGAGGCTGGCAAGCTGGAAGCCTTGTTCGAACAGATGGGCTTTCAGGAAGTGGCGCGTCACAAGACCAAGGACATCTCTTTGTACCGTCAGGGGGATGTGAACTATATCGTCAACCGCGAACCCGACACCCATGCAGCGCGTTTTGTGGCCGATCACGGCCCCTGCGCCCCTGCGATGGCATGGCGCGTGGTGGATGCGCAGCACGCACTGAAATGCGCGCTGGACTATGGCGCCAAGGAATACACCGGCGATGACAAGACGCTGGATGCGCCTGCGGTGATCGGGATCGGCGGCTCGCTGCTGTATTTCATCGACACCTATGGCGCGGGCCAGTCGTGCTATTCGCGCGATTTCCAGTGGCTGGGTGAGGTGAACCCCAAACCCAAGGGCGCGGGCTTTTACTATCTGGACCACCTGACCCACAACGTTCAGCGCGGGAACATGTCCACGTGGTATGACTTCTACGCCAAGGCCTTCAACTTCCGCGAAATCCGGTATTTCGACATCAAGGGCAAGCAGACGGGCCTGTTTTCGCGGGCGCTGACCTCGCCCGATGGCAAAATCCGCATTCCGATCAACGAAAGCGCCGATGAGAACAGCCAGATCGAGGAATATCTGCGCGAATACAAGGGCGAAGGCATCCAGCATATCGCGGTGGCTACCGAGAACATCTATGACTCGGTCGACGAGATTTCCGCCAACGGGATCGAGTTCATGCCCGCCCCGCCCGCCACCTACTACCAGATGTCCCACCGCCGCGTGCAGGGCCATCGCGAACCGCTGGACCGGATGATGAAACACGGCATCCTGATTGACGGCGAAGGTGTGGTGGATGGCGGCACAACCCGCGTTCTGCTGCAAATCTTCTCGAAAACCGTGATCGGGCCGATCTTCTTCGAGTTCATCCAGCGCAAAGGCGATGATGGCTTTGGCGAGGGGAACTTCAAGGCCCTGTTCGAGTCCATCGAGGCCGACCAGATCGAGCGCGGTGTTTTGAAGGTCGAGGCCTGATCCATGACCACAGACCAGAGCGGACCTGACCGGTCCGGCAACTGGCAAGCATACCCCTCGGCGCCAGTCGGGGGGTCTTTCGTTTGCCGCGCCAGCGATGTGCCCGAAGGGGGCAGTTTCTCGGTGGATCTGGCGGGGTTCCCGATCCTGCTGGCCCGCCAGACCGGCCTGTTGGTGGCCTATGTAAACGCCTGCCCGCACCAGTTCCTGCCGCTGGACTATCGCAGCGATCAGGTGATCTCGGCCGATGGGGCGCTGCTGCGCTGCTCGGTCCATGAGGCGGGGTTCGATCTGCGCACGGGGCTTGGGGTTGAAGGACCGGGGTCCGTTTGTGCGCTGGACCCCGGGCCGGTGCAGCAGACACCGGCCGGTGACATCGTGATCGCCTAAATGAAAACGCCTGCCCCTTTTGACGGGGCAGGCGTT
>JAYZYX010000336.1:0-25800 GCA_036139795.1 Pseudomonadota bacterium | reverse complement strand
GCCTGAGCAAATCCACGATCGAGCCACGCACACGGATCGCCGCATAGGCCGAGAACGTCACCCCTTCGCGGGGCGTATACCGCTGCGAGGCATCCACCAGGCCAAGATATCCGGCCTGCATGAGGTCTTCCAGTTCCACAAACCGGCCAACACGGCCGAGGAAGTGCCAGGCCAATCGCTTGACCAGATGCATGTGGTCCTCGACCAGTTTGTCGGGCCGCGGGGCCTGTTCCGAGTACGCTTTGGGCGCGATCATGACTGTCCTCCATCAGAAGGCTCTTGGGCGTAGAGACTGCGCACTTGCGCAGGAATTTCAGGGGGGAGCTGCTCTGCCAACCAGTCGCGTTCGACCGCCGTCAGGGCATGCACCACGGATTTCGTCGCGCTGATCCACGTCAGGGGCAGACCGGCATCGGCCAGATAGGTCAGATCCTCAGCTTCCAGATCGTCCCCGGCGCGGCGGCTCAGTGCGACTACAGGGTCTAATGCACGGTACGTGCCAGCTTGGCCGATGATCGCCCGACGGCGCAGACCAAATGGCAAAACCAGCACGACACGGCTGTTGTCCTGTTCGACCAACGCGTCGATGGCAGCCTCACTCAACGGCGCACGCCCCGAGATCACGATGATCTCAAGCATACCAGACCGCGGAGCGCGGCGGATGCTGTCCAGATCAGCGTGTCCAACCGGACAGCCCAGGATACGCGCCTTGGTGCTTAGGAAGGCTCCGTCCGCGTGTGAGGCCCCGACAAAGCTGACCTGCACGTCGCGGCCCTTCTGGGCCTCTTGTGCGGCCAGTTGCAGGGCCAAGACGGATTTGCCCGCACCGATCTGGCCCACAATCACCAGCCGGTCGGCCCGCAGCACATCATCGGGGCTGGCAAGGGTCACGCGATCGACAGGGTTACGGGCCTCGGCCTTGCCTTCAGACAGGGCCACAGGGGCGGGCTCGGCGGAGGGGTTCATCCGCGAGGAAAACAGTTTACCGAAATTGGCCATCTTGCCCTTGCTCTCGGGCTTGGGCGCGGGTTCCGCTGCGCTCTTGTCCCGATGGGCCGCGATGGGAACGACCTTGTCGCTATCGGGCTTCACGTCCAGCTCGACCACGGGCGCGGGCGCCTGAACTTCGGCACCGGTTTCGGCGGCGTCTTCGGCAGGCTCCTCGATCTTGGTCCGCTCGGCCTTGGGCAATCGCGGCGGCACAGGATCGGTGGTCGCGGTAATCTCGACCATGCCGTTCTTTTTCACCGTCGAGAGGATCAAGGCGTCCGGCCCGAGACGGGCGATGACTTCGTCCATCGCTTCGGCACTATCGGCAGCTCTTACGGTTGTGGTTGGCATTTTGGGGCCTCGTTAGCTGGCTCAGGACTGGCCGATCTGGCGGTTGCCGCCGATCGTCGCCACGATTTCGATTTTGCGGTTGTCGGGCAGTTCGTTGACCGCCAGCACGATGGCGTCGCTGCCATGACCGCGCAGGAAGGCGGCATAGGGACGGCGCAGCGCGCTAGAGACGATCACGACTGGCTGGCGCCCTTGGGCCAGCATCTCTTCGTTGCTCTGGTTCAGGGCCTGCAACATCTGCTGGGTCAGACCCTGATCCACGATCAGACCAGCGCCCTTCTGGTAGCTGCGGGTCAGCAGCTCTTCGAAGTCGGGCGACAGGGTGATCAGAGGCAACGGGGTGTTCAGCGGAGCAATCTGTTGCAGCAGCAGCGGGGTCAGGGCGGGGCGCAGGGCCTCGGCCATATCCTGCGTGTCGTTCAGGCGGCCTGCCACCTCGGCCAGACCTTCCAGAATGCGGCGCAGGTCACTGACGGGGATACGCTCGGACAGCAGGTTCCGCATGACCGAGGTCAGGGTGTGCAGCGCGATGGGCTTCGGCACGACCGATTCCACCAGCGTCGGGCTGGCTTCGGCCAGACGGTCCAGCAGACCCTGCACATCATCGGGACCAAGCAGGTCAGAGGCGTGGTTGTACAGCATCTGGCTGAGGTGCGTCGCAATGACCGACTCAGGCTCGACCACCACGTGATCATCAGCCTCGGCCTCGGCCTGCTGATGGGGCTGGATCCAGGTTGCATCCATGCCAAATGACGGATCTTTGACATCTATGCCGCGCAGCTTCTTGACCGAGTTACCGCCCTGAAGCGCCAGTTTGCGGTCGGGATAGACCTCATCCTCGGCCACAATCGCCTGACCGATCCGGATGCGATAGGTGTTCGAGGGCAGGTTCAGATCGTCACGGATACGCACACCGGGGACCACAAAGCCCATAGCTTTGGACACCTCGCGGCGGATGCCGGTGATCCGGCTTAGCAGCTCGCCCCCAGAGGTTTCGTCGATCATGCCAATCAGACCAAAACCGATCTGGATCGAGATGGGCGCGTAGTCGGTGACCTCTTCGGCGGTGATGGTTCCGGGCGTGGCAGGGGCTTCGCCGCCACCGGCTGCGGGTTTGGCGCCAGCCTTGGGTTTTTCGGCGGCGGCAGCCTCTTCGGCCTCGGCTCCGCGGGAATACCAGTAGCCCGCGCCTGCACCTGCCGCTGCAATCAGGAAGAGAAAGTTGGGCATGCCCGGAACAAGGCCCAGAATGCCCATCACAGCCGCCACAGGCAGCCATGCGCGGCTCAGGTTCACCTGCGTCTTGATGTGGCTGGCCATGTCATGGCCGCCCGACACACGGGTCACGATAATCGCGGTTGCGATCGACAGCAGCAGCGAGGGGATCTGCGCCACAAGACCGTCACCGATAGACAGCAGAACATAGGTCTCTGCGGCCTCTCCGGCACCCAGACCGTATTGAGTTGTCCCGATAATAATGCCGCCAACGATGTTGGCCGCAAGGATCAGGATACCGGCAACCGCGTCGCCTTTCACGAATTTCGAAGCACCATCCATGGCGCCGTAAAAGTCCGCTTCCTCGGCCACTTCGGCGCGGCGGGCGCGGGCGGTATCGGGGTCCATCAGGCCTGCGTTCAGGTCCGCATCAATCGCCATCTGCTTGCCGGGCATCGCGTCCAGCGTAAAGCGGGCTGAGACCTCGGACACGCGGCCTGCACCTTTGGTAATCACCACAAGGTTGATAATCATCAGGATGGTAAAGACGACGATACCAACGGCAAAGTTGCCCGCGATGACAAAGTTGCCGAAGGCCTCGATCACCTTACCAGCCGCGCCGCCGCCCGTGTGACCATCGGTCAGAACAATCCGGGTCGAGGCCACGTTCAGGGCCAGTCGCAGGGTTGTGGCGATCAGCAGAAGGCTGGGAAAGCTGCTGAAGTCCAGCGGCTTGTAGGTGTGCATCGACACCATCAGGATCAGCAGCGACAGCAGGATGTTAAAGACGAAAAAGACGTCCAGTAGGAACACCGGAAGGGGCAGCACCATCATGGCGATCATCGCCATAATGCCAATGGGCAGAACTAGGCCTCCCATGCGTTCGGTTGGTGCAGCAGTTGCAGTATTTGCCATTCCAGCGGTTCCCTGCGGATTGTCGGTTTTCCGTCGCGTTGTGCGATTGCTGGAAATGCTGCAATTCCCGTGCCAGCTATTGGCGAACACCTTGGTTTTAAGGGCCAATTGCGGGGATTAAGGCGGCGCGGCGCGGCTGGCACGGCTCTTGCAGACCTTTGGCATCACCAATGGCCCGCAACCAGGAGACCCGGATGCCAAGGAACCCCAAAGCGATGCGCCTGATCGCCGCCGCAGGCCTTACCGTGGCCGCGAGCGGCTGCATGATGCAGCAAACGCCCCGCGCCGTTGAGCAACTGCCCCTCGCGCCCGCCGCGCAGACCAAAGAACTGGCCGAACTGAAAGACGCGCTTGATGGGCGGACTCCGATGACGGCTATTCTGGCAGGCGGCCCAAAGACCGAACAGATTGTGCCCCTGAAGGGCATGGGCTATGCGCAGGTCGCAGGTCAGCCGGGCAAGACCACCAACGAAAAGCGTCTGATGGCCATCCGCGCCGCCCGTCTTGAGGCGATGCGCGATCTGGCCGAGCAGATCCACGGTCTGCACATCAGCTCGACCTCGACCGTGAACGATATGGTCCTGCGCAGCGACTACATTCGCGGCGTTGTCGAAGGCCAGATCCGCGGTGCCCGCACCACGGCCATCAACCCCAAAAGCGCCGATACCTTTGAGGTCGTCCTGACCCTTGATGCGGACGTGGTCCGTTACATCGTGCGCGCTGCCAAGAAAGGTCTCTGATCCATGCTGTCCCTTTCGCGTGTTGTTGCGACCTCTGGCCTGTTGCTGATCGCCCTTCTGGTGTTCCTGACTATGCGCCCTGCCTTTGCGGGTTCAAAGGATCAGGCCATCTGGGTCGAGGCATGGGGCCATTCGGCCATGACACGGGGGGACACGCAGGACACGGCCAAACGCCGCGCCCTGCTGGACGCGCTTGTTGCGGCGGCAATGCAAGGGGGCGCAACCCTTCGCGGCTACACATTCGTGGACAAAAGCGTTGTGCAGGCCGATCGCGCCCTGCTGCTGGCCAAAGGTCAGGTCTTAAGCCACAAGGTTCTGGACAGCACTTTTGACGGCAACCTCTGGCGTGTACGGGTCAAGGCGCTGGTCGGCCCCGTGCCTGCGGGCATCTGTGGCGGCAGCCGCAGCCTGCTAATCACAGCCACCATGCCGAATTACAGCATCTCTCCGGCAGCGCCGGCTTGGACCGCCGAGATGAGCCAGACCATGTTTAACGACATGATGCGCACCGTTGAGCGCAACCGCGCCACCAAGCTCGAGCGCGTGATTGCCACCTCTTCGACAGGGCAGCCGGCCAGCTCGGTCCCGACGGGGATGAATTACAACGCGCTAATGACCGGTACCGCTCCGACTGCGGCCAAGGGCGATCACATCCTTAGCACCACCTTCGATGTGGACGTCGTGCTGTCCAACGCCATGAAGGCTATCGTGCTGAACGTGGATCTGGCCTTCAAGGAAAGCAACGGCAACATCCGCCGCCACCGCATCAGCCGCACCGCGCCGCTGCCCAAGAACACCACACTGCACCAGCTAACCCTGCGCAACCGCACCACCGCCGAGGGGATGCTGTCGAACGGTGTGCTGAAAGAATTCAACAGCGTCCTGTCGGCACTGGGATGCGAGCCGCCCTCGGCCCGTCTGGCGCTGGCTGGCAAAAGCCTGAGCGTGCCTATCGGCGCCAGCCATGGCATCACTCGCGGCGCATTGGCCGTAGTGGATGATCCCAACGACAGCTTTGGCCTGCTGGAGATCACCAAGCTTGAAAACGGTCGCGCCACCCTGCGCCCCTTGGACCCCAGCCGCAGCGCCTCTAGCTACGCGGGCCGTCTGGTCTACTTTATGGAGGCGGGACTGTGATGCTACGCGCCCTTGCTTTGGCCTTGCTGCCTATGGGCGCAATGGCGCAGCCTTATGCAGACGGTCTGGATCACATCGAGATCGCCTCGCTGGTGCAGACCGCTATGGCTGCCGAAGGTATGACCGGCCAGCCGGAAGTCAGCGAATTCCGTCGCTTTCCTGCCTGCGACACCACACCTTCGGTCACGAACCGCTCGGGCAACTGGCGGACCGTAGAACTGCGCTGTGACAGCCCAAGTGCATGGGCCCGCGCGGTCCGTACCTCGGCCGTCATGCCCCAGATCGAGCGCCATGATCCCCAGACCGCCCCCTTGGGTGAGCCGGTGGTAACGCTAACGGAAAGCTTGCCGAAGGGCACAGTGATAGAATCCCGCCATCTTGCCCTAAAACCAATCGGCCAAGGCACGTTGGAAGGACTCATGACGGATCCGGAAAATGTCATCGGCCGCAAGCTGATGACAAACTTGGGCGAAGGTCGCCCGGTTCTGGCCCGTCACTTGGAAATCAGCTGGCTCGTGACCGAGGGAACTCCGGTCGCGATCGTTTTTGAATCCGCAGGAATGTCGATTTTAGCGACAGGAATTGCGGCCGAGAACGGGCAACGTGGCCAGATAATTGCAGTAAGGAATACAGGCAGTGACCGCCTCATCAAAGCTATCGTCCGCGAACGTAACAAAGTGGCCGTAAGTACTAAAATGAATTGAGACACCGCCGTTTAATGAGTCCGAGAGTGTGTGTTTGCTCGTTAAGTTTCAACCCGAGGAGAAAGTTATGGTCGACTCCATAAATCCGTCCCTCGCCCGCGCCCGAATTCAGAAGACGCAGGGTGATACGCCCGCCCCAAGCGGCAGCAAGGGTGCTGCCAGTGCCGGTAGCGTCGGTGCAACCGCTGCGACTGACAGCGTCAGCCTGAGTGCAGCTGCGATTCAGAAACCGACGAGCGTTGACGAAACCAATCCCCCCTTCGACGTCGAAGCGGTGAAACGCATCAAGGCCGCCATTTCTTCCGGTAACTATCCGGTGGATCTGGACCGTATCACGGACAGTCTTTTCGAAGGCTACCGCGAATTGATGATGTGACCTTATACGAACCAAAGACGGAACACGCACAGTGACCAGCCAATTTCTTTACCTTGCCGCCGCAGCAGGTCTGCTTCTCGCAGCTTTTGTTGGGGCGACATTTGTCGCACGCCGCAAGCGTGCCGCGAAAAAGGCTGTCGTGGCCGCCCCCGCGACCGCGACCGATACGTTGAGTGATCGACTGGAACGTCTGGAAGACGCCGTTGCAGAGATGAGCGATCTGATGAAGGACACCCGTTCCGATGTAGCGTGGCTGGCCGGCGAGCGGATGATCGACCAAGCCATCAGCCTGGCCCGTCAGGGCGAGAGCGGGCTTGAGATCTCGCGCAAGACCGGCATCTCGGCGGACGAGTTGGTCGCCATGCAGGCCTTCCGCAAACACTAAGGTTTGCGCCTTATCTACATCAGTTGGATGGACAGGTTACCGGCAGTTTTTCTGCCGGTAATTTTTTGCACCATTCAGCGAACAGCTGGCGGGCGCGGGCCTGAATGGTCAGACGCTCCTGCTTGCTGATTTCCTGACTGGTACCTTCACGGAAAAGCGCCGCATGAGGCGCCTCGAAGGCCGCAGCAACCGTGAACCACAATAGCGCCTCTGGCGGGTTTGCAGGCTCGCTGACCTCGCTGTAAACGCGGCCGATGGCTGTCAAAGCGCCAAGATCACCACGCACGGCAGTATCCGTCAGATCGGTGATCAATCGGCCCGCCACTTCGGTACGGCCTTCTTCGGTCAGACGTTCCTTCAAAAGCTTGATCATGCCTTTCGCGGCCAGCTCGCCGGAAAAGCGCGCGCGCCACGCCCAGTAATAGGCCTCGGCGTCATCCTGCGTGATCCCCTGCCCCAAGGCATAAAGCACCGCCAGATTGGCCTGTGCAGCGCCATCGTTGGTGTCGGCCAGACGGCTGAACAGCATGATCGCCCGATCCGTGTCGCCACCCTTGAAGGCCGCAACCGCATCGTCAAAATCATCTGCCCCCACAGGCGCAGTCATAAGGGCCGAGACCGCCACAGCGGCCAGCATCTGTCGCATCATCCGTTTCACCGTCCGGCCATCATCACCAGTTGCAGATACAAGAGCCGCCGCTTGGTCCCCGACACGGTCCGTTCATAGACCACAATGCGCGGGCGCTTGCCCGGCTCGGTCTCGACCTCGATCGCGATGGCGTCGGGCAGATGCACGTCATAGGTGGACAGCATCGCCTTTGGGTCGTCCATAAAGGCGCTCTGGAAATTCTTGTCGATCCAGCCCCGCGCCAGCGCACGACCAAGGATGTTGGGCAAATGCCGTTCGATCTCGGTCAGGCTCATGAGGCGGGTCATCTTCTGGACCAGCACAAAGTCCTCTTGCGGGATATGCCCGTTCTGGGGCGGCTCTTGCGGCGCGGCGTAGGTCTCGACCGCGGGCAGGTTGTCCTCGGGGGCGTAGGGGGGCAGGACCGTCTGCGCAGCCGTCTCCGACCGCCTGAATAGACGCCTGAACGGGCTGAACACCCGAGCCAATCCTATCGCCATTCCCATCGTATCCTCACAAACAGGGCAGTGCTGGGTCGGGGAACAGAATTCCCCTATTTATACCTTCGGACAAGACGGGGATAATTTTAGCAAACCTGTCCGAAGGGGAACTTGGCACCGCATTTGCACTGGGTTGTTGCAATAATCCCGAGGTGATGCCCCATGTCTGACGAGACAGATGACCAGCCCCCTGTCGATCCCGGCGCCGTCAGCGGCAAAACGACTTTGCTGCTGGGAATCCTGCCTGCGCTGGTGGTGATCGGCGCGTTCTCGGGCGGTCTTTTCCATGCGCTGCAAACCGGCCCTGCCCGCCCCGACGTACCCGAAGACGAGATCGTCGAAGAGGTGGTCGAGGTCAAACCCGACCCGCAGCGCATGTATCTGGATATCATCAACCCGATCCGCGCCACGATCCCCGAGCTTGGCGGTACCGTCAGCATCAACATCGGTCTGGCTGTGCGCGATGACATGAACAAGGACGTCATCGAAAAGCTGAAATCCGCAGCCGAGCCCATCGTCGCCCCGCTGGCCGAGACCATTCTGGACATCATCCCGAACCTGCCGCCGCAATCGGACTGGCATGACCTGCGCAAGCGGTTGCCCAAGGCCTTTCGCGAACGGCTGAACCAGGATCTGTCGGCCCCCGACGTGCCCGATCCTGTCTACGAAGTGCTGATTATGAATTTTGCTGTGGGGTCCTGAGGCCACTTGGCCCGCCCCTTGCAGGTATCGCCCCGAAGCGCCCTGATGCGCGCCCGAAACCGGAGAGCCCCGATGAACATGATGATCGACACCGCCACCACTCAAAGCACACCGGCCACCGAAGGCCATGATCTGCCGTATATGATGGTAGAGACCGTCTACTGCGACAAGAATGGCCAACCGCGTGCCAGCGCACGGACCTCGCTGAGCGGTCTGATCGCAGCCCTAGCGGCGCCCCTGCGCCTGTCCTGAGCGGGGAATTTCCCGCTCGGTACCTTCTTCCTTGATGTAGCGTGCGTAGCGTACGGCAAAGATGCCAGCGCCGACGAACATCATCAGGGATGCGATGACATTGGCATCGGGCAGATAGCCCGCCAGCCGCACGATCCCTGCGGGCTTCAGCCCGATCAGGACGACCAACGCCAGCCCGATAAACAGAAACGCACGCAACCGCATGCAGGTTTCACAAGGCTTGCGCTCTGCCATCCCCTTAATCCTTCCGCGAATAGGCCAGCCGCAGCCGGTTGGCTTGATGATCACGGGCCTTCTGCGCCTTTTGTTGCAGGGCCAGCGTGTCCAGGGTTTCCCCGACAATCCGCAGAGCTTCCTTCAGGCTGTCCATCTGGCCTTCCTCGGGCAACTCACCCGCAGGAACAGTGCCGATGACGGCCATAGCGGCACAGCGCAATTCATGATCCAGCGCGGGCAGACGATCAATCTCGCCAGCCTCGGCGGCCGCTTGTAGTTCCGCGACCGTCCGCTCCAGACGCTCGATGGTCTGGCGCGCGGTGATGGCTCGGAGGACGTTACGGCTCACCCTTGAACCCTCACGGTCTGGCTGCCGATCTGGCGCCATGCGGAAAGGATGTCCGTGATGCAGTCACGGGCAACAACGATGTCGCTGTTTTCTTCGCGGCGCATGCAGCACAGGATCTGCTGGCGGGCGTATTCATACAGCTGGAACAAGCTAACGGCGATGTCTTCGCCCTTTTCAAAGTCCAGGCTGCTTTGCAGGATGTAGATAGCGGTCAGGCCACGGCTGAGATGATCGTCAGGAACCTTCTTGCCCGCCTCATAAGCGGTTGCCATCACCGACATCGAACGCTCCAGCTCGCGCAGCGTGATCATGATCACCTCATGAGGATCTTCGACCTCAGGGGCCGAGACGGCTTCGGTTTGACGATACCGGGATCTGGCAAGAGCAAAATTCATAACTTCCTCCGAAGACCTTGACGCTGTGTTTCGTATTAGAATCAACGACAAATGCTCTGCATCTTTTAGGCCAAAATGCACTTGCCCGAAAAACTAAGTCTTTATTTTTAAATAAAAAATCGCGCCCCAAGGCGCGATTCATTGGATACATACCGAAGATATTTCGCTCAGGCGCTGGCAAAACTGCTGACAGACAGCACCATACCCACATCCCCGCCCGTCAGGATCGCGATGCCCGACAGGTCACGCATGTTCGACAGAACACCGCGCAGGGGACGCAGCAGAACCAACTGTTGGCCCAGCAGTTCGTCCACGGGGATCGCGCGGCGGATTTCGCCATAGCGCACGATCACATAGAGACCATCGGGGCTGTCGCCGATCTTGGCGTGACCGTTCGACAGAGGCTGGATGCGGACCAGGTCACCATCGTCCAGACGCAGCATCGACATATCGCGAGCGGCGACAACCGGCACCAGATCCTTGCCTTGATGGATGCGCTGGATCGATTCAATCGGCAGCACATAGCGTACATCACCGACCCGAACGACCATGCCATCCAGCACGATCATGTGCAGCGGCAGGCTGATGTGGAACCGGACGCCGCCATCAGGCAGGGCAACCGATTTCAGCGTGCCGCCCTTGTGCAGGACATCTTCCTCAAGCTCGGCGAATTCCTTGTTCTTATCCAGAACACCGCCATTATCGCTAAGTTCGACCGAGATCCGATCATCCTCGTTCGCGACCGAGATGTGGAACTTGCCGGGGCGTTTTTCGTTCTTCAGACGCTGGGTCACCAGAGCCTTCAGGATCAGACGCAGATCCGAAATCATGGTCTGGTCCAGCGTGACCTCACCACCCGACGAAGACAGGCGGGCATCGCTGCCGAACTTGCGGGCAAGCGTTTCCACGAAAGACGCCATCGGGCGCAGCAGCACGGTCGCGGGACGCGAACGCATGGCCACGCTTTCTTCCTGCAACTGGGTCAACTGAGAACCCAACTGGGTCTCGGCTTCGCTCAGTTGCTGAAGCTCGTTGATGTGTTCCTGTACGATTTCGCGCAGGATCGTCTTGTGACGGGCCATCAACGGCGGGGCGTCCGAATGCTGGATCGCTTGTTCCAGTTCCGCAATCAGATCGCGCATGGCCAGTTGACGGACCATTTCCTGCACCATTGCCTGACCCGAAGAGATCTCGCCAATGGTTTCCAGCATCTTCAGGCCATCACCGCCCGAGCCCATAACCACGTTGAAATCAAGCGCGGCATCGCCGCCTTCGCTAACGGATGCAGGCGCATCCTTAACCGTCAGCTCTTGTAGAACAAACAGCTTGTCGCCCGACGGATCGATCTGGGCCAGCGTTTCATTCACGTGGTCCGACGGCAAGCTAGTGGCCACAAGGAAGTCAAACAGCGTGATGTCGTCTTTAAAGACCGTCACGTTGGTGATCATCTTGGCCTGCGGGCTGGAGATCCAGTCCAGGAAGTACTGGGCAATCTGTTCGTCGTCGTTCAGGTCCGAACGGATGACGAAGAAGTTCATCTCCTGCTCGATCGCCGACTGCGCTTTCTTCACGCTTTCGGGCGACAGAACGCGGTGGAATTCCTTCGGCAGACCCAGACGTTCCTCGATCGATTTCGCCGTCACCATGCCCGAGGCAAGGAAGCAGACGGTCGAGGCCTCTTCGAACAGCTTTTCGATCTTGCTGGTGTCGGGCTCGTCGCCCTGATCCAGCGTGTCGAAGACCAGTTCCATCGTATCCACAAAGCCGCGGGCAATCTGGATCAGGATGATGTCGGGCTTTGCCCCGTCCACACGGACGCGGGCGAACAGGTCGATCAGCGCCATGGTCAGCTGCGCTGCGGTTTCCATCCCGTAGAAGTTACAGGCGTGGAAGGCACGACGCATCAGGCCTTCAAAGCTGGCAAACCAGGTCTCGCCAGCGCCATTGTTGGCCTCAAGGCCCTGACGCAGTTGGGTCAGCGTGTCAAAGATATTGTCCGAGCCCCAAACCCGCAGCAGGCGGGTCGGCGTCAGCAGATCATCAGGAATCGAGTTCTTGGGCAGGACCGCCTCAACAGCGGCCAGCTCTTCGTAAAAGCTCAGCTCGGCGCTGCGGAAACCCTCGATGGTGTTGGCTTTGGCCAGCAGTTCAGCCGCCGCAGTGACGCGGACGTAGCCCTGCTTTTCGACAATCGCCACGATCTCTTTCGAAAGATCGGACAGTTCCTTGCCCGAAGGTTTCGTGTCGTTGGCAAAGCGCAGGCCCATCTCGGACACCCGCTTGAACAGGTCCGACAGCTGGATCAGCACAGCAGTATTGGGGTCCAGCTTAATGTCGGACTTGCCCGCAGCCGCCGGAGCGGACGCAGCAGCAGGGGCCGGAGCCGCCGCAGGGGCCGCAGGGGCCGGTGCGGGTGCGGGTGCAGGCTCTGCCGCGGGGGCAGGTGCAGCAGCCTCGGGGGCTGTCGCGGGCGCGGCCTCGGGGGCAGGTTCAGGGGCCGCCACAGGCGCGGGGGCCGCACTTGCAGGAGGCTCGCCAACACCCAGATCGCGATAGCGCAGGGCTTTGATGCCGTCGATGATCTCGGACAGCAGCGCCTTGGTGTCGCCTTCCGCGTCCTTGGCCTTGTCCAAAAGCGTGGTCCATTCGTCCAGACCCAGCTGCTTGGCGGCGTAGGACAGACCGCTGGCCTTCTTGGCGGCGGCAGCGTCCAGATCGTCGGCAGCTTCCAGCGCGGTCAGGGTCTCGGCGACCATGTCCGTGTAAATCTTGTGGTAAACCGCGTCGTCCAGCAGGCGCTTGGCGGCTTCCGAAGGCTGATCGTCCTCGGGCGCGGCGGGCGCTTCGGCAGCCGGTGCAGCCTCGGCGGGCGCAGCTTCCGGTTCCGGTGCAGGTTCGGGCGCGGCCTCGGCAGCGGGGGCCGGTTCGGGTTCCGGCGCGGGCTCGGGCGCAGCAGCTTCGGCAGGGGCGGCCTCGTCTTCTTCGTCACCGAAGATCGCATCCGCATCCCCGAACGAGCCATCGTCGTCCATGTCATCAAATGCCGAGAACAGTGCGCCCATGTCATCGCCAGCCGACGGCGCACTATCGTCGTCGTCTAGCTCGTCCAACTGGCTTAGTGCATCAAGACCCGAATCCGAGGATTCAGCGGCAACTTCTGCGGGTGTGTCATCTTCGGCGCCACCCTCGCCCGAATATTTTGCAACCATCTTTTTGAGATCTTCATGCAGTTTCTCGGAAGGGCCGGGTTCAACGTCGGAACGGTGTGCAGCCGTATGATCCAGCATTCCCCGAAGCGTATCGCCGGTCAGAACCAGCATCTCGAGGATCTCTTCGTTCATCGGAACGCCCTGGTCACGAACCAGCCCGATAAGATCCTCGGCCACGTGGGCGCGGCTTTCTACGACCGCCAGACCCAAGACGCGGGAATTTCCCTTGAAGGTATGCACAGCACGGAACAGAGCGCCGATGTGCGGAGAGATGTCTCCGTCCAGGCTTTCTTCCAGCGCTTCAAGGGCCTCTTCCATGGCATCAAGAGCCTGCGCCCCGTCGTCGGCGTAGAGTTCCCAGATTTCATCCATTTCGTCGTTCATGGTCGCTTCCTTGATGCAACGGGTGAAAGGAAAGAGGTGAGCGGGTCAGGGAAAGCGGCGTTAGGCCGCTTCCACCAGCGAGCGCATCACGCGGCGCAGCTCGTCGCCAACGCGTTCTTCCAGGTCGTGGGACACAGTGCCCGAGGGTTTGGTGACAACGCCGTCTGCGCCCAGTTCGCGGGCCTTCGCAGCCAGAGGCGAACCCGATACGGTCACCGAGGACAGCATGCAGATTTTGGCGCGGGTCTTCAGCTTGGCGTGGCGCAGGAATTCCAGCCCGTCCATCACCGGCATTTCGATGTCCAGCAGGATCAGGTCCAGATCTTCCAGATCGGCAAGTTTATCCAGTGCGTCCTGCCCGTTTGCGGCCTGTGCCACCATTTTGAAATCAGGCAGTGTTTTAAGGAAGCTCGAGATGTAGAGGCGCATCATTGCGGCGTCGTCTACGATCATTACCTTGTATGCCATTTTATGTTCTCTCCAGGTTTAAGGTGCCGCCGCGTCTGATCCAGCGCGGCGGCGCTTTTCTTAGAAGTTGCCGAAGCCACGTTCGTCGCGGTCGGAATTTCCGCGACCTGCACCGGCGGTGGCGGGCGCTTTGCCAGCCATCATCTTGTTGATCTGGGCCAGCATCTCGGGCGAGAGGTTGGTCAGATCGGGCATGCCGTTCATTGCAGCGGCGCTGGCGCGCAGCTTGAAGCGGCCGATTTCGTTGCGCATCTGGGTCGTCGCAGAGGTCATCTGTGCCGAAGTCGCGGCCAGTTCTTCTGCCTGCTGGCTGGTGGCCAGCGCGGCTTTTGCGATCTCACCGATAGCGTCGTTGATCTGGGCCACACCGCGGGACTGTTCGCCCGATGCACGGTCAATCTCAGATACGATGTCACGGACCTTCTGGATGTCACCGGCGATCTGGCTGAAGGCCTCGCTGGTTTCGCTTGCGATCCGCACACCCGAGGTTACGCGGCTTGCCGAGCTTTCGATCAGATCCGAGGTTTCGCGCGCTGCTTTGGCCGAGCGGCCTGCAAGGTTGCGAACTTCCTGGGCAACCACCGCGAAGCCGCGGCCATGCTGACCTGCGCGGGCCGCTTCCACAGCGGCGTTCAGCGCCAGCAGGTTGGTCTGGAAGGCGATCTCGTCGATGACCTTGATGATCTTTGCGATGTCTTGCGAAGAGGTGCTGATGCCTTCCATCGCTTCGACCATCTGGGTGATCTTCTGGTTGCCCATATCGGCAACCTGCGCCGCCGCCTGTACCAGCTTCGAGGCATCCTGCGCGCTGGCCGCGTTGGCACGGACCTGCGCATCGGTTTCCTCGACCGAGGCCGAAACCTCATCTACCGAGCTGGAAGCAATCTGGCTGTTGGTGGCCAGCTTCTGCGAGGCGTCGTTCATCTGACCCGAGGTGGACGAGACCTGCTCGACCTGCTCGTTGAACATGCTGAAGATGCTGTTCAGGCTTTCCAGCGCACGATCAAAGTTCTCGACGATGCGGCGGTATTCGCCACCGAACTGTTTGGTGTCGATCTTCACGTCCAGATCACCGGTCACGATCGCATCCGACATCTTGCTGACCTCATCGGTCAGAGCGCGGAAGTTTTCACGCGAACGGTCAACGATTTCGTTCAGGAATACCTTCTTGCGGGGCAGACGCGGGATATCGGCGTCAAAGTTGCCCTGTGCGAACTGGTTGAACACCTCAAGAACCATCTTCTTGGTCTCGATATGCGCTTTCACCATTTCGTTGACCATCATGCAGGCATCCTGAAGCGGACCGATGCTGAGTTTGGTGTGGTCAATCTCTACATCGATGTCGCCAGCCTCATGGGCCATAGCCATGTTGTTCATCTCGTTGATGAAGATGCGGAACTGTTCCTCGCGGGCCACCGCGTTGGTCACATCCTGCAATTCGCCCACCGCGTGGGTGAACTTGCCCGCTCCATCGAAGAAGGGCGTCAGGCTTAGATCCAGCGACATGCCTTCCATGCGCACAGGGATGACCATCGTCGATTTCATCTTGGCGATCGTCTTGCGCTGGTGCGACGGATTGGCGTGGAAATCATCGATGCTGCCACCGACGAAATTCGCTGCACTGAAACCGGGAACCGACGAAGCGATAACGCTTTCGTACTTTGTCAGCGCTCCGACGCAGGCGTCGTTCGCATAAACCACGTTGTGGTCTTCGTCAGTGATCACAACCGCCGTCTTCATAATGTCGAGCGCGCCGGTTTCCACCAGCATTTGCCATTCCGGCATCTGAGGGGTGGCAGCTTGCATGTTGGTCATCTCTTCGGTCCTTTTGGTAACGCCGGTGTCTTCGATACCGGGAACTGAAACTTCGTTTTCACCGCTGGCTTGGGGGGCAGGTGCGGTCTTGGGCTTTCGGGGTTGTCTGCGAGGTCTCGCAGCTGGCTTTGGGGTCTCTTCTGTCATCGTCGTCCTCCCTTGGCGCAAAGCGGCTTAAGTAGGTCGTCTGTGCGTTTCGGGACCGGACGACACACCGCGCGCACAGGCGCTGGTTCAGGCAAAGCCTCTCTCATCGCCGTCAGCGCAGAGATCATCCCCAGAAGGGCGATCCGGCCTGCGCGACGCAGATATGTGTCCGGGCGCGTCATGGGTTAGTTCCGGACCGCCTGAGGCGCGATCACGTCCATGTCGGACACGAGAACCGGTACATCCAGCAGGATGACCACGCGCTCTTCGATGCGACCAAGGCCACTGACAACGCTGCGGCTGTCCGCGCCGCCAAAGTTGTGGGCGCTGTCGATGTTGGCATCGGGGATGTCGATCACTTCGCGAACACGGTCGACGATCAGGCCCATGGGGGCATCGTTGACCTCAAGCACGATAACAACGGTGCGGTCGTCATAGGGACGCTCGGCCATGTTAAAGCGCAGGCGCACGTCCATCAGCGGGATCACCTTGCCACGCAGGTTGATCACGCCCTTGATGTAATCGGGGACATCGGGAACGACCATGATGCGCTGCATGCCGACGATCTCAGTGACCATGCCGATGGTCAGGCCATAGTCCTCAGAACCGACCGCAAAGGTCAGGTACATGCTGTCGATGCTGTCCGCACCCGCAACGCCGCCTTCTTCGGCAGCGCGCTTGGCGTCCGCGATCTGTTGTGTGGTCTGTTGATCCATTAGTAGGTTCCTTTCCTGAGAGGTGTGGAAAAAACGTTTGTTTCTGGTATCGGCGCAGGGGGCATGCCGACTGAATCCAGCATCGTCTGCGCCATTTTATGGATGGGGACCAAACCCTCGGCCCCGCCTATTTCCCAGGCTGCCGCAGGCATACCGAACACCACCGAGCTGGCCTCGTCCTGAGCAAAGGTCCGTCCGCCCACACGGCGGATCATGTTCAGACCTTGCGCGCCGTCCCGGCCCATTCCGGTCAGCAGCGCAGCCGTCACGCGGGGGGCCGCGTAGTTGGCAACCGAGGCAAACAACACATCGACCGCAGGCCGCGAATAACAAACCGGTGCGCCTTCGTGCAGAACCACGCGGTGCCCGCCAGGCATCGGCTGCAACACCATGTGGCGGTCGCCGCCGGGGGCCAACAGAACCACCCCCTGCTTGATCACATCACCGTGCTGCGCCTCACGAACTTCGATCGCACACTGCTCGTTCAAACGGCGCGCAAACGCATTCGTAAAGCCCGAGGGCATGTGCTGGACAATCACTGTGCCCGGCGCATCTGCAGGAAGCTGTTCAATCAGCGTGCCAAGTGCCTGCACACCGCCCGTCGAAGCACCGATTGCGAACAACCAGCGCCCGTATTCGGGGTTGCTTGCGACCGACGGCACCGCCGCGCGGGGCATCGGTGCAGGGGCGGCTGCGGTCGCCATGGCGGCCGGCCGACGGTCGGCACGGGGCCGTTCCTTGTTCACATGGGCCGCACGGGCCGCCTTCAGGCGCATCCGGATCTGGCTGGTGGCCGTCAGCATGTCATCGCCAGCGGTCATCCGCGGCTTGGGCAGCACATCCACAGCACCGGCCTGCAAGGCATCGATGGTGACGCGGATACCCGAGGCCGTTGTCGACGAGACAACAACCGTCGGAATGGGGTCTTTCGAGATCTCTTCCTTCAGGAAGGTCAGACCGTCCATCTGGGGCATCTCAAGATCCAGCGAGATCACGTCAGGGCGACGGATGCGGATAAACTGGCGGGCCTGTTCGGCATTCGCGGCAGCGCCAACCAATTCGAATTCGGGATCGCTCTTGATGCCCAATGCCAGCAGGCGACGGAACATGGCCGAGTCATCGATGATCAGGACGCGGATAGGGGTGGAAACCATTATGCAGGCCTCCGGTAGATACCCGCCACCACAGGCTCCCAGCGCGATCCCAGATCACGGATCGATTCCGTGACAGAGGTGATCAGCCAGCCACCGGGTTCGGTCGCGTCATAGATCGCTTCCAGCGTGCCGATCTGATCAGCACGGTCGAAGTAGTACAGAATGTTCCGGCAAAACACGACCTGGAACGGGTGAATGAACGGATAGGGCCGTGCCTTCAGGTTCATCCGGCGGAACGTACAGACGTCACGGATCTCTTCTTTTACGCGGTACTGCTCCATGCCTGCAGGCTCGAAATAGCGCGACAGGATCGACGGATCCGTCTGTGCAAACTGGCGGTGGGGGAAGACCCCCATCTCGGCGCGGGCCACAACGGGCGCACTGATATCGGTGCCCAGAATCTTCAGCTTCTTCAAAGCCTGACGGCCCAGAGTTTCGGCCACCAGAATAGCAACGGTATAGGCTTCGTCACCGGTCGAGGCCGCCGCACTCCAAACACGCATCTCGGCGCGCTCGGCGATCTCGGGAAGGATCATCGTGCGGAAATTGTCCAGAACTTCCGGCTCGCGGAAGAAATAGGTGTGGTTGGTCGAGGCCGCGCTCATGACGGCCAGTTCGACCTCTTGGGGCGGATTGTGCAGCAGGTCATGGGCCAAGCCGTTCAGATCGCCATAGTCAAACCGGCGCGTCACGCGGGACAGTCGCTGACGCAACAGTTCCTGCTTGTTGTCGGCAAAGTTGATGCCGCAACGGTCGCTCAGCCAAGAGCGGATCTGTTCATATCCGGCCTGATCGGGGAAACTCATTTTTCGTCCCCCGAAGCAAGGCGTTCGCAATCCAGAACGATTGCGACTTCGCCCGACGGCAGCAGGGCGCAGCCCCAGCTGGCACGGACCTTGGCAAGGCTGCCGACCAGCGGCTTCATCACCACTTGCTGACGATCCATCACCTCATCCACCGGCACCGCTATGGTCCCGCGAGAGGTGTTGAAGACGATGCAGACCATCTCTGACAGCGGCGTCATGTCGGTGACTTTGCTGTTGTAGAACTTCTCAAGGCGCAGGATCGGGATATGGGCACCGCGAAGGCGCAGCATATCCGAGCCCTTTTCCTTGCCGCGACGGGCCGAGACGCCCACGATATCGGAGGAACCGGGTTTGACGATCTCGGAGATATCCTCGACCGGCACCGTGAACAGGTGCTTGCCAAGACGCAGCAAAATGCTGTCAAGGAAGGCCAGCGACACTGGAATATGCAGGGATACAGTCGTGCCGGTGCCTTCTTCGCTGTCCACCGCGATGCGGCCACGCAGCTCACTCATGGTGGTGTTCAGAACGTCCATACCCACGCCGCGGCCCGACAGGGTCGAGACCTTTTCAGCGGTCGAGAAGCCGGGCTCGAAGATACATTTCCAAAGGCGCTCGGGTTCGGGCTCTTCGGTTTCGCCGAAAAAACCGCGCTTGCGGGCGATCTTCAGGATTTTCTCGCGGTTCAGGCCGCGACCGTCGTCGATCACCTGAATGCGCACCTCGCTGCCCACCTGCGCGGCGGTCAGTTTGATGGTGCCAGATTTCTTTTTAGAGGTCTGTGCGCGCTCTTCCGGAGTCTCCAGACCGTGGTCGGCCGAGTTACGGACAACGTGCAGCAGCGGATCATACAGTTTGTCAGCGACAAGCTTGTCGATGGCGGTGTCATCGCCCTCGATAATCAGATCAATGTCTTTTTTGGTTTCACGCTCAAGCTCGCGGACCATCCGTTTCAGGCGGCGGAAGACCTCGCCGACGGGAACCAGTCGCAATTCGGTGGCGGCGTCCTGCACTTCGCGGACGATCATGGACAACCGGTGTGCGGCGGCGTCGAACCCGACCAGATCAAGGCCCTCAAGATCTGGCGAGTTCACGGTCTCCGACACGCTGAGCGAAAGCTCACCGACAAGGTCCATCAAACGACCAATCTTGTCAGAGGACACACGAAGAAGTGCGCCACCGCTTGATTTTTCAGTTGTGGCTTCAGGATTAGCGCTCATGCGCGTGCCTTTCCTTGCCTATCGCTTCGTTCTCAAAGCCGCCGTGCATCACGTTGTCAGACAACGGTTTTCCGACAGCCTCATGGCTTTTAATTCAGTCCCGGGATGCCAATGCAAACCCCGTGCCGAGTCTGGAAAATTTCGTCAGGCTGCGTCGGTACTTGCGTCGAAGTTAAAGATGCAGACCCCGTCGAACCCCGTTGAGCGGAAGAGGAATGTGGACTTCATCGCATCCACAAAACCGCCGTGGTTCTTTTCGAAGGTTTTCAGATCGGCTGCTGAGGGGAAAAAGACATTTACGGAAATGTCGCCCTCTTTACTGATCAGGACAGTGAGACCGGACATGTTGCACTCGGGGATGGCATTCCCGATGGACTCGGTCACAAAAGGAGCCGCGATTTGCGCCGCATCCAGACTTGGAAACTTCAGATGGTATGTTTTGGAAAACATGGTTGGGCCTACGCTTGTTCATTTCGACGTCTGAAAAGCTAAACGGCCCCGTTGAATTTTGTTTCATACCTCTTTTGGACTCGGTCGCCCTATCCATTCGGCACACTTAGGGGTGGGTCATCCTACCTACCTACGTCCAACAGCCTAGCCATACGGAGTCTATCGGTGTGCAGGAAAGGCAAAGGGGGTGTCGGAATCCCGTCAACTGACGGCTTTTCCCTGTCAGAGTCAGCGCAATGACACGCCTTTCGCCCCTATCGGAACATTCATCGGCTGGCTTGAGCCTTATTTTAGGGTCTTTGTGAAAAAAATTTTCGACCACATGCGATTTGGCACGACTCCTGCCTCTTAAAACCTCGACAGCTATGCGAGGACGCCATGACCGATATTCTGATTATCCCGACCGAGTTTACCGCAGCCGCAGGTCTGACCGATCTGCTCTCGCGCCGCCGGGCACAAGTAGAATGCGCCACCGATGGCAAGGCCCTGACCTTTGTATGTAGCGCCGCAGCCGAGGCCGCTCTGGGTGGCCAGCGCGGTGTGGTGGAAAAGGCCAAGGTTGCTGGCGCCAAGCGCGTCATCATCGTGGATGAGGCCGCAACCGAACTGACCATCACCGAAGAGCTGGGTGGTCGCATGGTTCGCTTCGGTCTGCCCGCCGGTTCCGCGGATGCGCTGCGCAACGGTCCTCTTCTGATGCTGTCGGACCTGATCGCTGCGCCCTTCGGTGGCATGGTTGCTGCTGACGCACAGACCGGCGCCCTGATCGACATGACCGCCCGCGTGGCCCGCACCGATGTGACCGTCTTCATCAACGGCCCGACCGGCAGCGGCAAAGAGGTTCTGGCCCGCACCGTCCATGATCATTCGCGCCGCGCCGATGCGCCTTTCGTGGCCATCAACTGCGCTGCCATCCCCGAAAACATGCTGGAAGCGATCCTGTTCGGCTACGAGAAGGGCTCGTTCACCGGCGCATCAACCGCCAACAAAGGCATCGTACGCGCCGCAGACGGTGGCACCCTGCTGCTGGACGAAATCTCGGAGATGCCGCTGGGTCTGCAAGCCAAGCTGCTGCGCGTCCTGCAGGAAAAGAAAGTCACTCCGCTGGGTTCGCAGAATGAATGCGCCGTGGATATCCGCGTGATTGCCACCTCGAACCGCGACATGGCCGAAGCCGTCGCCGAGGGCACCTTCCGCGAAGACCTGTACTACCGCCTGAACGTCTTCCCCCTGGCCACCCAGAAGCTGGCCGAGCGTGCCGAAGACATCCCCGCACTGGCCGCCGCCCTGCTGCGCCGTCACTGCGGCGAGGCCCTGCCCGTCCTGACCGAAGAGGCCTGCGACGTGCTGATGGCCCACACCTGGCCGGGCAATGTGCGTGAATTGGAAAACGTGATCCAGCGCGCTCTGGTTCTACATGATGGCAAGCAGATCACCGCAGAAGACATCATGCTGAACGGCAAGCCGGGGCTGCTGCACCACACCTCGATGGCCCAAGCTGCATAAGACGGCACGGCCAACCCTGACACGCAGGCAACAACGATAATGACGAGCAGAAAAGCAAAGAGGATCTGAACACATGAGCATCAATGGCCCCACTTCGGTGTTTGGCGCACTGCCGCTCGGTTCGGTTTCGGGGGCGTCCAAACCCACCGAGACCCTCAAACCCTCGGGCGCAGAAGGCCCCAGCTTTGGTCAGCGAGTGAATGACGCACTCGACAATGTGGCCAACGCACAAAGCAACGCGGCGCAATCCGCAAAGGATTACGAGACCGGCAAGACCGACGACATCGCATCGGTGATGATCGAACAACAGGTCGCCAGCCTCGGGTTCCAGATGACCCTTCAGGTTCGCAACAAGGCGCTGAACGCCTACCGCGATATCATGAATATGCCGGTCTGATTGACCGGTTGAACACGAGTTAGACGCTAGGGACAGAACATGGTGGACACATCGACAGCTCCGGTGCTCGCAGGTGGACAGGCAAATTCGCTGATGGCCAAAGGCCAGAACGCATTTGAATGGACCCGTGGTGTCACCGACCAGCCGGGCGTACGTCGGGCGATGCCGGCGATCGTGCTGGTCTCGGCCGCTGTGCTGGGTCTGATGATCTATATGTTCCTGTCCACGCCGGGCATGGTGAACCTCAACACCGGCCTGCCTGAAAACGAAAAGGCCTCGGCGCTGGAGCTGCTGACCAGCCAGGGCATCACCGCGCAGCTGGACCCCGAAACCGGCCAGCTTCAGGTGATCAAGGCCGACTTCCACAAAGCCCGTATGGCGCTGGCCGCCGAAGGCCTGCCCGCAGGCACCCCCGATGGTCTGTCCACCATCACCGATATGCCAATGGGCACCAGCCGCAGCGTCGAAAGCGCCCGTCTGCGCCGGATGCACGAACTGGATCTGGCCCGCTCGATTTCCGAGATCAAAGTCATCACGCAAGCCCGCGTGCATCTGGCCTTGCCCGAACGCACCGCCTTTGTCCGCGATACCCAGCCGCCCCGCGCGTCGGTCTTCCTGCAAGTGGCCCCTGGCAACACGCTAGGTCAAAGTCAGGTCGAAGCGATCGTTAGCCTTGTCAGCACCTCGATCCCCGGCATGCCGCGGGCGAACGTGTCTGTTGTGGACCAGACCGGCCGCCTGCTGACCAACGGCAGCGATGACGCCATCACCCAGATGAGCGACCAGCAGTCGCGCCAGCGCATCGAGATGGAAGAGCTGTATCGCAACCGTATCGAAGCCCTGATCACCCCCATCGTCGGCCTAGGAAACGCAGCCGTTCAGGTGACGCTGGACATGGACTTTACCCGTTCCGAAGTGATGAACGAACAGTTCAGCCCGAACCAGACCGCTCTGCGCTCTGAGCAGAAAATGAACGAGGAAAGCAAAAGCGGCAAAGCGGGCGGCATCCCGGGTGCGATCTCGAATACGCCCCCTGCCGAAGCTGATCTGTCCGCCAACCAGCCCGGCGAAGGCCGTCTGAATGCGGGTGACGTGACCAACACCTCGTCGTCCTCGACCCGTAACTACGAAGTCAGCCGCCGCGTTGAAACCATCCAGCCCCCTAGCAGCAAGATCACCCGCGTAAATGCAGCCATCCTGCTGCGCGCGCCCACCAGTGCCGATCCGACCGAACCCGCAGTGTTGCCCGAGGCCGTCCTGCGCGAGATCGAGGCACTGGCCCGCACCGCAATCGGTTTCAGCGATGATCGCGGCGATACCATCACCGTTTCGTCCAGCCCCTTCATCGACACCTTCGATGTCTATGAGGCCCCTTGGTACAAAGCCGACTGGCTGCCGACCGTTGGCCGCATCCTGGCCCAGCTGGTGGCACTGGCGATCGTTATCCTCGGGATTATCCGCCCGCTGCTGTCCCGCCTGCTGCCCAAGCCGATGGACTATGGCCTGAGCCCCGCACTGGCCGAAACGGTCGAGGTCGGCGAAGGCGACACCCTGTCCACCCTGCGTGCCCGTCTGGAAGGTCAGGACGCCCCCGAAATGGCCGGTGGCAGCGCAGGTGGCGAAGGCGGACGACCCGCAAAAGGCAAAGGCAAGGGCACCGCCCTGCCCGTCGGCCCCGAAGTGGAAATGCTCAAGAATGAAGCTGTCACCTATGAAGAGAAGGTCGCTCTGCTGCGCCATCTGGCCGAAGTGGAAAGCGCCCGCGTGGCAGCTGTGTTCGAACTGATGATCGAACGTGACAAGGAGATCACCCCATGAACGCCCTGGTTCCCGTAGGTGAAGAAAACACCCAACTCGCCGGTCTCGACGGCACCCAGAAGGCCGCGATCCTGATGATGCTGTTCGGTGAGACTGCCGCCTCCAGCGTGCTGAAGGAACTGAACCCCGGTCAGGTGCAGGATCTTGGTGCCGCCATGTACGGTGTCCGCCGCATCAGCCACGAAACCATCGCTGCCGTGGTGGACCAGTTTCTGGAAGAGCTAAGCCAGCAGACCAATCTGGGCATCGGCGCAGGCAACTATGTCCGCACCGTCCTGAATGACGCTCTGGGTCCGGACAAGGCCCAGTCGGTTCTGTCGCGCATCACCCCCTCCAGCGCCGAGCATCCCATCGAGATCTTCGACTGGATGGACGCCAAGGCGATTTGCGAGCTGATCGTAGACGAACACCCGCAGATCATGGCGCTGGTTGTCGCCTCGATCGACACGCAACTGGCCGCCGAGGTGCTGCGCCTGCTGCCCGAATCCACCCAGCCCGATGTGATCTTCCGCATCGCGACCCTGACCAACGTCCAGCCGGACGCCCTGAAGGATCTGGAAAAGGTCATGCAGCGCAAGTTCAAGGCCAACACCACCCTGCGGGCAAGCCAGATCGGCGGCATCCGCTCGGCGGCGCGCATCATGAACTTTACCAAGCAGGACATGGAAGTCCGCATCATGAAGGCGATCAAGAGCGAAGACAAAGACCTCATGGAGAACCTGCAGGACAACATGTTCGTCTTCGACAACCTTATCCAGTCGGAAGACCGCGCCCTGCAGACCCTGCTGCGCGAAATCGAACCCGAAGTTCTTACTCTGGCGCTCAAAGGGGCGGACGACCAGCTGCTGCGTAAGCTGCTGGGTTGTATGTCCAGCCGCGCCGCCGCCAACATCGAGGACGAGATGGAGGCCATGGGCCCCGTTCGCCTCACCGCAGTTCAGGAAGCCCAGAAACAGATTGTCGCCGTGGCCCGTCGTCTTGCCGATGCAGGAACGATCACCCTTGCCGGTCGCGGTGGTGAGGAGATGGTCTAATGGCACAAAGCGCACGCAACAACGACACCCTCAGCCGCGCACTGGATCACGCCGACATCATGCGCCTGATCCGCGAGGCCGACGAAACCGGTTTTGTGGGCCGCAGCCCCGTGCCCGCCCGTCCCTCGGATGAAACCCGCGATTTCCAGCCCCGTGGTTTTACCTCGGTCGCCGAACAGGAACTGCCCGCGCTAGAGGTCCCCGAGGACCGCGTGGAGCTTAGCCCCCGCGCCCGCCCCGCACTTGGCGACGGTGCAGGCTCGCCACTGGTGCAGGATGCGCAGCCCAAGGCACCGTCGGTTGATGCCGAAGCAATCCGCAAAGAGGCATGGGCCGAAGGCTACCAGTCCGGTTTGGTTGAAGGCGAGGCCAAAGGCCGCCTGACCGCCCCCGAAACCGAAGGCGAAGGTGAACCTGTCAGCGAAGATGCCCTCGCCGCGGCCCGCGCAGAGGGCCACGCCGAGGCCTACGCCCAAGCTCAAGAAGAACTAGCCGAAGCGCGTGAAGCCTTCCTGAAAGCCGCCGAGGCCCTGATGCGCCCCGACACCGACGCGATGGCCGGTCTGCGCGACCAGATCACCGAAGCCGTGCGCAAGCTGGCCTCGGACCGTGCGGGCGTGCAGATCGACAGCACCCCCGCCCGCTTTGCCAAGCGTATCGACACCATCGTCGAGAATATCGCGGCGGGCGTGTCGGACGTGATCGTCCGCCTGAACCCCAAAGATCTTGAGATCATCACCCCCCACCTGCACGAAGCGCCCCTGCTGCAAGACGCCCGCCTGATCGCGGACAAAGACCTGCGCCGCGGCGATGTGGGTGTG
>JAYZYX010000335.1:0-4912 GCA_036139795.1 Pseudomonadota bacterium | reverse complement strand
TGGTGATGATCCGCCCGCACCATTTTACCCCTAATGCTGAAACAGCGCGGGACAACCATTTCCAGACCAGCGCGGCCAGTGATCCCAGCGCTGTCGCGCAGGCGGCCTACGCAGAGGTCAGCCGCGCCGCCAAAACGTTGCAAGAAGCAGGTGTCCGCGTGCATCTGTTTGAGGACAAAAGCACCGCCACGCCGGATTCCGTCTTTCCGAACAACTGGTTCTCGACCCACTCGGGCGGGCATGTGGCGGTCTATCCGATGCACGCGCCAAGCCGGCGGGCCGAACGGCGGCAGGACGTGCTGGAAATGCTGAAACGCGATTACCGCGTGCAGGACGTCATCGATTATTCGGGGCTAGAGCAAGACAACCTGTTCCTTGAAGGCACCGGCGCGATGGTGATCGACCATCTGGAGCGCGTCGCCTACGCCGCCCGCTCTAACCGCACCAGCGAAATCCTGTTGGAGCGCTTTTGCACCCATTTCAACTATGAGCCTGTGGTCTTTGACGCGGTCGATCCGCAAGGTCAGCCGATCTACCACACCAACGTTCTAATGTGCATCGGCACCGATTTCGTGCTGATCGGGCTAGACTGCATCCCCGACCCCAACCGCCGCCGCGAAGTGGGCGAGCGTTTGCGCCGCGGCGAGCGGGACATCATCCCCCTTAGCCCTGTACAGATCGGTGATTTTGCAGGTAACGCGATTGAGTTGCAGGGCCGCGATGGCTTGGTGCTGGCCCTGTCGGCGCGGGCGCTGCGGTCCCTGAACCCCGAACAACGGGCCACGCTAGAGAGGCACGCAAGGCTGATCGCGCTGGATATTCCCACCATCGAACACGCGGGCGGCTCGGTCCGCTGCATGATCGCGGGGCTGCACCTGAGCGCCCGCACCCTTCAAACCGCCTAAGGATATCGCCATGTCTCCCCTGCCCTCAAAACTTGCCTATGTCCCCTTTGTTTCGGTCGAACATATGATGGGACTTGTCCATCACATCGGGATCGAGAAGGTCTTGACCGACCTAGCCGCCGATATTGAGGCCGATTTCCGTCGCTGGCCCCTGTTTGACAAGACGCCCCGCGTGGCCAGCCATTCCGATGTGGGCGTGATTGAGTTGATGCCGACTTCGGACGGGGAAACCTATGGGTTCAAATATGTGAACGGTCACCCGAAGAACACCGCCGAAGGGTTACAGACCGTGACCGCCTTTGGCCTGCTGGCGGATGTGGATTCCGGCTATCCGAAGTTGCTGAGTGAGATGACCCTGCTAACCGCTTTGCGCACGGCGGCGACCAGCGCTATGGCGGCGAAGCATCTGGCGCCGAAGGGGGCGCGGACGATGGCGATGATCGGCAACGGGGCGCAGTCGGAATTCCAGTGCCTTGCCTTCAAGGCGGTCTGCGGGATCGATACGGTCCGGCTCTACGATATTGACCCCTCGGCCACGGCCCGTTGCGCTGCGAACCTTGCCCAAAGCGGGCTTAGGGTTGTGCAATGCCGATCTGGCGAAGAGGCGATAGAGGGCGCAGAGATCATCACCACCTGCACCGCCGACAAGCAATACGCCACGATCCTTACCGACAACATGGTCGGCGCGGGTGTGCATATCAACGCCATCGGCGGCGACTGCCCCGGCAAGACCGAACTGCACCGCGATATCCTGATACGGTCGTCCATCTTCGTGGAATACCCGCCGCAAACGCGGATTGAGGGCGAGATTCAGCAGTTGGACCCCGATCATGCGGTCACCGAACTGTGGCAAGTGATCGAAGGACGCGCCGATGGGCGCACCAGTGATCGCCAGATCACCCTTTTCGACAGCGTAGGCTTCGCGATCGAGGATTTCAGCGCCCTGCGCTACATCGCCAAGGCGATCCAAGGCACGCCCTATTTCACCCGGCTTGATATGATCGCGGACCCCGACGATCCGCGCGATCTGTTCGGCATGTTCCAGCGGGCCAAGCCCGCAACCGCCTGAGGGGTCAAATCCCCAAGTCCCGATAGGCCAGCGCCACCTCTTCGATGGCGATGACATATCCGGCGGTGCGCAGGTCCGACAGGTCCGGCTGGCGGGCAAGGCGTTCCGCGATGCGGCGATAGGCGGCGCGGATCATCTCTTCCAGCCCAGACCGGACTAGGTCCAACTCGGACCCCGATTTCTCTAGCCTGCTGCGCATTAGTGGGGGGATCGGGGTGGGGCTGAGCCCTTCGATCAGATCGGTCAGATCGGAAAAGCGGCGCTGGGAGATGCGCCGCTCCATCAGGCCAAAGGGCATGTGGGTCAGGTTCCGGACCCACTCGAAATAGCTGACGATCACACCGCCCGCATTCGCGCAGAGGTCGGGCAAAACAGTGATCCCCCGCTGCGCAAGGATCTGGTCGGCGTCAAAATCAATCGGTCCGTTCGCGGCCTCAACCACGATTGGGGCGCTGATGTGGAGGGCATTGTGGGCCGTGATCACGTTCTCGGTCGCCGCAGGGATCAGGATATCGCAGGGCGCGCATAGATCGTTGGGGTCTGGTGCCGTCAAGGTCGCCCCGCCAAAGCTGTCCCAACCCCCTCCAGCGGCCCGGTGGGTCAAGAGGGCGGCGATGTCGATTCCTTCAGGGTTTTCCAAGGTCGCGTCCCGTTCAATGATGCGGATGATCTTTGCGCCGAACTCGGTCTGCAACGTCAGTGAAGCATAGGAGCCCACATTGCCAAATCCCTGAACCGTCACGGTTTTCCCCGCTAAGGCCCCGTTGCCCTCGGTCGTTTCAAGATGTTCGGCCAGCACATAGGCAACCCCGCGGCCCGTGGCCTCGGTCCGGCCATTGATCCCGCCGCGGGACAAGGGTTTGCCGGTCACACAAGCGGCGGCATTCAGGGTCTCGGCCGGAGAGACACGGCGGTATTCATCGGCCATCCACGCCATCTCACGCTCGCCCGTGCCCATGTCAGGGGCGGGCACGTTCCGGCCTGGGCTGATCATCCCGCGCCGCGCCAGTTCCTGCGTAAAACGGCGGGTGATCTTTTCCAGCTCTAATTCTGTAAAGTCCTTCGGATTGATCGCCAACGCCCCTTTTGAGCCCCCGAAAGGCACCCCGACCAACGCGCATTTCAGGGTCATCAGCGCGGCCAAGGCCTCGACCTCATCTCCGGTGGAGTTTGCGGAATAACGTATCCCGCCTTTCACCGGCTCAATATGGTCGGAATGTACGGCCCGCCAGCCGGTAAAGCTCATGAGTTCGCCGCGCAGGCGCACGCCGAAGGTCACTTTGAAAATCGCGTTGGTGATTTTGATCTTTTCGGCCAGACCCTTGGGCAGATCAAGATGGCCAAAGGCCCGCGCGAACTGCGCATCAACGCTTTCCAGAAAAGAACGGCTCATGATTTTCCCCCCGATTTCTTTAGATTTTCGGACAGTTCGGAGAAATTCGCGACCATGCTGGTCTGCCCCGCCTGCCCCATAAGGGTAAGTCACGATGAGTGCGCACAGCAACCTTAACGTGTGTTCATGGTGATAGTCTGAAGGTGCATTTCATTTCGCTAACTGTAATACATTTTTCACAGTCAAAATATTGGACTTAGGAAAACAAATAGCTGCCTAAATAAAATACATTAAATCCGTGTAAATGGATTATTGTTGGTCTGGAAAGCCTTACTTTCGTTTGAAATCGAAAAATCGCGCTTGCTTTGGTAAGGGTGGTTTGCATACACTTTTTACCATCAGTTAAAATTTTTTGATCGCAAGATGCATATTCAAACGAACTCCACCCAGCTTTTCAAGCTGTGCGGATCCAGTGGTATTTTGACCGCTATGGTTGCGTCCTTCTGCGCAGTCGGGTTTGCTATCAGCCTCTACGCCGGTATCACCGTGTCATCGTGGGTGTTTTTTGCATCCTGCATCATTGTGGTCTTTGGCGTCGCGACCTGCTGGGTTCTGTTCCACAAGACCGAGATCACGTTGAACCGCGCCTCGGATACGGTGACGGTGTCAAAGCGTATGCTGCACGGGACCCACAGTTCTGACATGCCCCTTAGCCAAGTGGCCCAAGCTGACGTGGATATTCAGAGCAAGCAGGCCAAGGGCCAAGCCTACCGGCTGGTGCTGGTGACAGACAGCCCGACAGGGGCTGAACGTTTGGTGATCGGCCACGGCTTTTCGGAAGGGCCGAATTCCGTGACCACCGCCCGCATGATCAACCGTTGGCTCGGCGTGCCAGAGGCGCAAATCGGCGCGGCGCCCTTTCGAGAGGATTTGCGGGCCGCGCATCTATTGGACCTCAAGCCCCACGGCTGACATGTTGCTTTTAGAGTTTTCGTTAAGGGATGCCCTATGAAGTTTTTCCCCCTGACCGCCGCGATGTTCGGTGCCCTTGGTACCACTGCGCAGGCGGGTGAGTATTGCACGATCGATGAAAGCGTCATGTTCGCCTGCACTTTCAACGGCGGCAAAAAGGCGGTTGAGGTCTGTGATACCAATTATTGGGCGGACGGGGATAACGCTGCCTACGGCTTTTTCGAAACCGGCGGCTGGATCGAGAAAGAGATCATCACTGACAAGGCCAGCCTGAACGTCACCCCTTGGAGCGGGGTGGGCAGTTCCATTTGGGAAACCGTGACCTTTTATTCTGGCGATTGCGGCTATGAGGTCTGGTGGTCCGTAGAGCGGAGTGATGATGCCCCATTGCATGGGGGCATCACGGTGACGCAAAGCGGCGCGGCATTGGTGGAGCTGTCGTGTGAGGAAAGCTCGGTCCAGCAGCAGTTGGGTCTGTTGATAGAGGCGGTTGAGGCGGCGCAGATTTCTCCCTGACTGGCCGCTTTTGTCAGGCGTTCGCGGGGCTCTGCCCCGCACCCCGAGGTATTTTTTCCAAGATGAAAGCAGGGGGGCGTTTGGTGTTTTGGGGGCGGTGTCCTATTTGATGTGTTG
>JAYZYX010000334.1:0-8283 GCA_036139795.1 Pseudomonadota bacterium | reverse complement strand
CGCGGTTGCCATAAATAAATGGTCCTCAATTCGATAGTTTTGCAGCCCTTTTATAGAGCATGCGCAAAGGAGCAAGGGGGCGGCCCATCAAAGATCATTGCGGATCATGTCAGAGGGCGGCAAGGTGCCGCCGATGGAGACCACTATGCACTCAGTTATTTTTGATCTTGATGGCACGCTGGCTGATACCAGCGTCGATCTTATTGCCGCCGCGAATGCCTGTTTTATCGGGATGGGGGTGGGGCCGCAGTTGGACCCTATGGCAGATGCGTCTACCGCGTTCAAAGGCGGGCGGGCGATGCTGACGCTGGGCATGCAGCGGTTGGGCCGTGCCGATGATCTGGACGAGATCGAGCGGCAATATCCTTTGTTATTGGCCCATTACGGCGAAAACATTGATGCCAACACGGTCTTTTATGAGGGCGCTTTGGATGCGGTGCATCGTCTGCGCGCGCGGGGCGTTACTGTGGGTATCTGTACGAACAAGCCTGAAGGGCTGGCCGAAACCCTGATGAGCCGCATGGGTGCGCGGGACCTGTTCGATGCGCTGATCGGGGCGGATACGCTGCCAGTGCGCAAGCCTGATCCTGCGCCTTTGGCGGAAACGATCCGGCTGGTGGGCGGCGTGCCTGAACGCTCTGTTCTGATCGGGGATACGATCACCGACCGTAAATGTGCCGAAAACCTTGGCATTCCTTGCGTGTTGGTGACCTTTGGTCCCGATGGGGATGGGGTGCGCGATCTGGCCCCTGAGGGGCTACTGGACCACTATAGCCGCCTTGAGGCGGTTCTGGCCGAGGTGATGGAGGGCTTTGCCGCGGAGGCAGGCGCATGACCGAAGTCTTCAAGGGCAGCTTTACCCAGCAGGACCCGATCCCCGCCGAAGGTATCGCGGCAGCCACGGCTGTCATGCAGCATGGCCGGTTGCACCGCTATAATGAGGCGGCAGGCGAAACGGCTGAGGCTGCATTGCTAGAGCAAGAGTTCGCCGCCTATGTGGGGGCGGAATATGCGCTGGCGGTGGCCTCGGGCGGTTATGCGATTTGCACGGCGCTGCGGGCGGTGGGGGTTAAGCATGGTGATCCGGTGCTGACTAACGCCTTTACGCTGGCGCCTGTGCCGGGCGCGATCGAAGCAGTGGGGGGCACGCCTGTCTACGTTGAGGTGACGCCCGATCTGGTGATTGATCTGGACGATCTTGCTACCAAGGCGGATCAGGCCAAGGTTCTGCTGCTAAGTCATATGCGCGGGCATATCTGTGACATGGACTGCCTGATGCAGATTTGCGATGAGGCAGGCATTACCGTAGTTGAGGATTGCGCCCACACTATGGGGGCCACGTGGAAGGGCGTGCAAAGCGGACGTCATGGGGCGGTCGGCTGCTATTCGACCCAGACCTACAAGCACATGAACTCGGGCGAGGGGGGCTTTCTGGTCACCGATGATGCCGAACTGATGGCGCGGGCGGTGATGCTGTCGGGCTCTTACATGCTCTATGGCAAGCATCGCGCTGGGCCGGAGCCTGAGGTTTATGAAGAGATCCGGTATGAGACGCCCAATATCTCGGGGCGGATGGATAACCTGAGGGCGGCGGTGCTGCGGCCCCAGATCCCTCTGCTTGAGGGGCGTGTCGCGGGGTGGAATGCGCGCCATGATGTGGTGTGGAATGTGTTGCATGGGCTGAACGGTGTCTATCTGCCCCAAGCGCCTGAGGCTGCGGTGCGTGTTGGTTCCAGCTTTCAGTTCCTGCTGCGCGATTGGGCCGCTGAGCGGATCGAAGCGCTGCTGGCGGCTTGTGCCAAGCGCGGCGTCGATCTGAAGTGGTTTGGCGAGGATGAGCCGAAGGCCTTCACCAGCCGTTATGACAGCTGGCGCTATGCCCCTGTGCCCAAGCTACCCAAGACCGATGCGATCCTTGCGGGGCTGATCGATATGCGCTTGCCGCTGACATTCTCGCTGGAAGATTGCGCCTTGATCGGGCGCATTTTGCGGGACGAGATCACCAAGGCGCAAAGCTGACCTCTGCAACATTGGTCGGGATCGCACCTGTTTTCGCCTCTGCTAGAGTAGGGGCGGAAACAAGGAAGGGCGCGATGAAATATCTGTGGGCAATGGTCCCGTGGCTGCTATGGACCCAAGGGGCTATGGCCCACGCGGTAACCCAAGGGGACAAGGGCTATCTGGCGCAGGTCAGTGGCGTGCAAATCCCTAGCTTTGTCTATCTGGGGGCTAAACATATGGTCACCGGTTATGATCATCTGCTGTTCCTCTTCGGCGTGATCTTTTTCCTCTATGGGGTGCGGCAGATCGGGGCCTATGTCTCGCTTTTCGCGCTGGGCCATTCGCTGACCATGCTGGCGGGTGTGTGGTTCGGGATCGGGATAAACCCCTATATCATCGACGCGATCATCGGCTTTTCCGTGGTGTATAAGGCGCTGGATAATCTTGGCGCGTTTGAGCGCTGGTTCGGTGTGCGGCCTTCGCCCAAGGGGGCGGTGTTTGTGTTCGGGCTGCTGCATGGCTTTGGCTTGGCGTCCAAGCTGCTGGATTATGAGATCGCCTCGGACGGGCTGCTGGTGAACCTTGTTGCCTTTAATGTGGGGGTCGAGTTGGGCCAGATCACCGCGCTGCTGCTGATCCTGATGGTGATGCACCAATGGCGGGCGATGCCCCGTTTCGCGCGGCAGGCTTATGCTGCGAATGTTCTGCTGATGACCGCCGGATTTGCGCTGATGTTCTATCAGATCGCGGGTCTGGTGCTGGCATAAGGAAGACGCTGATGGGTAATGTGAAAACGGTTGAGACCTCGGGCTTTGGGTTGATCGGCGCGACGCTGGGCGCGGCGGCTATCGGGGCGGCGCTGGTGGTGACCTTCTGGCTGCCAGCAGAATATGGGGTGGACCCTACCGGCGTGGGCGATGCGCTGGGCCTCACGCAGATGGGCTTGGTCAAGCAAGGGCTGGCCTCGGCTGCGGAAGAAGAGGCGCAGCGCGATCCCCGCATCACCGAAGTTCTCAGCCGACTTGGCGACATCGAGGCCAAGCTGGACGCTCTGAGCGCAGGCGCGCCTTTGGAGGCGGTCGAGGTCTTGCCCGCCGAGTGGCGCGACAGTTTCACCTATACTCTGGCCCCCGGTCAGGGCGTCGAGGTCAAGCTGATGATGACCGAGGGCCAAGCGGCGCAGTTCGCCTGGCACACGGACGGGGCTGGACTGACCCATGATACCCACGGTGAGGGCGACGGTGAGATCAGCTATGAGCAGGGCCGTGATGTGGCCAGCGCCGAAGGCACGCTTAGGGCCGCCTTTGACGGGCTGCACGGCTGGTGGTGGAGCAACCCGACCGCCGCGCCCGTTCAGGTGACGATCCAGACCGGTGGCGAGTACGGCCGGATGCTGCACCCATAAGACCTGCAAGATGTGAACAAGAGGTGAACATTTTTCGCTGGTCGATGTTCATGGTGCGTTCTATCTTTTCCGTCACATCCACGCAGATGGAGCGGATTGATGAGCAGACTGGACATGGCGGGCAAGTTGGAAATCCTTGCCGATGCCGCGAAATATGACGCCTCTTGTGCCTCATCGGGGGCGCAGAAACGGGATTCACGGGGCGGTAAGGGGATCGGGTCCACGACGGCCTCATCAGGGATTTGCCACAGCTATACGCCGGACGGGCGCTGCATCTCTCTGCTGAAGATCCTGTTGACCAACAGCTGTATTTTCGACTGTCATTACTGCATCAACCGCAAATCCTCGAACGTGCGGCGGGCGCGGTTCACGGCGAAAGAGGTCGTGGACCTGACCCTAAGCTTTTACAAGCGGAACTACATTGAGGGGCTGTTTCTGTCCTCTGGGATCATCGGCTCGCCCGATTATACGATGGAGCAGATCGTCGAAGTGGCGCGGTCCCTGCGGCTGGATCACGATTTTCGCGGCTATATCCATCTGAAGACCATTCCTGATGCGGACCCCATGCTGGTCGAGGCTGCGGGGCGTTTCGCTGATCGTGTCTCGATCAACGTCGAGCTGCCTACGGTGCCCGGTCTGACCAAGCTGGCCCCCGAGAAATCCGCGCCGCGGATCGAAGGGGCGATGGGGCAGATGCGCCTTGCGATTGAGGATAGCAAGGATGCCCGCCGCCGCTATCGGCATGCGCCGCGCTTTGCCACTGGCCAATCGACTCAGATGATCGTGGGGGCGGACGATGGCACCGACCGCGATATCGTGGGGCGGGCGGCGCATCTTTATGACCGTTTCGGGCTGCGGCGGGTCTACTATTCGGCGTTTAGCCCGATCCCTGATGCCTCGGTAGTGCTGCCCTTGAAACGGCCCCCGCTGCAGCGGGAAAACCGTTTGTATCAGGCGGATTGGCTGATGCGGTTTTACACCTTCACGCCCGAGGATGTGGCCCAGACGACAGACCCCGTGACGGGGATGCTGCCCTTGGACATCGATCCCAAGCTGGCGTGGGCGCTGAAGTTCCGCGAACATTTCCCTGTGGATGTGAACCGCGCCCCGAAAGAGGCGTTGCTGCGGGTGCCGGGGCTGGGGACCAAAGCGGTAAACGGCATTCTGTCGGCGCGGCGTGTGCGGCGGTTGCGGCTGGAGGATGTGGGGCGACTGACGGTCAGCGTGAAAAAGTTGCTGCCCTTTATCGTCTGCGAAGACTGGCGTCCGGTGCGCCTGACCGACCGCGCCGATCTGAAGGCTCTGGTCGCGCCCAAGCCGGTGCAGCTAGACCTGTTCGGAGCCTGAGCGATGGAAGTGATCTGGCTGGAAGCCCCTGATGATTTCGATGGTTGGCGCATGGCGGCACGGGCCTTGGCGGTGCGGGGCGTGCCGCCCGAAGACGTGCTGTGGCAAGTGGGCGATGAAGTCACCGATCTTTTCGCCGGAGCCGATCTGACCCTGCCAAAAGGGGCCAAGACCCTGAATGTGCCGAAGGACTTCATCGAGCTGGCCCGTATGGCGGTGCTGCATCGCGACCCCCAGCGGTTTGCCTTGCTGTACGGTCTTTTACTCCGCGTGGGGCGCGATCCGCGGGTGATGCAGGACCGTGCCGATCCGCTGGTGCGGCGGCTGAGCGTATTGGTCAAAGCGATCCGCCGCGACATTCACAAGATGCGCGCCTTTGTGCGCTTCCGCGAAATGCCCGTAGGCAACCGCGTGCGCTACATCAGCTGGTTTGAGCCCGATCACCACATCCTGCGGGCCAACGCCGGCTTCTTTGTGGGGCGCTTTGCCAATATGGAGTGGTCGATCCTGACGCCCGACGGCTCGGTCCATTGGGATGGGGATGTACTGACCGAAGGCGCGGGGGCTAGCCGCAGCGACATTCCAGATGAAGACCCGACCGAGAAGATTTGGGAGGCCTACTATGCCTCGATCTTCAACCCGTCGCGGCTGATGACGGGGGCGATGCTGCGCGAGATGCCGAAGAAATACTGGAAGAACATGCCAGAGACGCGGTTGATCACCGGCATGATCGCCGGTGCCCGAAGCCGCGAGCTTGAGATGATCGAACGGTCGAAACCTAAGGCTTGATCCGCGCCAATGCAGGGGCCAGTTGCGCCGCCGCCGTGACCCCGTCAATCACCACAGCGCCTGTGCGGGCGGCCAGATCATCGCGCAAACGGCCCATGCCTGCGCAGCCCAAGACAACTGCCTGCGCGCCCTCAGCGGTCAGGTCGTTGATGCCCTCTGCCAGATGCAGGCGGGTCATTTCGCTGCCTTCTTCAACGGTCAGGACAGGCAGGCCGCTGGCCATGACCTTCAGGCATTGGGGGCGATAGCCAAGGGCGGCAATGTTGCCTTCGATCACCGGCAGGGACACAGGCAGGGTGGTCAGAACCGCAAAGCGCAAACCCAGTAAATCCGCCGCCGCATAGCCCGCCTGACCGATGCCGATCACGGGGCAATGGGCCAGTGCCCGCAACTCGATCAAGCCGGTGTCGTCAAAGCAGCCGATGACCAGCGCATCAACCCCTTCGCCCTTGGCCCGTTCTACCATGTGGCGCAGGCCGGCTAACGCCATCTCTCCATGCTCGGGCCCTTCGATCGCGGGCGGCGCGCCGGTGTTGGTCCAGCCTTCAATCTGCACATCTGGGTTGGCCGCACGGGCGACCGCCACCATGCTGTCGGTCATGGCTTGGGTCGAGTTGGGGTTCATATAGACGACGCGCACGCTACACTCCCTTGCCCGCATCAGACCCGAACCGCGACTGGCGTTTGCCCATGACCCAGACCGTCAGCAAGAACAGTGCGATGATCATCAGGCTGAACAAGGTGGTCAGCGTCCCCAGCGCATAGATCACCGGCGTCGTGACATTGGTGGTCATGCCGTAGATCTCCAGCGGCAAGGTGTTGTAGCTGCCCGAGGTCAACAGCGTCCGCGCAAACTCGTCATAGCTGAGGGTAAAGCCGAATAGCGCAACGCCAATCAGCGAAGGCGCGATAATGGGCAGGATCACATGCCAGATGATCTGCCATGAACTTGCCCCCTGATCGCGGGCCGCCTCTTCATAGCTTTTGTCAAAGCGATTGAAGACCGCAAACATGATCAACAGTCCAAAGGGAAGGGTCCATGTCAGCTGGCTGCCAAAGCCGCTGGTGCTCCAATGGACCTTAAAGCCCAACTGGTCGAATAACAGACCCACCCCAAGCGAGATCAGGATCGACGGGATCACCAGTGAGGTAATCGCCAGATAAAATAGCACTCCTGACCCCTTGAACCGCTTGCGAAACGCCAGCCCCGCCATGACCGAAACCACAACCGTCGCCACCATCACCATCAGCCCCAGCGACAGCGATCTGCGAAACGCGCCCCAGATATCGCCCACTGCTTGTT
Source organism: Pseudomonadota bacterium (assembly GCA_036139795.1). GTDB lineage: Bacteria > Pseudomonadota > Alphaproteobacteria > Rhodobacterales > Rhodobacteraceae > Donghicola. Next base: position 1,438 of record JAYZYX010000334.1, on the reverse strand, counting down.
GCTGGAACAGATCGTGGAACCAGTGCAGGGACACGCCGTTCATCGGAAAGGTCAGCCCCCCTTGCGGCCCCTGAAAGCTGAGGATCGCGATGGTGATCGTCGGCCCGTAAAGAAACAGCAGGAACAGCCCGAAGAAACCGGCCAGCACGTAAAAGGACGTTGAGCGTTTCCCCATGATCACAGCTCCTTCCGGATGTTCACAAAGCGCAGGAGAATGGCGATGACCAGCAGCACGGTGCCAAGCAGAACCACGGCCGTTGCCGCTGCGGACGGATACTGCAGCAGGGCAATGTCGTTGGAAATCAAGCGGCCCACATTGGCGCTCTGACTGCCGGACATAAAGCGGACGGTGATGAAATCACCCATCACCAGCGTCACCACAAAGATGGTGCCGATCATGATGCCCGGTTTGGTCAATGGCACAATCACATGCCACAGGGTCTGAAACCCGCTTGCCCCGTTGTCATAGGCCGCCTCAAGAAGGCTGCGATCAATCCGCATCATGGTGTTGAAAATCGGGACCACCATGAACAGCGTATAAAGATGCACAAAGGCCAGAATGACCGAGAAATCGGAATAAAGCAGCCACTCCAGCGGCTGATCAATCAGCCCCCAATCCAGCAGGGTCTGGTTGGCAATCCCGTTGCGCCCCAGAAAGGGGATCCAGCTGATCATACGGATGATGTTGCTGGTCCAGAACGGGATCGTGCATAGCAGAAACAAGGCAATCTGCGTGGTCTGCCCGCGCACGTGGAAGGCCAGAAAATAGGCCACCGTAAAGCCGATGCCCAAGGTCAAAGCCCAAGTGATCAAAGCGTATTTAAAGGTGTTGAAAAACACGCGATAGGTCACGGGCGAGGAAAACAGAAATTCGTAGTTGTCCCACAAAAACGCGGGGTAAATCGACCACTCGGTCGCCCCCCAGAAACTGACCACCACGATCAGGATCACCGGCAAAACCAGAAACCCCGCCAGCACAAGGGCCAGCGGCGCAGCCTGCATCCAGCCCACCACATGACGGCTCATTGCCATGATCCCATCCTCGGGGCCCGCGCCCCTTCATCTTGGAGAAAATACCTTGGGGTGAATGGACGGGCCGCAAGGCCCGTCCAGAGGGGCAACGCCCCTGACTTTACGAGCTGATGAACTCGTTCCACTTGCGGACCATGTACTGGTTTTCATCCATGACCGCGTTCCAGCAGGCCACGCGACCCATGCGCTCTTGGAACGAACCGCCGTCGCGCACGTCGCCCGCTTTGGCCAGTACGTCGCCGAAGGGGCTGGTGATGTCGCCGGTGGCGGGCTTGCCCTCGAACCAGTAACCCCACTCGTTCTCGCTCATGTAGTTCTTCGAGGTCTCGGGCACTGCCGAATAATAGCCCTGACGCATCAGGAAGCCGCCGACCCAGCCGTCCAGATACCAGTTGATGTATTCATA
>JAYZYX010000333.1:0-4371 GCA_036139795.1 Pseudomonadota bacterium | reverse complement strand
GGATTAACAGGGCGTGCTGGCCGCGATCACGGAAGTACTCGGCAATGGTGCAGGCCGCATAGGGCGTGATCCATTGCGCGCCCGGTGCCGCATCGGCAGTGCCAACCACAAAGACGCAGCGATCTGGGTTGCCGTGGGTTTTCACGGCCTCGATCGCCCGCGCCACGGTCGAGGCCTTTTGCCCGATCGCCGCGTAGATACAGATCACATCGCTGTCTTTCTGGTTGATGATCGTATCGATGGCGATGGCGGTCTTGCCGGTCTTGCGGTCCCCCACGATCAACTGGCGCTGGCCACGTCCCAAGGGGATCATCGCGTCAATTACCGTAAGGCCTGTCAGCATCGGTTCGGTGATTAGATCCCGATCCACGATCTGCGGCGCGGGCCGTTCAATCGGGTCGAACCGCTCAGGGGTAATCTCAGGCCCGCCGTCCAGCGGCGCACCTAGGGGCGAGACCACCCGCCCCAGCAGCCCGTCCCCAACGGGCACGCGGGCAATCTGGCCGGTGTTATAGACGCGGGTACCAGCCGAAATCTCGTCATCGGCGGCCAGCAGAACACAGCCAAGCTTGTCTTCGCCAATCGACATGGCCAGCCCGAGGGTGCCGTCCTCAAAGCGGAGTAGTTCGTCCAATCGGGTCTCTTTCAAGCCCGATATGATAGCAACACCGTCGCCGATCTGCGCGACCCGCCCGATACGCTCAAGGCGCGGCGGCAGGTCTTGCGCGGCGACCGTATCCCGAGCCTGTGCCAGCCATGCGGCGGTTGGATCATCAGCACTCATCACTCAGGTCTCCAATGCGGATGCGGCACGGTGCAGCCGGTCAGCGGCGGAAAAGCGCAAGGCAGCGTGGGGAAAGTGCAGTTCTGCCCCTGCCAGCAAGGACACATCCTGCTGAAAGGACACCTGCACTTCAGGGCCAAGCCGCGTAGTCAGCGCCGTTCGCCACTTTGCCTGCCGTTTATCGCCGAAATCTTGAGCCGAGATCACGATAACCGCAGCATCTGGCCCAAGTTGCTGCCTTAGCCCATCCAATTCCGTCGGCGCCAACCCGTCCAGATAACGGGTCGCTGCCGTTAAAGGATCATCCCCGACCGAGGACAGCGCCTTGCGGGCCAGATCCTCGGCCAGCGCCACAATCTCGGATCGTAGGGCTGTCTGGGCAGTTGCCTTTTCGGCAGCGATCTTGGCGCGACCGGCGGTCAGTGCTGCCTCAGCCTCGGCCTGTACCTCTGCCAGACGCTTTGCACGCTCGGCCTCAAGGGTTTCGTGCAGGGATGTGATCTGCACTTGTTTCTCGGCCTCAAAGGCCTCCAGCTTGGCCTGATAGGCCTGCTTTGCCTCATCAGCTGCACTGACTTTGGCCTCGGCGGCCTCAGTTGCTGCGCGGTCGGCGGCTTCGCGATCGGCGATAACTTTCCGAATGGGACGGTAGAGAAAACGGCTGAGCAGCCAGATCACAATCAGGAAGTTGACCGTTTGCAGTCCCAGCGTCCACCAATCAATCTGCATGACTTATCCCACAAACGGGTTCGCATAGAGCAAGAGCAGCGCGATCACGAGGCAGTAGATCGCCATCGTTTCGATCATCGCCAGCCCGACGAACAGGGTACGTGACAGTGTGCCTGCGGCCTCGGGTTGGCGGGCGATGGCCTCCATCGCGGCGGCTATGGCGCGGCCCTCGCTATAGGCGGGAAAGATCGCCCCGAAGGACACGGCGATCACCGCGCCGATGATGCTGACGATTTCGATGTAGTTCATGGAAGGTGCTCCTATGTCTCGACCGCGCCGACAGCGCCGCCAATGTAGACAGTTGCGAGAATGGTGAAGATGTAGGCTTGGATGATCCCGATCAGGACACCCAGCAGCAGGAAGGGAACGGGCACGATCAGCCCCGCCAGAAAGACCACGATGGCGATGACGAACTCATGGCTCATCATGTTGCCGAAAAGGCGGATCATCAGGGAAAACGTCCGCGTCAGGTCTCCCAGCACGTTGAGGGGCAAAAGGAACGGGTTGGGCTCTAGATAGTGGCCAAAATACTTACCTGCGCCGCGGGTACGGATGCCGAAATAATGAACCGACAGAAAGACAATGGCGGCTAAGGCCGCAGGGGTTTCCAGATGGCCCGTGGGCGGCGTCGCACCCGGAAAGATAGCGGCCAGATTGGCAAGGCCAAGGAAGATAAACAGCGATCCCAAAAGCGGCATGTAGGGCCATGGATCGCGGTTCAAAACCTGTTTCAGCTGATCCGCGATGGCAAGCACCACAATCTCTAGCGCCGCTTGGGCGGGGCCTGCGTTCAGTTTCGGCGCGCGCAGGGTCACGCGTAGCATCACAAACAGCAGCACCATAATCACCCATGTGGTCACGACCGAGCGGCTGATCGGCACAAAGCCGATATGAAATAGGATGTCTGGAACAAGCGGGCTGGCTTCCATCCTTAGGCCCTCCGCACGCGGTGGATCATGACGGTCCGCGCCAGCAATAGACCCAGAAGCGCGGCAATCAGCGGCAACGTGCCGTAATGGGCCACCACTGCAAAGCCCGCGACCGCGATCACGATCCGCAGCAGTAGAAAGCCAATGGCCCGTTGCCAATCACTGCCCATCGCCGCGACCGAGCGTCCAAGCAGGTGGAAATAGGCGGCCCCGATGGCGGCCCCCACAAAAAGCCACGGCAGGGCTGTGATTACTTGGGAAATTGTCATTCGCTATTCATCCTCTGCCACGCCATGTAAAATCCAAGACACGCCCCGCCGAAGGTCAGCGCCCCGCTGAACGTCACCCCTGTTCCGAACCGGTGGTCCAGCCAGCGGCCTGCAACGATACCCAACAAAGTGGCTCCGACGATCAACCAACCCAATGCGCCGATCATCGACAAGTTCTTCCAGAGCGGGCGTTCGCCCTGCTCGGTCCATTGGGCGCGGCGGGCATCTCTTTTCCGGATCGCCTCCAGTAAATCGTCGCGGGACTTGTTATCGGGATCGGTCATGACTTAGTCCTCGGCCCGCAGACGACGGGGCTCTAGCCGTGGCGGGCTTTCTGGGATGTCACGCCCCAGACTCAACAGCCTCTCGACCTGCCGGATGGTGGCCAGATGCAAGCGGTGATCATAGGTGCGGGCGCTGTCTTCAGCCTCATCAGCGCGTGTGAGTTCCGCCAGCGCATTGGGTCCAAGGGCCTTCAGGTCCGCTTCACGCCAAGCGCCACGGGTGGCGATGTTGATCTGATCTCCGCCCTGAACGTGCAGCACGCCGCCACGCAGGGCGATGAACTCTTCCGCTTCTGCGTCATGCCATGAGACGACCGAAACCGGCAGAACCGTGACAAAATCTGCGTGTCCCTGCTGGATGCCAAAGGCGCCGGTCGCATCCTCGGCCCGCAGGGACAGAACGCCATCCACATCGGCTATGACCTCGGTCGGGGTGGTGACGCGCAGTCTCATCCCTGCCCCTCCTGTGCGGTGTGCTTGGCACGAGCGTCCTCTAGGGTGCCGATCATATAAAGAGCGCTTTCGTCCCATGTGTCCGCGTCACCGGCCATGATCGCCTCGCACCCGCCCAACGTATCCTCAAGCGAGACCGAGACGCCGCCGTGTCCGGTAAACTGAGCCGTCACAGCAAAAGGCTGCGTCAGGAACCGGATCAAGCGCCGTGCCCGTCCCACGGCCCGCCGGTCCGAGGCGCCCAGTTCCTCAATCCCCAAAAGAGAGATGATCTCTTGCAGTTCACGATATTTCGCGATCAGCCCGCGTACATCCTCGGCCACCTTGTAGTGCCGTTCACCAACGATCATCGGGTCCAGAAGGGTCGAACTTGAGGCCAGCGGATCAATCGCGGGATAGAGACCTTCGCTGGCCATATCGCGGCTAAGGACGATTGCGCTGTCCAGATGGGTGAAAGTTTCGGCCACCGCCGGATCAGTGAAGTCATCGGCAGGCACATAGACCGCCTGGATCGAGGTCACTGCCGCCCCATGAACAGAGGCGATCCGCTCTTCCAATTCCGCGATTTCGGTCGCCAACGTCGGCTGATAGCCCACGCGGGATGGCAAGCGCCCCAGAAGGCCCGAGACCTCGGACCCTGCCTGCACAAAGCGGAACACATTATCGATCAAGAGCAGCACGTCCTGCCCCATCTGATCGCGGAAATGTTCGGCAACGCTTAAAGCGGACAGCGCCACACGCCAGCGGGCACCGGGGGGCTCATTCATCTGTCCGAACACCAGAACGGTCCGGTCAATCACGCCTGAACGCTTTAGATCAAGCCACAGCTCATGCCCCTCGCGAGAGCGTTCACCCACACCAGCAAAGACCGACTTGCCCTGATAGCGATCCGCAATCGACCGGATCAGCTCCATGATCAGAAC
>JAYZYX010000332.1:0-10717 GCA_036139795.1 Pseudomonadota bacterium | reverse complement strand
CAAGTCATTGATAATGAACGATTCACGGGTCCGTGTGGGGGCACCACTTCTTCCTTTAAATTGCTGAAGCGCCTTGGTTTTCACCAGAACATCGCTGTTTGGCGCTGTGCGGTACGCAAACGCTTTTTGATATAGCGTGCGCCTTGTGTCCGTCCTGACAGGGACAACAGGTACGTAGCAGGAAGGGGCGACGCGGAACGCCGCCCCTCTGGGGTAAGCAGATGCGCGAACGGCTGGCTTAGACCAGCATGTCCTCGACCACGAACGAGCGCATCATATCGTTGTCCTCGTGGCTGAGGATGTGACAATGCCAGACGTATTCGCCCGGTTTGTCGTAATAGGCCGCCACCCGTACCATCTCTTTAGGACCGACAGTCGTGGTGTCCTGCCAGCCTTCATCCTCGGCGCGGAAGGGGAGCTTTTCTTTGTCAAAGATCATGACATCGTTATTCGCCCCAAGAACATCGCCTTTGCGCTGTGACCCATAGGTGATTTTACCGTCACCGTTGATGTCATCGGGAATGCCGTCCCCATCGTCATCCAGATAGTCGATGGCGTATTTTGCCACGTTCTGGAACTGGATCAGGTGGATATGGACCGGATGCGCATCTTCGCTGAAGTTGAAGATGTCCCAGTATTCATAGCTGTTCAGTTGCACCTTCTCGGTGATCGGAGCCATATAACTCAGCGGGCCAAAGGCACCGTCTGGCGTCATTTCATTGCTGTGGAGGGCACCTTCTTCGGCGGTTCCAAGCAGTGGCTTGATCCGTCCCCATTCGTCCGCACCTTCGAAGAGACCCAATTTACGGGTGTGATCGATGTCGCTGCCTTTGATCTCGTCGAAATCACGGTTCAGCTTTTTTCCGTCGCGCAGACGCAGGTGTTCAGCCCGCAAAGAGCCATCCACATCGAACTGCATGATCGCGCCCACCGGATCGTCGATGGTGGCCGCTGTAGCCACGTTCAATTCGCCGGTTTCGTAGTCCACACCTTTGTACGGCTCATAGGCGGGGCCGGTGTTGAGAAGTGTGACCTTGTCGTTGTCCTTCAACTTGGAAAAGTCAAAGACGATGTCCAGACGTTCCGCTGGGGCCAGAATGATGAACTCATCCGCTTCCTGAATGCCATCCCCGTCAAAGACCTCTCGGGCGCGGGGCATCAGCCCGCCTTCCGAACCGACGATGGTGGCCGAGACATAGGCGTTGTCCAACTCTAGCTTGTAGAACCGCGAATCCGAGCCGTTCAGCAGCGTGAACTGTACATCACCACGGGCCACATCATGGGTCGGCCACGCCATGCCGTTGGCCAGGATTACATCGCCGAAATACTCGGGCAGGGCCGAGGCCGCGTCCATGCCGTTGTGGTCAAAGAAATCATTGCCGACTTCGTCAGCGACTGTGCTGCCCGGATCGCCTGGCAGTACGTCATGGGCGTGACCCGGATAGTAGAGATTGCCGTCCTCATCGAAGGAATAGTCCTGAATGACCACATCCACCACATCGTCAAGATCAGGCAAGTAGTGCTTTTTCGCCAGCTTTTCGCGGGTGCCGTCCTGCAATAGATACATGCCCGCAAGCCCTGCATAGACGTTCAGGCGCGTGATCCCCAGCGCATGGTCGTGGTACCACAGCGGCGCGGATTCCTGACTGTTGTCATAGGTAAAGCTGGTGCCCACGTAATCGATACCGGTGCTGCCGGGCCCATCCGTGGGCGCGGGTGTCGGCTCCGGTGGTTGATACTGATCCGGAAAATACTTGAGGATCAGGCTGTACAGCCCCTTCGGGTTTTCCGAAAAGTTGTCGACCGCCTTGTCCCAGAGCTTTTCCCAGCGGCTCTTGAAGATTCCGAACCCCCATTCAAAGTGGATCACGGGGATCTGCGGCTCTGCCGGTGCCGAGGTGCCGCCGTTCTGCGTATACCACTGATCGGGGTTACCATCGTAGATCGAATCCACATGCCCGCCGTGCAGGTGGGTCACGATCGGAATAAAGCCTTCATTGATCGCGCCTTCGGTCGGTTCTGCCTGATGGATCGTTTCATCTACCGGCAAGAGATGCCCATCCACATCCAGCTCGTTGTTCCAAGTGATGGTCAGCGGTTTGTTTTCATAGGCGATGATGGTGGGCCCGTGAAAGCCGACGGGAATGCCGGGGCCAGCATAGCCCCAGACCTCTGTTTTCAGCTTGTTGCCGTTCTTGTCATACATCCCCAGGAATTGATCAGTTTCCTGGATCTGCATGGTAAGGTTGCTGGTTTTCCGTGTGTCAATTCTAGGATTGATCGGTAAATCGTTTGTAAACGCGTGTTTACTATAAACGCGTTGCCCAATATCAGTCATTATAAGCCCTCACTCACATAACGCCGAATGACGATCCTTGGGGGGCTGCAAAATGCTTCGGATCGACATCCAGACAGACCTTAAGGGTAATGCTGAAGTAGAGGCGTGATCGGAAACTTGCTTATAATCAGCAATAAGTCGCCATAAACTCGGCGAAATAGTGCCGAGAACTCACCTTTAGGATTAGTTGCCTTGATGGAGTTTAAGGCGAAAGTTGGGGGTGAATTGTATTGTGGGCTAACACGGTTCAAATGTGAGAATTTTACACCTTTGTTTCCATCCTTGTGGGGTGTCGCCAGGATTGAAAGGGCCGCATTTTCGCAGGTTCTTGGGGGTGATTGCGCAGGTGTCTGGATAAATCGTTTAAATGCAATAGGATATTGTTTTTTAGTCTGGCGGTTTGGTCGTTTCCCTAAGGGGTGATTTGCAGAAACATTGTGTGGCAGAGGTTGATTTTCTCAATCAAGCTTGCCGGGGATTTGATTCGAATTATTTCGACTTGGGTTCGAAGTTTTATTTCGTCCTGTGGCTCAAGGCTGTTTTGGGTATCCTTTTACGAAAGTGATAAAAGGGCAGGTAGTGGAAAATCCGAAATATTCTCCATTTCGGCCTCTGCCACACAAAATTGGACTAGAATCGGTTTATGGGCTGTTTGAGTTTCATCTTCAAATTCAAGGCTTCCAGCATTTTTTGAGGCCGGTGGGTGGCGGATGTCTGTTTTTAGTTAACGTTAGTTTTATCGCGGGATGCAGGGCCAAATGGTTAACTGGTGAAACCGATCCTAATTGACCCCGCAGGTGTCAGGGTGAAGGTGGCGAACGGGTTCTGCTATGGCGAAAGACGCTGGCCAGCTGGCATCGTTCAGTGGGCTAGGGCGCAGGTGCGGGCAGGGTGGCAATCCGCTCTGGTTCTTGATTGTTCGCGGGCGACTGTGCTTTAGCTATTTGCCAAGTGTCTGGAGAATGACCCATGAGCAATGAGAGCAAAGCCCAGAAGCGGCAGGACGATATCGCCCGTGCGGCTTGGCTTTATTACATTGCCGGCAAAACCCAGGACGAGGTGGCCTCGGTCCTTGGGGTCTCGCGCCAGTCGGCACAGCGGATGGTCAGTCAGGCCATGGCGCTGGGGCTGGTGAAAGTGCGCATCGATCACCCGATCTCGAACTGTCTGGATCTGAGCAACGCCCTGCGCGACCGTTTCGGCCTAGAGTTCTGCGAGGTGGTGCCGGCGCTGTCGGACGCCAAGGCCTCAAGTCTGGCCACGTCTTTCACGACAGGAGATGTACTGGAAGAGTGGCTGAACCGCGTCGAGCCGCTGATCATCGGTCTGGGTACTGGCCGGACATTGCGCGCGGCGGTTGAGCATTTGCCCAAGGTGGATTGCGCACAGCACCGGATCGTTTCGCTGACAGGTAACATCGCGCCCGATGGCTCGACCGCCTACTACAACGTGCTTTTCAACATCACCAGCAAGGTCTCGGCTACCACATATCCTCTGCCGCTGCCGGTTATCGCCGCCACGCAGGAAGAGCGGGATTTCATGCTGGGTCAAAAGACCATCAGCGCCACGCGGCAACTGGCGGCCCATGCGGATGTAAAATTCGTCGGTGTCGCCCCGGTGGGAGAGAACGCGCCGCTGGCTCTGGACGGCTTTGTAACGCGGACCGAGGCTGTGGCCTTGGAAAAAGGCGGTGCTATTGGCGAAATCCTTGGCTGGGTGTTCGATCAGGACGGGGTTCTGATGGACACTGCGACGAATCGTCGGGTCTGCTCTGCGCCTCTTGAAGGGGGGCTAACGATTGCCTCGGCCTCGGGTCTTGAGAAGGCCGCGGCGATTCGGGCGGCGATTAAGGGGGGCTTGATCAACGGCCTCATCACCGACGAGGCGACAGCGGTTCAGATCATGCGGCTGTGACATCCTTTAGTATCACCAACTTACCGAAATGCGGCGCTGCAAAAACAGCGCCGCATTTTATTTTCAGTTGACAGTCATGATGTGTTCGAGCGAGTATTTGCCCACTAACGGGGCTTTTGCCCAATTTGGGAGGAATACCATGAAACGCACTTACGGCGCCCTGCTTGGCGCTTGCGCAACCATTGCATTCGCATCTGTTGCCGCTGCCGAGACGATCACCATCGCCACCGTGAACAACGGCGACATGATCCGCATGCAGGGCCTGACCGATGACTTCACCGCGAAGACCGGCCACGAAGTAGAGTGGGTCACTCTGGAAGAGAACGTGCTGCGCCAGCGCGTCACCACCGACATCTCGACCAAGGGCGGTGCTTTCGACATCATGACCATCGGCATGTACGAAACCCCGATCTGGGGTAAGAACGGCTGGCTGGTTCCGCTGAACGATCTGTCGCCCGAGTACGACGCTGCTGACATTCTGCCCGCAATGGCAGGCGGTCTGAGCTACGACGGCACCCTCTATGCTGCTCCGTTCTACGGTGAAAGCTCGATGATCATGTACCGCACCGACCTGATGGAAAAAGCAGGTTTGGAAATGCCCGAAGCGCCGACCTGGACCTTCGTCCGCGAAGCAGCGGCAGCCATGACCGATCGCGCAAACGACGTGAACGGCATCTGTCTGCGCGGCAAAGCCGGCTGGGGTGAGGGCGGCGCGTTCATCACCGCGATGTCGAACTCGTTCGGTGCACGCTGGTTTGACATGGACTGGAACGCCCAGTTCGACACCAAACCCTGGAAAGACACTCTGGAATTCTTCGTCGGCATGATGAACGAATCCGGCCCCGCAGGCTATGCGACCAACGGTTTCAACGAAAACCTGTCGCTGTTCCAGCAGGGCAAGTGCGGCATGTGGATCGACGCGACTGTTGCGGCATCTTTCGTGACCAACCCCAACGACTCGACCGTTGCTGACAGCGTCGGCTTTGCTCTGGCACCCGATAACGGTCTGGGCAAGCGTTCGAACTGGCTGTGGGCATGGGCTCTGGCGATCCCCGCAGGTTCGCAGAAAGAAGCAGCAGCCAAGCAGTTCATCGAGTGGGCAACCTCGAAAGACTACATCGAGCTGGTCGCTTCGAAAGAAGGTTGGGCAAACGTTCCCCCGGGCGCACGTACCTCGCTGTACGAAAACCCGAACTACATGGAAGTTCCCTTCGCCAAGATGACTCTGGACTCGATCCTGTCGGCTGATCCGAACAACTCGACCGTCGAAGAAAGCCCCTACGTTGGCGTTCAGTTCGCCGCGATCCCCGAGTTCGCAGGCATCGCAACCGAAGTCAGCCAGGAATTCTCGGCTGTTTACGCAGGTCAACAAACCGTTGATGAGGCACTGGCAAAAGCTCAGGCCATCACCAACGACGCAATGGAAGCAGCTGGCTACAAGTAAGCCTTCCTTGTGACCTTCGGAGGGCGGCCCAAGGGCTGCCCTCCCTTTTACCACGATCCCGACAAGTTAACGTTCATGTGCATCGGCTATTTGCCGTGAACAGAGGAGGTGTGGCCGATGGCTACCCAACATTCAAGATCGGCAGCGCGCCTGATGATGGCACCGGCGGTGATGCTGCTTCTGGGGTGGATGCTCGTCCCCCTGATCATGACGCTCTATTTTTCGTTCAAGAAATATTTGCCCATGCGGGGCGGCGACCTTGGTTGGGTCGGGTTTGAAAACTACGCGCGTTTCGTGACATCCAGCGCGTTCTGGCCTTCGGTTTACACCACCTTGGTGATTGTGGGCGGCGTGCTGTTGATCACCGTTGTCCTTGGCGTTTTCCTTGCGGTGCTGCTGAACCAGCCCATGTGGGGGCAGGGCGTGGTCCGCATTCTTGTGATCGCACCGTTCTTTGTCATGCCCACCGTGTCGGCGCTGGTCTGGAAGAACATGTTCATGGACCCGAACTACGGTTTGCTGGCCTATCTGTGGGAATTCTTTGGGGCAGAGCCGGTGGAATGGCTTAGCAAAGCCTCGATGACATCGATCATCACCATCGTTTCATGGCAGTGGCTGCCCTTTGCCACGCTGATCCTGCTGACCGCGATCCAGTCGCTGGACAGCGAGCAGCTGGAAGCGGCGGAAATGGACGGGGCCTCGGCGCCCAAGCGTTTCGCCTATATCACCCTGCCGCATCTGGGCCGCGCGATCACCGTTGTGATCCTGATCCAGACCATCTTCCTGCTGTCGATCTTCGCCGAGATCTTCGTGACCACCGGCGGCGCTTTCGGCACCAATACACTCAGCTATCTGATCTTCCAGCGCGTGCTGGAAAGCCAGAACGTGGGCCTCGGCTCGGCGGGCGGTGTCTACGCAATCATTCTGGCCAACATCGTTGCGATCTTCCTGATGCGCATCGTCGGCAAGAACCTGGACGCGTGAGGAGGGACCATGGCACGCGCAGTTACAACCCAACGCAAGATCATCAACACCGCCGCCGCTTGGGCTGTGGGTCTGGCGATCTTCTTCCCGATCCTCTGGACTATCCTCACCAGCTTCAAGACCGAGGCGCAAGCGATTGCAGATCCACCACTTTTCCTTGGATTTGATTGGACGCTCGAGAACTACTCGGTCGTGATGGAGCGCTCGGATTACGCCAAATATCTGTGGAACTCGATCATTATCGCAGGTGGCTCGACCCTTCTGGGGATCATTATCGCGGTTCCTGCCGCATGGTCGATGGCCTTTGTCCCATCCAAGCGGACCAAGGATATCCTGATGTGGATGCTGTCCACCAAGATGCTGCCGGCGGTTGGCGTTCTCTACCCGATCTACCTGCTGTTCATCAAACTGGGCATCCTTGATAGCAAGATCGGTCTGGTCATCGTTCTGATGCTGATCAACCTGCCGATCATTGTCTGGATGCTTTACACCTACTTCAAGGAAATCCCCGGCGAGATCCTTGAGGCGGCCCGTATGGACGGCGCAACCCTGAAGGAAGAGGTCATCTACATCCTCACCCCCATGGCCATTCCCGGTATCGCCTCGACGATCCTGCTGAATGTGATCCTTGCGTGGAACGAGGCCTTCTGGACCCTCAACCTGACAGCCGCAAAGGCGGCCCCGCTGACAGCGTTTATCGCCAGCTACTCGTCCCCCGAGGGCCTGTTCTACGCAAAGCTCAGCGCGGCATCGACCATGGCGATTGCGCCGATCCTCATCCTTGGCTGGTTCAGCCAGAAGCAACTTGTCAGCGGCCTAACGTTCGGCGCTGTGAAATAAGGAATAACCAGTATGGGACGTATTACGCTTGATAAGGTCACCAAAAGCTTTGGCGACGTGAATGTCATTCCGCCGCTGGACCTGACCATTAATGACGGTGAATTTGTTGTGTTCGTTGGCCCCTCGGGCTGCGGTAAATCCACATTGCTGCGTCTGATCGCAGGGCTTGAAGATGTCAGCAGCGGCCAGATCCGGATTGACGGGGATGACGCCACCAATCTGCCGCCCGCAAAGCGCAAACTGGCAATGGTGTTCCAGAGCTACGCTCTTTACCCCCATATGTCCGTGCGCAAGAACATCGCCTTCCCGATGAAGATGGCCGGTGTTCCCGAAGACGAACAAAAGCGCCGCATTGAAGGCGCGGCAAAGGCTCTGAACCTGACCGACTATCTGGACCGCCGTCCGGGTCAGCTTTCGGGTGGTCAGCGCCAGCGTGTGGCCATCGGTCGTGCCATTGTGCGCGAACCTTCGGCCTTCCTCTTTGACGAACCGCTCTCGAACCTTGACGCTGCCCTGCGCGTGAACATGCGTCTGGAAATCAGCGAGCTGCACAACCAGCTGAAGACCACCATGATCTACGTGACCCACGATCAGGTGGAAGCGATGACCATGGCCGACAAGATCGTGGTTCTGCGTGCAGGTCACATCGAACAGGTCGGCAGTCCTCTGGAGCTGTATCGTGAGCCGCGCAACAAATTCGTGGCGGGCTTTATCGGTAGCCCCAAGATGAACTTCATTGAAGGCCCCGTTGCCGCGCAGCAGGGTGCTCATACCATCGGCATCCGTCCCGAGCATATCACCGCCTCGGCGACCGATGGCATGTGGTCTGGTGTTGTTGGTGTGGCCGAGCATCTGGGCTCGGACACCTTCCTGCACATCCATGAAACCGGTCTGGCGGAAACCATGACTGTACGTGTGAACGGCGAGTTCAATCTGCGCCACGGGGACAAGGTTTTCCTGACGCCGGAAATGGACAAGCTGCACAAGTTTGATGCCAAGGGGCTGCGTATCTGATGGGTCGTCTTTCTGGCAAGACTGCAATGATCACAGGGGCCGCCCGCGGTATCGGGCGCGCCTTTGCGGAACGCTACGTGGCCGAAGGGGCGCGGGTGGTCATTGCGGATATCAATCTGCCTGCGGCCCAGAAGACCGCCGCCGAGATTGGCGAGAAGGCCATCGCGCTGCCCATCGATGTGACCGATCAGGACAGCATCGACATGTGCGTGCGCCAGTCGGTGAAAGAGCTTGGCGGGATCGACATCCTGATCAACAACGCAGCTCTGTTTACCGCCGCGCCCATCGCCGAGATCGAACGCGCCGATTATGATCGTGTGTTCTCGATCAACGTGGCAGGCACCTTGTTCACCATGCAGGCGGTTGCCCGTCACATGATCGAACGGGGGCAGGGTGGGAAGATTATCAACATGGCCTCGCAAGCGGGTCGTCGCGGCGAAAGCCTTGTGGCGGTTTATTGCGCCAGCAAGGCCGCAGTGATTAGCCTGACCCAATCCGCTGGCTTGAACCTGATCCAGCACGGGATCAATGTGAACGCTATCGCCCCCGGCGTGGTTGACGGCGAACACTGGGACGGCGTCGACGCCTTCTTTGCGAAATATGAAAACAAGGCCCCTGGCCAGAAGAAAAAAGAGGTCGGCGAAGCCGTCCCCTTTGGCCGCATGGGCACCGCCGAAGACCTGACCGGAATGGCGGTCTTTCTGGCAAGCGATGATGCCGAATACGTTGTGGCGCAGACCTACAACGTGGACGGCGGCAACTGGATGAGCTGAGGCCGAGACATGGCGACACCCCTCTCTTTGAACACTCTGGACCAACTGGCCGACACCATCGGTAAACCGTCCTACGCCCGCGCTGATCTAAGCGCCGGTATCCTGCATTTCGGTGTAGGCAACTTTCACCGCGCCCATCAGGCGACCTACCTTCACCAGCTGTTCAATCAGGGCAAAGGCCACGATTGGGCGATTGTCGGGGCTGGGGTCATGGAAGGCGACAAGCGCGCCCGTGACGTGCTGGCGGCTCAAAACTGGCTGACCACACTGGTTGAACAAGAAGCCGACCATAGCGGTGCACAGATCATCGGCTCAATGGTTGATTATGTGGAACCCGCGAATGCGGCGGCCATTATCGACAAGCTGGCCGATCCTGCGATCCGCATCGTATCCACCACGATCACTGAGGGAGGCTATTTCCTTGATGCGACGGATACCTTTGATCCGGCCCATCCTGCGATTGCCCATGACGGTGCAAATCCTGACGCGCCTAAGACCGTGTTCGGCATGATCGTCGCTGGCCTTAAGCGCCGTGTGGCAGAAGGCACCGCGCCCTTCACCGTTATGTGCTGTGACAACATCCCTCATAACGGCAAGGTCACCCGCAATGCGGTGGTCGGTACCGCCAAGCTGTCGGACCCTGCGTTTGCCCAGTGGATCTATGAAAACGTGGCTTTCCCCAACAGCATGGTGGACCGCATCACGCCTGCGACCTCGGACCGCGAACGTCAGATCGCAGCCGATGAATACGGTATTCAGGATGGCTGGCCGGTTTTCTGCGAAGGCTTCATCCAGTGGGTGATGGAGGACAACTTCCCCCTTGGTCGCCCCGCGCTGGAAGAGGTCGGTGTCGAGTTCGTCAATGACGTTGCCCCGTTTGAGTTGATGAAACTGCGCATCCTGAACGGTGGTCACGCGGCGATTGCCTATCCCGGTGGTCTTCTGGATATCCACTTTGTTCATGAGGCGATGGAGCATCCGCTGATCCGCGCCTATCTGGCCAAGCTGACTGAGGAAGAGTTCATCCCCGGTGTGCCGCCTGTGCCGAACACAGACGTGAACGACTACGGTAAGCTGATCGAGCGACGCTTCTCGAACCCGAAGATCGGTGACACGATCCGCCGTCTGTGTCTGGACGGCTCGAACCGCCAGCCCAAGTTCATCGTGCCACAAATCCGCGATGCGATTGCCCGTGGCGGCAGCATCAAGGGTCTGGCTTTGGAAAGCGCCCTGTGGTGCCGTTATTGCTATGGCACCAGCGAAAGCGGTGCCGAGATTGCGCCCAACGATCCCAACTGGGACATGCTGGTCGCAACCTCTCAGGCGGCTAAGGCCAATCCGCAGGCGTGGCTGGACGGTCTGTCGAACGTCTACGGCGATCTGGCAGGGAATGAGGATTTCGCAACCGCT
>JAYZYX010000331.1:0-13233 GCA_036139795.1 Pseudomonadota bacterium | reverse complement strand
CGCGGTTGCGCCGAGGCGCTGGCCGAAGCTGGTGTTAATCTTGTGATGAACGCCCGCGGCGCTGAGGCACTGGAAGCCACTGCACAGCATATCCGCGACACCTACGGGGTCAGCGTTGAAACCGTGGCCTGCGATGTGACCACCGAAGAGGGCCGCGCCCAGTTGCTGGATGTGGCCGGTGAGGTGGATATTCTGGTCAACAACGCAGGTGGCCCGCCTCCGGGTATGTGGACCGATTGGGACCGCGACGATTTCATCAAGGCGCTGGATGCGAACATGCTGACGCCCATCGCGCTGATCAAAGCACTGGTGCCAGGGATGCAAAAGCGCGGCTGGGGACGTGTGGTGAACATCACCAGCCAGTCGGTCAAATCGCCGATTGCTGTGCTGGGTCTGTCGAACTCGGCCCGTGCGGGTCTGACCGGCTATGTGGCGGGCACTTCGCGTCAGGTGTGCGGTGATGGTGTGATCATCAACAACCTGCTGCCGGGTCTGCATGATACGGATCGGGCAAGCTCCCTGGATACGGGCGCCGCAGCGGCGCAAGGGATCACTAAAGAACAGGCACGCGCCAACCGCGAGGCCACGATTCCCGCTGGCCGTTACGGCACGCCTCGTGAATTCGGCGCGACCTGCGCCTTCATGTGCTCTCAGTATGCAGGGTTCATGGTGGGGCAGAATGTGTTGCTGGATGGCGGCGCATACAACTCGACCATGTAAGATGCGCTGCATTTTGTGATGCAGCCGGAAGGGCAGCCTTGTGCTGCCCTTTGTTATTCTCTGACCGCTCTTTCGTCCGCGTGACTTGCAGGGGGGGCGGTCGCTTGGTATCAGCCGAGGAACTCCGACCAAAATTGTCGGAAAGACATGAGGCCCCCGTGACCGATCAAAAGCAGAGCCCGCGCTTGGAAATCCGCAATCTGACCCGCAGTTTCGACGGGGCACAGGTGGTTCGCGGTGTGTCGCTAAAGGTCATGCCGGGGCAGGTTACCTGTCTGCTAGGGCCTTCAGGCTGCGGGAAATCGACGACGCTGCGGATGATCGCGGGCGTCGAGATGCAGGACAGCGGCGAGATTTATGTGGATGGCAGCCTGATCTGCGACACCAAATTCCGCATCCCGCCCGAGCGCCGTTCGATCGGTCTGATGTTTCAGGACTTTGCCCTGTTCCCGCATATGAGTGTGGCGGACAACGTGGCCTTTGGCCTGAAAGGCGCGAAAGAGGAAAAACGCGCAAGGGTGGAAGAGTTGCTGAAGCGCGTGGACATGCTGCGCCACATCGACAACTACCCCCACGAATTGTCTGGCGGTGAACAGCAGCGGATCGCCTTGGCCCGCGCTTTGGCGCCCAAGCCGCGCATCATGCTGATGGACGAGCCGTTCTCGGGGTTGGACAACCGTCTGCGCGATGACATCCGCGATCAGACACTGGCTGTCCTGAAGGACGAAGACGCGGCTGTTCTGCTGGTCACTCATGAGCCTGAAGAGGCCATGCGCATGGCAGACGAAATCGCCTTGATGCGTGATGGGGTGATCGTCCAGCAAGGTGCCCCCTATAACATCTACAACAATCCGGTGGATAAGGCGGCGACCGCGTTTTTCAGCGACATCAACGTGATTCGCGGTACCGTGCGCGGTGCGCTGACGCAGACACCCTTTGGCCAGTTTCTGGCGCCCGGTGTCAAAGACGGGGCCGAAGTGGACATCGTGATCCGCCCCCAGCACATCCGGATCGATCTGGATCGCGGTGGCCGAGGCCCGAATCCGACCGCAGTGGATGGCACCCCCGCACGGGGTGTGGTCGAGCGCGCCCGCTTCATGGGTAAAGAGAGTCTGGTGGAGTTCCGTATGGATTATGACGGCTCTATCCTGACGGCCAGCGTTCCAAACGTGTTTCTGCCCAAACCCGGTATGGCGCTGTGGTTGATGCTGCGCCGCGACCGGTGCTTTGTTTTTCCTGCAAAATAAGCGATTTTCGCCGATTTTGCCGTTTTGCTGCGGTGGCGAAATCTTGCCCTGAAACGGGCTGCGACGAAACATCTGGTAAAAAAATACCTGATAATTCGTCGGTAGTGCCTTTCAACCCCGCGAGAGACCCCATACATATTGCGATGATGGTATGATTGCGAAACCGGCCAACCAATGACGCCGGTCGCTGAAAGGGAGACATACAATGCTGAACAATATCGGTTTGCCGGGCCTTCTGCTGATTGCTGTAGTGGTTCTGGTCCTGTTCGGTCGTGGCAAGATCAGCTCGCTGATGGGCGAAGTCGGCAAAGGCATCACCGCCTTCAAAAAAGGCGTGAAAGACGGCACCCAAGAGCTGGAAGACAACAGCGCAGACGCGCGTGACGTCACTCCTGCTGAAGAAAAAGACAAGGCATAAGCCCATATGTTTGACCTTGGCTGGAGCGAGCTGCTTCTGATCGGCGTCGTTGCCTTGATCGTTGTCGGCCCCAAGGATCTGCCCGTTCTGTTCCGAAATATCGGTCGCTTCGTCGGTAAGGCGAAGGGCATGGCGCGCGAGTTTTCGCGCGCGATGGAACAGGCAGCTGATGAGGCAGGCGTGAAAGACGCCGCCGACACTGTTCGCAAGGCGACTTCGGCTCGTAATCTTGGACTGGATTCCGTCAAGGATGCGGCCAAGGACTTTGCCAAATGGACACCCGATGACAGCCTGAGCGACGACCGCAAGGACGTTGCCAAAAAGATCCACGATGCGACCGCCAAGGCCGCGACCAAGCGTAAAGAACAGGAACGTGCCGCCGCAGAAGCCGCACGGACCGAAGCTGCCGCTGACGCCGCAGAGCATGGGGATCAGGCAGCTGCAACGGAACAGGTCGCTAAAGACGGATCCACTACATGACGAAATCCGACGAGATCGAAGATAGCTCGGCCCCGCTGATCGAGCATCTGGCCGAGCTGCGCACCCGCCTGATCCGCGCGATGATCGCGTTCATCATCGCAATGGTGTTCTGCTTCTCTTTCTGGAACCCGATCTTCAATTTCCTGACCGAACCTCTTTGCAGCGCACTTGCTGCACGGGGGCAGGATGATTGCGGACTGGTGTTGATCAAACTGCAAGAAGGCTTCTTCGTTGCGATCTCGATCTCGCTGGTGGGGGGCTTGGCACTGTCCTTCCCCGTCATCAGCTACCAGCTGTGGCGCTTCGTGGCGCCCGGACTTTACAAAAGCGAAAAGGGGGCGTTCCTGCCGTTCCTGATCGCATCTCCCTTCATGTTCGTGTTGGGGGCGTCTTTTGCCTACTATGTCGTCACGCCGATGGCGTTCGACTTTTTCCTTGGCTTTCAACAGCCAGGAAGCCTGACCTCTGACGGGGAAATGCAGCAGTCGGCGATCTCGTTCATGGGGTCGGCGCAGGAATACCTGAGCCTGACGATCAAATTCGTGGTGGCTTTCGGTCTGTGTTTCCAGCTGCCGGTTCTGCTTACCCTTCTGGGTAAGGCAGGGATGGTCAGCTCTGAGGGTCTGGGGGCCGTGCGTAAATACGCGGTGGTGGCGATCCTCATTCTGGCGGCTGTCGTGACACCGCCCGACGTAGTGACGCAGGTGATCCTCTTCACCGTCGTCTACGGCCTCTATGAGATTTCGATCTTCCTCGTGCGCCGTGTCGAGAAAAAGCGTGAGGCCCGTTTGCGGGAAGAAGGCTATTACGACGACAATCCGGACGAAGATCCGCTGTTGAAAGAGTTCGACGAGGACGACGACCGGTGAGCGGCAACAAGGCTTTGAAACGTATTGCAGCGGCGTTGGAGCGGATGGCTCCTGCGCCGCTGGACGCACCTGACTTTGAGCTGGCGAATGCCTTTCTGTGGCAGACCGGCCCCGAGCGTCTGACGCCGGTGCCGCGTGTGTCGCGGGTGGATATCTCGCTTCTGGTGGGGATCAATCGCAGCCGCGATACCTTGCTGGCCAATACCCTGCAATTTGCCCGTGGCCTGCCCGCGAACAATGCGCTGTTGTGGGGCGCGCGGGGGATGGGGAAATCATCTCTTGTGAAGGCCGTTCATGCGGCGGTTCTGGATCAGGGCTTAAGCCTGAAGATCGTGGAACTGGCGCGGGAAGACCTGCCCTCGGTCGGGCGCTTGCTGGACATTCTGCGGGCCGCGCCCCGCGAACGGTTTGTTCTGTTCTGCGATGATCTCAGCTTTTCCCACGATGACCAGCACTACAAATCCCTGAAAGCAGTGCTGGATGGGGGCATTGCGGGCCGTCCTGAGAACGTGATTTTCTACGCAACTTCGAACCGGCGTCACCTGATGCCGCGGGATATGATCGAGAACGAGCGTTCGTCTTCGATCAATCCGTCCGAGGCTGTGGAAGAGAAGGTCTCGCTGTCGGACCGTTTCGGTCTGTGGCTAGGGTTCCACCCCTGTTCGCAGGACGAGTATCTGGATATGATCCGCGGCTATTGTGCCACCTACGGCGTGACCGTCGACGAAGAGACCCTTTATGCCGAAGCGATCGAATGGCAGGCCACCCGCGGTGCCCGTTCGGGCCGCGTGGCATGGCAGTTCTTTACCGATCTGGCAGGGCGGCACGGCGTTCTGCTGTAAGCCCTGATCCATCGATCATCAAAAAGCCCGGCCTTGGTTTCCAAGGCCGGGCTTTTTGCTGTCAGGTTGGGTGGAATGGCCCCGAAGCGGGGCCATGGCGCCCTTATTTGTTCAGGTAGCCTGTGGGATCGACGCTTTCGAAACCATCGCGCACTTCGAAGTGCAGGATCGCGGGGCTGCCCGCGCGGACCTTGGCGATGGTCTGGCCACGGGTCACACTGTCGCCTTTCTTCACTGCCAGATCGTCGATGTAGGCATAGACAGTCAGCAGGTTGTTGGGGTGCTTGATCACAAGGATCGGCACCTGATTGGCGTCAGCGGTGATGGCCGCGACGGTGCCGGCCTCGGCGGCCTGCACAGCCGCGCCCGAAGTCGAGGCGATGTCGATGCCGTCGTTGGTGCCCTTCTTGTAGTCACGCACGATGTTGCCCTGTACGGGCCAGCCAAGGCGACCTGCGGGTTTCGCAGATTGGGTGACCTTGGGCGGTTCGGGCGTTTTGACGGGCTCGGCGGCGGCCTTCGGGGTTTCCTTGGGCAGCGGCTTGGTGGCACTGGGCGGCGTCGGGGTGGCAGAGCCTGCGCCCGGGTCCTTGACCACTTTGGGCGCCGGGGCGGGGGCCGCGGCTTGTGCTTGCGTGACGGGGATCAGCAGGACCTGACCTTCGCGAACGGTGAAGTTGCTGTCCAGACCGTTCCATTCCGCAAGCGAGCGGACCGGCACGTTGTAAAGGCGTGCGATGATGAACGCGGTCTCGCCGCGCTGGACCTTGTGGCGCACCGGCTGGCCATCCACCGAGGTCGCCGCCTGCGGGGCAGGGGTGATGGTGGTGCTTTGTGGGCTGCGGTCGATGGCGATCTCTGCAATCGATGTGATGTCAGTATTGGATGGCTGGAGGGTGGTGGTTTCCACACCGCCCACGGGGCCAAAACCGGTCGAGGCTGCCGCGCCGCCATTGACCATCGTGGGCAGGGCCAGCAGTTCATCGCGGCGCAGGGGATCGGCCGCATTCAGGCCGTTGTAACGGGCCAGTTCATTGGCATCGACACCAAGGCGCTGCGCGACCTGTGCCACGGTCTCGCCGTTGCGGGCCAGAGCGACCTGATATGTCGGATAGGAAATCACGCCGTTCGCATCGGGCGTCGGACGACGCATCGACGACGAGAGTGCGGCGTCTGTGGTGTCAAACCCCTTACCATAGCTGCGGAAATCCGCGTCCATTTGGTTGGGGTCACAAGCAGCAAGCAGCGCAAGGCAACTGATGGCGGTCAAGGCCTTGGGGGCGCACAAAAAGCGGGTGCGTGGCATCTCGATCTTCCTCGTTGGCGGGCTCTTCTGGTCTGCAGCGCAGGGCCCTTTGGGGTTCAAATCACTTTTTGCTCTCAGTCCTTGTCGATACCTTCGACAAGGGGCACGAAACGGACGGGGCGCAGCTCATCATAGTGCAGGCCCTCTTCGGTTTTGGTCACACGGATCAGGCTTTGCACCGCGTCAGACTGACCCACGGGCACCACCATGATACCGCCGATCTTAAGTTGGGCCAAGAGCGGGCCGGGCGGATCTTCCGCTGCGGCAGTCACAATTATCCGGTCAAAGGGCGCCTGTTCGGGCAGGCCAAAGCTGCCGTCGCCCGTTAACGCGGTGATATTGTTCAGATCAAGCCGGCGGAAAATGGTGCTGGCCTCACGTACCAAACGGGGGTGGCGGTCAATCGTGTAGACCCGCCGCGCCAGTTGCGACAGGATCGCGGCTTGGTAGCCAGAGCCTGTGCCGACCTCTAGCACCTTGTCGCGGGGGCTGACCTTCAGGGCCTGAGACATCAGCGCCACCACCGAGGGCTGGCTGATTGTCTGGCCACAAGCGATCGGCAGGGGCGTGTCTTCATAGGCGCGGGCGGCGAAGATGCCCTTGACGAAAAAGCCCCTGTCGATGGTCTCCATCGCCATCAGAACGCGTGTGTCCGTCACCCCCTTGGAGCGGAGGGCGAACATGAATTGCATCTTGAGTTCGGCCGTATCCATCGGGATCAGTCCAGAACCGCGTCCAGCGCGGAAAGCGCGTCGTGGGCGGTCAGGTCTGCGCGCATGGGCGTCACAGAAATCCAGCCATCAAGGTTCACATGGGCATCGCACCCAGTTTGGGTTTCGGCCCGCTGATTGCCGCCCTTAGCCCAAAGGAACACGCGGCCCGAAGGGGATTGGTGCGGCTCGACCGCGAAAGATGTGCCGATTCGAAGACCTTGCGGCGCGGCTTTGACGCCTTTGACGCCAGCTGCGGGCACGGGCGGGAAGTTGACGTTGTAGAACAGGCGGTAGGTTTCGCCCTGCGGCATGTCCGCATCCAGAATGCGTCGCAGCGTTGCTGCGCCGTGCAGGCGGGCGGCCTCGAACGGATCATCGATGTTGACGTTTTCCGGCCCGAGGTATTGGGACAGAGCAACAGCGGGGATGCCTTGCAATGCCCCTTCCAGAGCGCCGCCTAGGGTGCCGGAATAAAGGGCGTTCTCGGCCGAGTTGTTACCACGGTTGACGCCAGACAGTACCAGATCGGGAGGCGTGTCTTTCATAACGTGATGAACGCCAGCCAGAACGCAGTCGGCGGGGCTGCCCTCGGCCGCAAAGCGGCGCGGGCCCATCTTGGCGATCATGGTGGGGTGGGTGTAGCTTATACAATGTGCGACGCCCGATTGCTCGAAGGCGGGGGCAACAACCCAAACCTCACCGTCCGGTCCAGCCAGATCGGCGGCAATCTGTTCCAGAACCTCTAGACCCGGTGCGTTGATACCGTCGTCGTTTGTAATCAGAATACGCATACCTGCCCCCAAGCCTGTCTTTCGCAAAGGAATAGTTCAGGGAAGGGGACAGGTCCAGAAGGCGTCAGCCAAAAAGCTGGTTCAGTAGCCTTTGCGCCTCATCCATCGGTTTGGCCATTGCTTCGCGGTCCTGTCCGGGGAAGAAGCGGGCGCGGCTGGCGGTGGGCATATCTGCGGGCTGCAGGATTTCCACACGGGGGCCGGTGCTTTCGGCCTGCCAGCTGCGGGCCAGTGCGATCTGCGCGGCCTTAGACGCGCCATAGCTGCCGTAGAGCATCTTGCCCGCTTTGGGATCATCAAAGAAGACGGCGGTGCCATGCTCGCCCAGAAGAGGGGCGATGTAGGGGATCAGGATGCCCATCGAGGTCGCGTTGATCGACATCGACTTGTCCCAGTCCTTGGCATTGATATGGGCCGCAGGGGTCAAGGGCGCGGCATGAATGGCCGTATGGACCCACAGATCGATCTTGCCCCAACGGTCGTAAATGCTGCGGCACAGCTGCGCCATGGCATCGCGGTTCGAGACATCCATAGGGGCCAGAGTGGCCTGACCGCCTTTGGCTTTGATCCGGTCGTCCAGTTCTTCCAGTGCGCCGGTGGTCCGCGCCACCGCCACAACATGATAGTTTTGCGAGAGCAATTCTGCCATCGCAGCCCCCAGACCGCGCGAGGCGCCGGTGACAAGGGCCAGTTTTTGAGTATCGGTCTGTTCCATACCCAGCAGATTTCAGGGTTTGGCGTTAACATCAAGAGACCTTGCTTGACTTTCGCTGTGGTGCGGCGAAAAAAGGCAGTTACTTATTATTGAGAGGAGGACGAATATGTCCCGTGAGACTGTTCTGGGTAAGGCCCTGATCACTTCGGATGCTCTTGGCTGGAAAGCCGCACAGGTTCTGGGTGGCTCGCTGTTTGTTGCAGTTGCTGCACAGGTCAGCGTCCCCATGTTCCCCGTACCGATGACCCTGCAGACCCTGGCGATCCTGCTGGTCGGCTTTACTCTGGGTTCGCGCATGGGTGCGCTGGCTCTGCTGACCTACCTTGCAGAAGGTGCAGCCGGTCTGCCCGTCTTCGCAAATGGTGCGAGCACCGCTGCCCTGTTCGGCCCCACCGCAGGCTTCCTGATCGGCTTCGTCGGTCTGGCATGGCTGGCAGGTTTTGCTGCTGAAAAAGGCGCAACCCGCAATGTCTTCCTGGCCGCTGCTGCCGGTATCGTTGCTTCGGCTCTGCTGTACATCCCCGGCCTGGCACTGCCCGCACTGGCGTTCGGCAAGACCATGGACGTTCTGTGGATGCACTGGATGTCGCCCTTCCTGATCGGTGACACCGTGAAGGCCGTTCTGGCCGCGCTGATCGTGACCGGCGCGCTGAAGGCTCTGAAAGGCGCGAAAGCGTAAGGCTTTCCGTCAAGCCAAAGCTGTTTAAGATTGCCGCCGTTGCCCCACTGGGCAGCGGCGGTTTTCTTTTGGGATGATGTCAGGGGCTTTGCCCCTCTTGGCCCTGCGGGCCAATTCACCCCAAGGTATTTTGTCCAAGATGAAATTGGGGGTGCTTTAGGCGCTGTGCAGCTCTTCGAGAGCCGTGCGGCAAAGGCCCAGATCAAGCCATTGGCATCCCGCGCAGAGCGTATCTAGGTCGGCGGGACGGACGTTTGCCTTGATGCGGGATTTGGCGTCTGACCACGTCAGGGTTTCCCCGCCTGTCAGGCCAATGGCGCTTGCATGGCGTTGGTCGAGGGCAGTGATCTTGTCGCCGGAGGTGCAGCCGTCGCCGCGCCGTTTGGGGCAGGGCGTGCAAATACTGTCGGCCGAGAGGCGGACGGTAATAGGAGTGGTGTCACCGTCCGGCGCAAAGAGGCCATCGGTGACAATCCGTGTCATATTCGCTGTAAAATCGTCCGAGTAGCCCTTGCCCCTGTACCCGAGGGCACAGAGGAAATGGTGTGGCCGGAAGGTGAGCGGTGCGCTCATTCAGCGGCTTTGAGCTGGAAGCCCTTTTCGACCATATCGCGGGGCTCGACCGGATACTCGCCGGAGAAGCAGGCGTCACAGAACTGCGGGCAGCTCTTGGAGCGGCCCTCTGCTTCTCCAGCGGCGCGGTAGAGGCCATCGAGCGAGATGAACTTGAGGCTGTCGACGCCCAAGTAATCGCGCATCTCGTCCTCAGACATACGGGCGGCCAGGAGTTTGTCCCGATCAGGGGTATCCACGCCATAGAAGCACGGCCAAGCGGTGGGGGGCGACGCGATCCGGAAGTGGACCTCGGCCGCGCCCGCATCAAGGATCATGTCTTTGATCTTGCGCGAGGTGGTGCCACGTACGACCGAGTCATCCACCAGAATCACCCGTTTGCCTTTGATCAGCGCGCGGTTGACGTTCAGCTTGAGGCGGACGCCCATGTTGCGGATCTGCTCGGTGGGTTCGATGAAGGTCCGGCCCATGTACTGGTTCCGGATGATGCCCATGCCGTAGGGGATGCCCGATTCATGGCTGAAGCCGATGGCCGCAGGGGTGCCGCTGTCGGGAACGGGGCAGACGATGTCTGCGTCCACGGCGGATTCGCGGGCCAGTTCGATGCCAATCTGACGGCGGGTCTCATAGACCGAGCGGCCCATGAGGATCGAGTCCGGACGCGAGAAATACACCTGCTCAAAGATGCAGAAGCGGGGCTTTGCGGGCTCGAACGGGCGGTGGCTTTTTAGCAGGCCGTGTTCAATCACTACCATCTCGCCGGGTTCGACGTCGCGGATGAACTCGGCGCCGATGATGTCCAGCGCGCAGGTTTCCGAGCTAAGAACCCAGCCGTCTTCGCCGATGCGGCCGATGACCAGCGGACGCACGCCCAGAGGGTCACGGACGCCGATCAGCTTGGTGCGGGTCATGGCGACAACGCTGAACGCACCTTCGACGCGGCGCAGCGCATCTTTGATCCGCTCGGGCACGTTCTGCTGTAGCGAACGGGCCATCAGGTGGATGATGCATTCCGAATCCGAACTGGACTGGAAGATCGATCCACGCTCAATCAGTTCGCGGCGCAGAGAGTTTGCGTTGGTGAGGTTCCCGTTATGGGCGATGGCAGCGCCGCCCATAGAGAATTCGCCGAAGAAAGGCTGAACGTCGCGGATCGCGGTGTTGCCTTTCGAGCCAGCGGTGGAGTAGCGCACGTGGCCGATCGCAAGCGGACCGGGGAGCGTCTCCATCAGGCTTTGTTTGGTAAAGTTGTCGCGGACATAGCCGAAACGACGAGCCGAGTTAAAACCCTGTTCCGGATCGTGGCTGACAATGCCACCTGCTTCTTGCCCGCGGTGTTGCAGGGCATGAAGTCCAAGGGCGACGAAGTTGGCAGCGTCTTTTACGCCGACAACACCGAAGACGCCGCACTCTTCGCGCAGCTTGTCATCATCGAACGGATGGGCGGGGGGCATCTGGGCGGTCAAGAGGGGTCTCCGAATCCAAGAATGGCCTAGCACGGCCCCATATAAGGGCCGCGCTGTGAAGTGTCACGAAAGGATTACAAATCCAAGCTGTCGTTATTTAGTGCCGCATGCACCGACCAGCCCTTCGTACTGCTGGGTCAGCCAGCCAAGTGCCTGTTCGGGGTTCTGTTCGGCAATGCCATCAGTCATTTTGGCGAAGACAGCTGCCGAACGGGAATTGTTCACCATCTCGACGCTCTGGGTGGTCATGACTGTGTTGTAGAGGAAGAACGCGATGGCCACCAAGAGGATGCCGCGCACGACGCCGAAGATGAAGCCAAGGCCCTGATCCACGCTGCCAAGGGCCGAACGCTGGACGATCGAGGAAAACAGCGGGGTAAAGAGGGACACGACCACCAGCGCCACGGCAAAGACCAGCGCGAAGGCGGTGATGATCGACAATTCGCAGCTGTCCGCGATGAAACCGCCCACACCGGGGATTTCTTTAACCAGAGGTTCGACGTTGGGGGCAAAGATGAAGGCCAGAACTGCGGCGGCGACCCAGCCGACAATGGCCATGATCTCGCGCACGACCCCTCGCGAGAACGCCAGCAGCGCCGAGAGGACCACGACGCCTGCAACAACCGCGTCGATAATCGTGAAACCTTCCATCGTATTTCCCCGTTTTAAGCACTAGCCTGCGCCGAAAACATCTCCGACGAAAGCTGTCAAATCCTCGTAAGCGCGTTGGCTGATACCAGCGATCTTTGCGCCTTTCTTGCCCTTTGGCACAATCGCGTTCGAGAAACCAAGTTTTTCTGCTTCTTTCAACCTGTTTTCCGCCTGACCCACCGGACGCAAGGCACCCGAAAGGCTGATTTCGCCAAAAACCACTGTATCTGCGGGCAGGGCGGAATCTTCGCGGGCGGAAAGGAGGGCGGCTGCAACGGCCAGATCGGCGGCGGGTTCTGACAGCTTCATGCCGCCTGCCACGTTCAGGTAGACGTCCAGACCGGCAAAGCTAATGCCGCAGCGCGCCTCAAGCACGGCAAGCACCATGGCAAGGCGGGCCGAGTCCCATCCGACCACAGCGCGTCGCGGCTGGCTAAGGGAACTGGGGGCGACCAGCGCCTGAAATTCAACCAAGACAGGGCGGGTGCCTTCGATGCCGGAAAACACGACCGAGCCGGGGCTGGGGTTGCCGCGTTCAGACAGGAACAGGGCTGATGGGTTGGTGACCTCGGACAGGCCGCTGCCGGTCATCTCAAAGACGCCGATCTCATCAGCAGGGCCAAAGCGGTTCTTCACGCTGCGCAGGATGCGAAACTGGTGGCCGCGTTCGCCCTCGAAATAAAGGACCGTGTCCACCATGTGCTCGACCACACGGGGACCGGCGATCTGGCCTTCTTTGGTGACGTGGCCCACCAGTATCACCGCCATATCGTTGCGTTTGGCAAAGGTGGTCAGCTCATGGGCAGCAGCGCGGACCTGACTGACGCTGCCGGGGGCGCTGTCCACATTGTCGGCCCACATGGTCTGGATCGAATCGATGATCGCCAGACGGGGCTTTTCAGTCTCAAGCGTGGTGAGGATATCGCGCAGGTTGGTTTCGGCCCCCAGCAGCACCGGCGCGTTGGCAAGGCCAAGACGTTGAGCGCGCATACGGACCTGTGCGCTGGCTTCCTCGCCCGAGATATAGACGGTCTTTACTCCGTTCTGGGCAAAGCGTGCAGCGGCTTGCAGCAAGAGGGTCGATTTGCCGATACCCGGATCGCCGCCCACCAGAATCGCGCTGGCATCCACCAGACCGCCACCAAGCACGCGGTCCAGTTCCGCCATCCCGCTTAAGGTACGGGGCGGGGGCGTCTCAGCCGTGCCAAGGTCGGTTAGTGGGATGCTGCGGCCCTTCATGGCGCCAAGGGATTTCTTGGCGGGACCGGCGGAGGAGAGGGGCTTTTCTTCGACGATGGTGTTCCATTCGCCGCAAGCGTCACAACGGCCCGACCATTTCGAAGTGGCCGCGCCGCAAGCAGTACAGGTGAAGTTCAGTGTTTTAGCCATGGGAAAGTCATGCCCAATGGCGATGCCCAGTGCAAGTGTTCTTTGTTTGTTTCACTTCTGGTTTCGCGAAACCGGTCAGCTTTAGAACCAGCTGACCCATGCCCAAAGCAGCAGGAAGCCAACGAAAACAACCGCATGAACCCAATCCAGCCAAGGCCAGTTGCGCCCTCTTGCGGTGGTCGAGGCCACAAGCGCCAGCGATGCGCCAATAGGCAGGCCCAAGCCTCCGCCGCTTTGCTTCAGTTGCGTGGCATAATTGAAGAGGGGGCCAGCATAGAGACCGATGGCGGGCATCACATAGATGGTGAACAGCCCCGCCAGACACAGCAGCAGCGCCACAAGCGCCCAGATGCGGGCGGGCGAGCGGCTGGAGT
>JAYZYX010000330.1:0-14030 GCA_036139795.1 Pseudomonadota bacterium | reverse complement strand
AAGGTTGGAGGACGATCTGCGCGGTATCGCCCTGCCGGTATTGCCAGAGGCGCACAAAGATCACACAGCCATCCTTTGCCGCAGGGCTGTGGGCCGTTCCGGGCGGGTTTCGGAAATAGCAGCCCGCCGGGTAGTCGCCGTGTTCATCCTGAAAGGTGCCTTCCAGCACCAGAATTTCCTCGCCGCCTGTGTGGGTGTGTTCGGGAAAAGCGCTGCCAGCAGCATAGCGCACGATCGAGGTGGCCCGCGCCACCTCGGCCCCTTCACGGTAGAGCATCTTGCGGTCTACGCCCTTGGCCGGACTTGGTACCCATTCCAAGGCTGCGCTGTGCAAGATCACGGGGCGGGTCAGGTCACTGTTGATCTGCATCGTCTTTCTCCATCGTCGGAAGGACTAAGAGCTAGCTTACAAAGCGGCTTTCAATCGGGCCAGTGCTTCGTCCACGGTGGCGCGGGGGCAGCCGAGGTTCACGCGCATGTAGCCATGCCCCTCAAGGCCGAACTTGTGGCCCTTGTCCAGCCACAGGCGGGCTTTGGTCAGCATAAAGTCCTCTAGGTCATGGGCATTTAGCCCCAAGGGCCGGCAGTCCAGCCACGCCAGATAAAGCGCATCCGCAGGCACCACATCAAGGCCCATCCCCCGCACACCAGCAGCGAAATGGGCGTTGTTGGCGCGAAGGTGATCCAGCAGTTGCTCCAGCCACGGGGCGCCGTGGCGGTAGGCTGCCTCGGCGGCGATCATGCCCATCACGTTCACCATCGGGAACATGTTTCGGTCATATTGCCGCTTGAAGGCGTCGCGCAAACGGGGGTTCGGGATAAAGACGTTGGCGCTTTGCAGGCCCGGCAGGTTAAAGGTCTTGGACGGCGCGGTGCAGGTGATAGAGTTCTGGGCGAAGGCGTCCGACAGGCTGGCAAAAGGCGTGTGCCGCAGTGCGGGGTTCAGCACCAGATCCTGATGAATCTCGTCCGAGACGACGATGATCCCGTGACGTGCGCAGATCTCTCCCATCGTTGTCAGGTCTTCGGCTGACCAGACGTTGCCGGTGGGGTTGTGCGGGTTCGACAGTATGAACAGGCGGGTATTCGGGGTGATCGCACCCTCAAACACCGCTGCATCAAAGCGATAACCCTGTTCGGTGCGCACCAAAGGCGCGTTGACCGGAAAACGGCCATTCAGCAGCACGTCATCGCGGAAATGGGCATAGACCGGCGGCTGGATCAGCACCCCGTCACCGGGGGCGGTGAAGGCCTGCACAATGACCTTGATCGCCGTGATGATCCCCGAGGTCTGCACCACCCATTCCGGCGCGACGTCCCAGCCAAAGCGCTGCGCCTGCCAGTCGACCACAGCCTGTACGTATGAAGGGCGCGCTCCGTTGGGATAGCCGAAAATGCCCTGTTCCGCGTGGGCGACAAGGGCGTCAATCACCGCCTGGGGCGCACGAAAATCCATATCCGCGACCCACATGGGCAGGGGATCGGCGGCGGCCTGCTCTGGTGTCAGTTGCCAAGACTGCGCACCCCACTTCATGCAGTCGGCGCTGCGCTGGATCACGGTGTCAAAGGGGTTGGGGCTGCTGTCAAAGCTCATCGCGGTCTCCTGTGCTGTGAGGCGCAGATTAGCGATTTCGTTACATGAACAAAAATGGCATGTTCTCATTGAGCCATGAAGGATGTGCATAATGCTGGATCGCCAACACCTGACAATTCTGCGCAGCGTCGCCCGCTATGGCAGCGTCACCGCCGCCGCAGAGGCCATGAACCTGAGCCAGTCCGCGATCAGCCACGCCATCGCCAAGCTTGAGGATCGCCACAGGGTCAAGCTGTGGCGGCGCAAGGGCAGGCGGCTTGAGATGACACAGGCGGGCCAGTACCTGCTGGAGCTGGCCGAACGCATCGTTCCAGAACTTGAGCACGCCGAGACCGTGCTGGCCGACATGGCCAAAGGCCGGCGCGGCTCCCTGCGCATCGGGATGGAGTGTCACCCGTGCGAGCAGTGGCTGATGCATGTGGTCGGCCCGTTCCTTCAGGCTTGGCCAGCGGTGGATTTGCAGATGAAGACCGCTTTCCGCTTTGACGGGATCGCTGCCCTACAGGCCCATGAGATTGACATGCTGGTTACCCCCGACCCGATGGCGCTGAAGGATGTCACCTTCACGCCGGTCTTTGACTATGAACTGGTGATCGTCCTGCCTGCGGATCATCCCTTGGCGGGGCGCAGCCGTATCGAACCCGAGGATCTAAGGGCCCAGACCCTTTACACGGTGCCGGTGACGCCCGACCGTCTGGACATCTTCAGCCGCTTTTTGACGCCCGCGGGGTGCCGCCCTGCGGCCCATGTGGGAATCGAGTCCGTTGACCTGATGCTGCAACTGGTGGCGGCAGGTCGGGGTGTGACCGTGTTGCCCGATTGGCTGGTGGCGCTACAGGCAGAGCACCTGCCCATCGTCACCCGCCCTATTGGCGCAGGCTTGCAAAAGGCAATCAATCTGGGCGTTCGCGCCGAAGATCACAACATCGACTATGTGGAGGCCTTCCGGCAAATCGCGTCCGGTGTTGTGCCTCAATAGCGAAGCCCCGACGGATCAAGCGCAGTCTGCGCCGCCAGATCCATAGACTGGCCGCGCCTTGCTAGTCGCCTCGGCCCTTTTCTTGTGCGGACCCTGCCTGCGCAGATGTTTCCCCGTTGTCTGCGTCCTCTGGCAGACGCTGTGCCGCAGGCGGATTTATGTGGCCATATCAATTGAAACACTTGCCCCGAGCAAGCAATCGCATCATTCAGGTCTTCGTGGAAAAGCAACACCATCATATCCCTGCGGCCTTGCACGCGCTTGGCTGGACACCCGTTTTACAAGACCAGCTTGGCCCCGATGACGATGGCCTTGAGCCTATGCGCATTGCGGCGGTGCATCGGTCGACGATGACAGCGTTTTCCGTTGGTGGGCGGGTCAGACTGAGCCTGCCGACGGGAATGACAACCGCCAATTTCGCTGTAGGGGACTGGGTTCTGGCCGATCCTCAAAGCCACCAGATCACCCGTCTGCTGGACCGCCATTCGCTGCTGCAACGGCAGACGGTTGGCGCGCGGCAGTTGCAACTGATTGCGGCCAATGTGGATACGGTCTTTATCGTCACGTCTTGTAATGATGATTTCAATCCCGCCCGACTTGAACGCTATCTGGCTTTGACCAACGAGGCAGGAACTGGCGCTGTGATCGTCCTGACCAAGGTGGATCAGACCCCAGATGTGGCCGAGTTCGAACGCGCGGCTGCTGGGTTGCAGCGTGGCTTGCAAGTGGTCTCGATCAATGGAAAATCACAGGACGCCATTGCTGCCCTTGCGCCTTGGTGCCGCGCTGGACAGACCGTGGCGCTGATCGGATCATCGGGCGTGGGCAAGTCAACCCTGTTGAACACATTGGCCCGCAAATCCGAAGACGAGGCGCAGGCAACGGGCAGCATCCGCGAAGATGACGCGAAGGGACGGCACACGACCACGTCCCGTTCCTTGCACACAATCGAAGGCGGCGCGTGGGTGATCGATACCCCCGGTATGCGGACCTTGCACGTGAGCGATCTGTCCACCGGTCTTGGTGAGTTGTTTGCTGAAATCACGGAACTGGCCCCAAGTTGCCGGTTTCGGGATTGCACGCACCAGCACGAGCCCGGTTGCGCAGTGCAGGCAGCCGTCACGGCGGGTACGCTCGACGCTGCGCGCCTTGCACGATGGAGCAAGCTGCGTGTTGAGAACGAGCAAAATACCCCCGTTGTGACCGGCGCGCGGGGGAACAAGAAAACCTCGGCACGGGGCAGGCGCCGTTAGGGTTGTCTGGCGAATGGTTGAATTTCCCTGACAACGTCGCTGAAATCATTCATGCGCGCGTTCTGGCGCAGGCGTTCGGCCTTGGCCTGCAATTCGGCAATCTGGGCATCAACGGCGGCAATGTTTGTGGTGGGGGCATCTTGTCCCCTGATGATCCTGTTTAGTTCCGTGCGGAGCATGTCATGAAGCACCACATTCACGGCTGCATCGGACATGGTCTGGGTCGTATCGAGCAATAGCTGCTTCCTTTTCGTCTCGTAAAAATCGAGCAGTTGCGCGGCCCGCGCAAAAGCTTCAGCGAGAACGTTGGTTTGCAGCGACGCACAAAAAAGCGATTTCTGAGAAATCCTCTTGCCGGGCAGGGGCGAGGCTTTTGGAAGGCGTTTTCGAAAATAGAAAATCGTGCCGCGACGCATGAGATAGCGTCCGGGGGCACGGGATCTGCCACGCGGTTTGGAGGCAGGTCGGACAGAGGTATGTGTTACAGTTTGTGTGACACCATGTGTTACACCGTCATTCGACTGTGACACACGCATCGATGTCTGCACTTCTAAGTGCTTGTTTCGATTGGTTTTCATGGAGACAACTGGCTGGGGTGGTAGGATTCGAACCTACGGTGCGCGGTACCAAAAACCGGTGCCTTACCACTTGGCTACACCCCAGCAGCTGTGAGGGGGTATCTACTGTTGTGGGCTGGGGGGTGCAAGAGGCATTTCGGAAAAAAATCATCAAAATGGCAAAAAATTTAATCGAAGACTTCAGAAGGCTTCACACCCCACATCTCGGTCTTGGGCAGCCAGCCCTCATAGCCCCCAACGTCAACGTGGCACCAATCGATCTCGCAGCTATCCACGTGCAAAATGACACCCGCTTCCAGTCGAGCCACCGCCGATGATCCATCAGAGGGGCGGGAATAGATCGGGGTAAGATCGTTTAGAATCAGCGCTGTGCGTTTTCCCGATAGCAAAGTGTAGTGCACCCAGCCGCCCGCGCCTTCGTGGTCACGGATTCGGCGCCAGTTTTCAAACTCGGCCGTGATTTCCACCGGCAGATCGCGCCGTTTGAAGACCCAATCGATGCGATGGGTCAGGCTGGGGCCGCGACGGACGTTTGCCTCGGCGGCCTTGATCGAGACAAAGCGCGGTAGGGGCAGATTGGTAACGCTGCCCAAGGTTTCTTCGGCAAAAGTTGGAACGGCAAACAGGCAAAGGGAACAAGACAGGGCAAGACGGCCCAAGGTGGCGGTGATTTTCATCTGCTCGTGCTCTTTATGTGCGTGGGTTCTTGTGCTGACCCGTATCATGGGACAGTCTGCCAGCAACGGCTCGAGTTGGAAAGATGCGGAGGCCCCGAATGCCCTCAGAGCGCCTGAAAGTGGTAGTGACCCGTCGCCTGCCGGAGGCAGTAGAGACGCGGATGAAAGAGTTATTTAGCGTCACTTTACGGGACGATGATCGTCCCATGACACGCGATGAATTGCTGGATGCGATGCGAAACACCGATGTTCTGGTGCCAACGCTGACTGATCAGCTGGATCAGAGCATGATTTCGGCTGCCGGAGACCAGTTGAAGTTGATTGCGAACTACGGGGCGGGGGTCGATCACATTGACGTGCATACTGCCCGTCAGCGCGGTGTTCTGGTCTCGAACACGCCAGGTGTGGTGACAGATGACACCGCCGATATGACCATGGCGCTGATTCTGGCTGTGACTCGCCGAATCCCCGAAGGTCTGGCGATGATGCAGTCAGGCGAATGGTCCGGTTGGTCGCCGACTGCCTTGTTGGGTGGCCGCGTGGGCGGCCGCCGTCTGGGGATTTTGGGTATGGGCCGGATCGGTCAGGCGGTTGCGCGCCGTGCACGGGCCTTTGGCATGCAGGTGCATTACCACAATCGTCGCCGTCTACGTCCCGAGATCGAGGATGAACTGGAGGCGACCTACTGGGAAAGCTTGGATCAGATGGTGGCCCGCATGGACATTATCTCGATCAACTGCCCCCACACGCCGGCGACCTTCCACCTGATGAACGCCCGCCGCCTGAAGCTGATGAAGCCGAACGCGGTGATCGTGAACACCTCACGCGGGGAAGTGGTGGACGAGAACGCTCTGACGCGGATGCTGCGCGCAGGCGAGATTGCCGGTGCGGGTCTGGATGTGTTCGAGCGCGGGTCCGAGATCAACCCCCGTCTGCGTCAGTTGAACAACGTGGTTCTGCTGCCGCATATGGGCTCGGCCACAACCGAAGGGCGCCTTGAGATGGGCGAGAAGGTCTTGCTCAACATCAAGACCTTTGCCGATGGGCACCGCCCGCCGGATCTGGTACTGCCGGGTATGCTGTAAGCTGATGCAGAGACTTGATGCGCGGGATCTGGCGATCCTGCGCACCCTTTGCACAGAAGGGCGCATTTCCAAGACCGATCTGGCCGCGCGTGTCGGCTTGTCTCCGACCCCTTGCTGGGAACGGCTGGCAAAGCTGGAGCGGGCAGGGGTGATCCAAGGCTATGGGGCGCAGGTCGCGCTGCGGGCGATCGGGCCTCATGTGGTGATCTTTGCGACCGTCGAATTGGACGGTCACCGCGCCGAGGATTTTCGCCGGTTTGAAGCTGCAATGCAGCGGTTACCTGAAGTCACAGGTGTCTGGGCCTTGGGCGGAGGATTCGACTATCTGGTGCAGGTGATCACCCGCGATATCGACAGCTATCAGCGCATGATTGACGGGCTTTTGGATGAAGAGATCGGATTGGC
Source organism: Pseudomonadota bacterium (assembly GCA_036139795.1). GTDB lineage: Bacteria > Pseudomonadota > Alphaproteobacteria > Rhodobacterales > Rhodobacteraceae > Donghicola. The sequence continues at coordinate 7,459 of JAYZYX010000330.1, read as the reverse complement.
CCGCTATTACACTTATATTGTCACAAAATCAGTGAAATCTGCCCCGCCTCCGCTGGAGTTTCTGGCAGGTCTATAGGTCTTTGCGGCATCTTCTCGGATCAGAGCGGTTGAGGCGCTTGGCAGAGGAATCCTCTGGTTGGGCCGTCGCCTTTGGACACACTTTCTGTATGCCTCGACGTAAGTTGGGTGCAAACGAAAGGAGTTTCCATGCTGAAAAACGATATGCTTGAGCAGTGGGATCGGGACAATTTCTTCCATCCCTCGACCCATCTGGCGGAATTTGCGCGGGGCAATGCGCCTCAGAGGGTGATCAAGACAGGGCATGGAAGCACGATCGTTGATCGTGACGGGACCGAACTGCTGGATGGATTCGCAGGGCTTTACTGTGTGAACGTAGGCTATGGCCGCCAAGAGATCGCCGAGGCGATTGCCGCACAGGCAAAGGAACTGGCCTATTATCATGCCTATGTGGGCCACGGGACAGAGGCCAGTATCACCCTGTCCAAAATGGTTTTGGATCGTGCGCCGGATCACATGAGCAAGGTCTATTTCGGCCTGTCGGGCTCGGACGCGAATGAGACCAATATCAAGCTGGTTTGGTACTACAACAACATTCTTGGCCGCCCCGAGAAGAAAAAGATCATCTCGCGCTGGCGGGGCTATCACGGATCGGGCTTGATGACCGGCTCGCTGACGGGTCTGGAACTTTTTCACAAAAAGTTCGATCTGCCGCTGGCGCAGGTGATTCACACAGAGGCCCCATATTACTACCGTCGTCCAGACGCAGAGATGACGGAGGCGCAGTTCACGGCCCATTGTGTTGCTGCGCTGGAAGAGTTGATCGAGAAAGAGGGCGCTGACACGATTGCCGCCTTTATTGGTGAACCGGTTTTGGGGACGGGGGGCATCGTGCCGCCGCCTGCCGGATACTGGCAGGCGATTCAAGAGGTTCTGGAAAAGCATGACATCCTGCTGATCGCGGACGAAGTGGTGACTGGCTTTGGCCGCCTCGGGTCAATGTTCGGCAGTCAGCACTACGGGATCAAACCCGATCTCATTACCATCGCCAAAGGTCTGACCAGTGCCTACGCGCCTTTGTCGGGCAGCATCGTCAGCGACAAGATGTGGAAGGTGCTAGAGCAAGGCACGGACGAAAATGGCCCCATCGGTCACGGTTGGACCTATTCGGCGCATCCGATCGGCGCGGCGGCGGGTGTGGCAAACCTCAAGCTGCTGGATGACATGAAGCTGATCGAGAATGCCGCCAGCGTTGGCGCACACCTGAACGCCTGTATGAAGGATGCGCTTGGTGATCATCCGAATGTGGGCGAAATCCGCGGGGAAGGAATGCTGTGCGCTGTCGAACTGGTTCAGGATCGCGACAGCCGGACGTTTTATGAAAAGCCTGGCACCGCAAGCTATCCGATCATTGCCGAGATGCTCAAAGCGGGTGTGATCGCCCGCGCCATGCCGCAGGGGGATATCCTTGGCTTCGCTCCGCCGTTCTGTCTGACCCGCGAGGAAGCTGAGCGGATCGCTGGTGTGACCGCAGAGGCAGTGAAAGCCACGTTGGGCTAGGGCATATTTTTCGCCGAAAAATATGGCCTCATAAAAATCTTCTGCGAAGATTTTTCTCTCCGCAGAAGATCGATTTTAGCGATCAACGGTAGACTTCGTCTTCCGTCGGGAAGGCGCGATTTTTCACGTCTTCGGCGTATTCGCTGACGGCTTGTTCGATCATCGGACCGAGCTGGCCGTAGACTTTGACGAACTTGGGCGTCCAAGGGTTCAGGCCCAGCATATCTTCCAGCACCAGAATTTGGCCGTCGCAGTCTGCACTGGCGCCAATTCCGATGGTGGGAATGTCGATCTGCTTGGTGATCTTGGCTGCCAGCGGCTCGACCATGCCTTCCAGAACCACGGCAAAGGCACCGGCCTCTGAGACCGCTTTGGCATCTGCCTCATGCAAGGGCCAGCTGTCCTCATCGCGGCCTTGGGTTTTGAAGCCGCCCATGACGTGGCTGGACTGGGGGGTCAGGCCAATGTGGGCCATAACTGGAATGCCGCGTTCGGTCAGAAAACGGATGGTTTCTGCCATGCGGGCGCCGCCCTCAAGTTTGACCGCGCCGCAGCCGGTTTCTTTCATGATCTTGGCCGCATTGCGGAAGGCGACCTGTGGGCTTTCCTCATAAGTCCCGAAGGGCATGTCCACGACGATCAGGGCACGCTTGGTGCCGCGCACCACGGCTTTGCCGTGCATGATCATCAGATCCAGCGGTACGCCCACGGTGGACTCCATCCCGTGCATCACCATGCCAAGGCTGTCGCCGACCAGAATGAAATCTGCATGCTTGTCCACGATGGCCGCTGTGTGCGCGTGATAGCTGGTCAGCGAGACGATCGGCTCGCCCCCTTTGCGGCGGGCGATCTGCGGGACAGTAATACGTCGAACCTGATTTTGAGCACTCATGGAGTAACCTCCCTTTGGTCGATCAACATAACGCCACCGACCTCGACCGAGATCATGATGGCGGTGGTGCCGGTCAGAGGACCTGAAATCTCGGCAAGTGTTTCGGCGGCGACAATATCACAGCCCACCAGCTTTGCACGGGGCTCGGCGGCGATGGTCTGTGCGATAATCCGGCGCAGGTCTTCGACTGTGGTGCCTGTCGCGGCGGCGGCTTCAGCGGCGCTCAAAGATTGGCTCAGCACTACGGCGGCTTGGCGGTCTTCGGGCGTAAGACGCACGTTGCGGCTGGACATGGCCAGACCGTCGGCTTCGCGCACGGTGGGCTGGCCGACAATGCGGATCGGCATGTGCAGATCGCGCACCATGCGGCGGATCACTTGCAACTGCTGGTAGTCTTTTTCGCCAAAGATCGCGACATCCGGCTGGATGATGTTGAAAAACTTGGTCACCACCGTAGTCACACCGCGGAAATGGCCCGGACGGACCGCCCCGTGCAGCATATTCGCCAGCTTTGTGGTCTCGACGATGGTTTCGGAGCCTTCGGGGTAAATCTCTGTCACGTCGGGGAGGAAGACCGCATCAACCCCTTCGGCCCGCAACAGGGCCAGATCACGGTCAGTATCGCGGGGGTATTTCGCCAGATCATCGGCGTTTTCGAACTGGGTCGGGTTCACGAAAATCCAGACCACCACCTTGTCTCCCTCGGCCCGCGCACGGCGCACCAGCGTCATGTGACCTTCGTGCAGATAGCCCATGGTCGGCACCAAGGCGACAACTTGGCCTGCGCTTTTGTAGCTGGCCACTTCGGCGCGAATCTCTGCGATGGTCGTGCATATTTTCATGCGAAACGGCTCCTCCGATGTTCTTGAAGGTCATATCCGTCCGAGAACAGGAGAACAACGTTTGTCGCATTGGACGTTGCGGTCGGTTTTATGCCGCAAAATGTCGGCTGGACCCTGCGGCAGCGGCCATGATCTGACTAGATAGGACAAAAGAATTCTGCCCGCAGGGAGTCCCTCTCATGAAAACCCAAGTCAAAGCTCTGGTTGTCGGTGGCGGTGCCATCGGGGCCTCGGTCGCGTATCACCTTGCCAAAGCCGGATGGGACGATGTTGTCCTGATGGAACGGGACGAACTGACAGCCGGTTCTACTTGGCACGCGGCGGGTCTGCTGCCCCTGTTCAACATGAGCTATGCGGTCAGCCACATCCACCAGTACTCGGTCGAGTTCTACAAGTCGCTTGAGGCCGAAACCGGCCTGAATGCTGGCTTCTCGATTGTTGGTAACTTGCGGATGGCACGCACCCAAGAGCGTATGGATGAATACATGCTCTACGCCTCGACCGCCGAGACCGTGGGCGTGCCCTATGAATTCCTGACCCCCGAGCAGATCAAAGAGCGTTGGCCGCTGGTGAACGTCGAAGGTCTGAAAGGCGCGATCTATCACCCGACCGACGGCTACATTAACCCCGCGGACGTAACGCAGGCGATGGCCAAGGGCGCCCGTCAGCGCGGCGTAGAAATCTACCGCAAGTGTCAGGTGGATGATTATGAATGGACCGGTACCGACTGGATCGTGCGCGGAACCATCATGGTGGAAAAGGGCGGCAACCTTGTTCCCGGCGACGAAAAGTTCGAAATCCGCGCCGAACATGTGGTGACCTGTACCGGCAACCATGCACAGCGCACCGCCAAGATGCTGGGGATCAAAATGCCCGCCATCCCCGTCGAGCACCAGTTCATCGTGACCGAGCCCGATCCCGCGCTGGTCGAATACCGCAAGACCCATGGCGAGCATCCCGTTCTGCGTGATGCTGACGCCAAGTGGTACGTCCGCGAAGAGCGCGGCGGCTGGATTCTTGGCCCCTATGAGCGTGGCGCACCTGCCTGCTTTGAATATGGCGTACCGGACAGCTTCCGTGCCGACCTCTTCCCGCTGGATCTGGAGCGGATTGAAGAAGAATACATGGCCATGATCGAGCGTATCCCCTCGACCGAGGAAGTTGGCCTGAAGGACGATTTCAACGGCCCGATCTGCTACACGCCCGATGGCAACCCGCTGGTTGGGCCCGCACCGGGCCTGCGCAACATGTGGCTGGCCGAAGGCTTCAGCTTTGGTATCACCGCCGCTGGCGGCACCGGCTACTATCTGGCCCAGATGATGGTCGATGGCGAAGCCGAGATCGACATGGCCTCGCTGGACCCCAAGCGTTTCGGCCAGAAGTGGATGACCACCGAATACGCGGCCCGCAAGAACGAAGAGTGCTATGAGCACGTCTACATCCTGCACCACCCCGATGAAGAGCGTGAGGCCTGCCGTCCCCTGCGGACCGGTCCCGCCTATGAGCGTCAGAAATCGCGTGGTGCCCAATTCGGCGTAGTGAACGGCTTTGAACGTCCCAACTACTTTGGCCCGCTGGATGCGGCAGATAACTTTGACCACGATGCCCGCAGCTTCCGCCGTGGTGGCTGGTGGCAGTACGCTGTGAATGAAGCCAAAGCGATCCGCGAAGGCGTGGGCGTTGTGGACGCAACCGCCTTCACAAAGCACATCGTCAAAGGCCCCGGTGCGACTGCGTTCCTTGACTGGTTCACCTGTAACAAGCTGCCCAAGACCGGCCGCATCAACCTGACCTACGCGCTGACCGATGCGGGCACCGTCCGCACCGAATACACCATCGTGCGTCTGAAGGATGACGAATACTATCTGGTCTCGGCCGGTGCGTGGCACGAATACGATCAGGACTTCCTGATAAAATCGGTTCAGGACAAAGAGGCCGAGTTTGGGCGTATCGACGTGCAGGACGTGACCACTCAGTGGGGCGTCTTCGCCATCGCTGGTCCCAAATCGCGTGATGTTCTGAACAAGATCATCAAGGATGCAGACCCTGCGACTGCCCTGTCGAACAAGCGCTTCCCGTGGCTGTCGGCCCGCCAGATCGAACTGGGCATGTGCCCCGTCAACGCGATCCGCGTGGCCTACACCGGTGAGCTTGGTTGGGAACTGCACCACCCGATCGAGATGCAGAACTACCTGTTCGACCTCTTGGAAAAAGCCGGTGCCGAGTTTGACATGAAGTGGGTTGGCGCCCGCGCGCAGAACTGGCTGCGTCAGGAGAAATCCTACCGCGCCTTCGGCAACGAGCTTGGCCGTGACGCGACCCCGCTTGAGGCTGATCTGCCCCGCTTTGTGGACCTGTCTAAAGAGTTCCGTGGCAAGGCCGCGATGGAAGCCAAAGGCGTCCGCAGCAAGTGCGTTACCGTTCTGATCGACGGTCCGGAAGATGCTGATCCGTGGGGCCGCGAAGCGCTGTACTCGGGCGACACCAAGATCGGTCGTCTGACCTCGGGTGGCTATTCGGTCGCGTTCGGCAAGTCTATCGGCATGGCCTATGTGAAGCCGGAATTCGCTGAGGCTGGCACCAAGCTGAAGGTGAAAATCCGTAACCAGCTGTGGGATGCTGAAATCACCGTAGACAGCCCCTACGACAGCAAGAACGAGACCATCCGTAAAGACGGCTAAACTGCTCACTACTCACTACTCACAAAACGACCCGCGCGAAGCAATTCGCGCGGGTTTTCTTTTTTCTGTACAGCTATCGCTGCGGCTTACTGTCGACCGAAATCGTCCGAGGTCACAATGCCATCGGTGTTGCGATCCATCATCGCGATCCAGTCCTTGGTGCGGGTCACGAATTCGTCGCGGCTGACTTTTCCATCGCCATCGGTGTCATTGAACACCAGATGCATGCCGCCTTCGGCATTCTGCATGCCCCCTTGGCCTTTGCCCTGACCGTGGCCGGGTTCATTGGCCATGTCGTTGGCGCGGGCCTCGTCGAACAGCTTGTATTCTTCACCATCGATGAAGCCGTCTTCATTGGCATCGAAGGTGTAGAAAACATCGCCGCGGCGCTCTTCGGCCTCGGCCAAGGTCACCTGACCGTCGCTGTCCAAATCCCAGTTTTCGATGAAATGCGCACCGGGGGCTGCGAAAGCGGTGCCAGCGGCCAGAACCAGAGGCAGAGCGAAAGCGATACGGGGCAGGGTCATTTTGTAATCCTCAATCAGTGTAGATATTCGTAATACGGAATGCGTTACACATTCCGTCGTCGGAATATCAAACTTTTTCGGAAAATTCGTCGTAGCACGCCAACGCCTTGGCCGCATACATCATCGAAGGCCCGCCACCCATCTGGATTGACATGCCAAGACAGTCCGCAACCTCTTCACGGGTGGCTCCGCATTTCAGCAGCGCCTCAACGTGCAGGGTGATGCAGGCCTCGCATTTGGTGGCGACAGCGATGCCAAGGGCCACAAACTCTTTGGTTTTGAATTCCAGTGCCCCGTCGGCTTTTACCGCCTTGCTCAGACCGCCAAAGCCGCGGGTCACTTCGGGGATGGCCTTGTTCAGGGCGCGGAGTTGATCGCGGGTGTCTTCGATCTTGTCGGTGAAGCTCATAGTATTCTGCCTTTCGCATGTGTTTGCGGCCAGAAAACATGAGTGAGGCAGTAATACTTTGATCCGGATCAATCTTTCAGACGATCCGGCGACAAGGCACGCACAACCTGACTGGGCAACGAGGAATTGCGCCCGATGATCAGATCGGCCACCAGATCACTGGCCGCCGGAGCGGTCTGAAAGCCATAGCCCCCTTGTCCCGCCAGCCAGAAAAAGCCGCCGTCCTGCGGGTCAAAGCCGATCACAGGGCTGCGGTCGCGGGCGAATGTGCGCAGACCGGCCCAGTTGTTCAGCACGCGGGTGACAGGTTCGGTCACCATGTCTTCATAGCGGGCCAGCCCTTCGGCCAGCACCATTTCGTCTGGGTAGGCATCTGACGGAGCAGAGGGCTCTTCGTCCCCCGGTGAGACCAGCAGATGCCCCGCATCGGGCTTGGCGTACCAACGCTCGTCCGGTGTATCGACAAAGGGCCAGTGGCGGGTGAAGGCCCCACCCGGCGCGGGAATACGCACGACCGACCGGCGGCAGGG
>JAYZYX010000329.1:0-6858 GCA_036139795.1 Pseudomonadota bacterium | reverse complement strand
CGAGCACTTCTCATGGCGGGCAGTCTTTTACGTCAACCTGCCCATCGCCGCACTGGCACTAAGCATGATCATGGGCGAACTGCCCAAAGAGGACATCCGTGAGGTGCACGTGGACTGGATCGGGCTTGCCTTGATGGTCACCGCCATTGGCGCGCTACAAATGACGCTCGATCTTGGCGAAAGCCGGGAATGGTTCGCGTCGAAGCTGATCCAGATAACCGCCCTCATCGCCCTTGCTACGGGTGTTATTTTCGTCTGGCGGGGCTGGAGCCTGCGCGAGAATATCGTCGACTTTGCGATCCTGCGTGACCGCAGCTTCGCCGCTGCGAACGTTGCGATCATGGGTTTTGGCGTGGCGATGTTCGGGTCCATCGCGATCCTGCCGCTCTTCGTGCAGGGCCTCTTGGGCTATCCCATTATCGAAGCAGGTTTGCTGTTCATGCCGCGCGGGTTGGCGGCCGGTTTTTCAATGGTGATCACCGGCGCCGTACTGTCGAAACGCTTCGATCCGCGCGTGCTGATGGTCTTGGGGCTTGTGCTCACGGGCTACGGCAACGTGATGCTCGGCTGGCTCAATCTTGACGCCGGATTCTGGGATCTTGCCTGGCCAGGAGTGGTCTCCGGTCTGGGGATGGGGCTGTTCTTCGTGCCGATGTCAACGCTCGCCTTCCAGAACGTGACCGCCGACAAGCAGGACGAAGCGTCCGGTCTTTACGGTGTGACGAGGTCGCTTGGCTCGTCGATCGGGATCGCCATCATCGGCTGGCAGGTCGCGCAACGCACAAGCTTTCACTACGCAACGCTTGTCTCGGGGCTGACGCCTTTCGACCGCGCCCTGACAGATTACCTCGCGCCGCTTGGCCTTTCGCCACAAAGCGCCGAGGCAGCGGCACAGGTATCCAGCGAAGTGCTGCGGCAGGCAACGATGCTGGCCTTTCAGGACGCGTTTTTGTTGTCGGGCATCGCGGCCTTCGCAATGTTGCCGCTGGCGCTGGTGATGACGCGCCCGACCATCAGCGCGGACGCACCCGCAATGGCGCACTAAGGCGCCGAATAGAAGACAGGACTGCCCTTCAATGAGTGCAAAATCTTTTCTCACTGCTATCTCTGGCCCGGCATCGACCTTTGTCGCCGGACTGCTGGTTCTGCTGCCGCTAGCCCTGACCTTCGCCATTCTGGGCTGGCTTGCGGGGTGGATTTCGAGGCTCATCGGCCCCGGGTCATGGTTCGGGCAACTTCTCTCGGCGGTCGGCTCTGGCGTTGTGGGGACCAATCATCAGACGGTCGCCTTCCTGATCGGCCTGACCGGCGCGGTTCTACTGGTCTGGGGTCTGGGTTTGGTGGCGCGTACGGGGGCGCGTGCTGCGCTCTCGGGTGCGATCGACAGGCTTGTCGGGCGGTTCCCCATTGTGCGCGGCATCTACAAACCTGTAGCGCAGGTCGTACGCCTGCTGTCCGAAGCCCCCGATACCGAGCTGAGCGGCTTGTCCGTCGTCAGTTGCAGGCTTGGCGGGCCGATGGGCGTTGATCTATTGGGCCTGCTGACCTCGCACGAGATCTATATCGTCGACGGCGAACAGCGGCGGATGGTCTATGTGCCGACCGCGCCGGTGCCCATGTCTGGCGGGTTGCTGATGGTCCCCGTCGAGGCGGTCCGACCGGTGCCTGACATGAGCGCCGACGACCTCATGCAAATCTACCTGTCGCTCGGCCTGGCCGTGCCCGAGGGTCTGTCCCGCGCGCGGCCGCAGGACGCGACCCTGCCGTCCTAGTGATAAACCTCGCGCGCCCCGCGCGCGGCTCCAAAGCCTTGGCTTGCCCAGAAAACTGAAGCGGCGGGGACACTGGTCCCCGCCGCTGCCATTCAAATCATACCGAAACCGGATATGGGATCAGGCGTGCGCCACGCGACCCGCGCGGGCCATGTCCCTTAGAACGCTGATTTCCAATTCGTCGTCTTCATGGATACGCGTCAACAGTTCCTTGCTGCTGATAACGGACTTCACGCGACCGTTCTCCAAGACCGGCAGATGGCGAATTCCGCGTCCGGCCATCAGCTTCAGGGCATCCGCCAGCCCAGTGTCTACCGTGCAGGTGATCGGCCTGGGCGTCATCCACTCCCGCACGATCTGCTCGTTGAACGCAGGGCCGGAGTCGACCAGACAGCGCAGAACATCGTGATCGGTGATGATCCCTTTGAGTTCGCCGTCATCGACGATTGCAAGGGCGTTCACATCAAGTTCGGCAATCGCCACGGCTGCATCGAACACGGTGATATCGGAGGTACAGAAGGGCTGATGCTTGTGATTTTGACGTTCAATCAGGGTCTTAATAGTCATTTAGGTCGTCCTTGTTGTCCCCATAATTGGGGGGATCTTGCAGAGGGTGCTTGGGGGAATGCGAAGTTGTCACGACGGCCGGACCAGATCGCGGCCGCCACTGGCATCGTTATTTGACGTCATGCTGCGCTGACATCTCGCCGGGATTGTCGCTGTGCACGACGATGGCGCGTTTGTGCGCCAGCGCCTCGGAAGCAGTCCTCGGCATTTGGAGCTGCATCCCATATCGCAGCGAAGCGCTATTTGGCGTTGCCGCAATAGATCTGATTGCAGGCCCTAACGCCACGGCGACCGCGGCAACAAGCAGGAGGAAAAAAGTGACGCGTTTCATGAAACAGTCCTCGAAAATCGCGAAGCTGCGATTGATGAGGAGTTTTGCATGACCAGTCTGCGCAGGCCTGAGCCGAAGTTTACGAAATCGCAAGCTTCGGTAAACGAAAGGTTACCCGCAGACCGGGATTGGCGTTCTCTAAGGCAAGCGTTCCGCCGTGGCGGTCCGCGATAACCTTAACCAAGGCAAGCCCAAGGCCACTACCATCCATCGACCGTGACGTGTCAGCCCGAAAGAAAGGCTCAAAGACCTTGTCCAGCAGATCGGGCGGGATACCCGGACCGTTGTCGGCAACGCTCAGGGTCACGGCATCGTCCGCATCGTCGGTCTCAAGCCGGATTGTCGCGCCACCCCCAGCGTGCGTGATCGCGTTTTGCACAAGGTTTACAACAAGCTGCGCCAGCATCTCGGGGTCGCCCTGAACCATAAGCGGCGTCGCGCTAGGGGCATATATCAGTTGCTGTGCCCCGTCCTCGGCCACCGGCGCGAAGGTCTCGGCCAACTCATCAAGCACCGCACGCAGGTCGAAGGGCCTCATTGCCCCCAACTCACCGCTTTCAATCCGCGCGATCCGCAAAATCGAGGCGATGACACTTTGCAATTGCGCCAGATCCGCCAGTGACTTCTCGATATCGCCACGCGCATCCCTGCCCGCCTCGACTTGGGCCAGCGCCCGCTCCATCTGTAACGTCGCGCGGGCCAGTGGCCTACGCAGGTCATGGGCAACAGATACCGCCGTCCGCTGGGTCTGGCGGAACAGCGCATCAAGCTGGTCCAGATGGGCGTTGATCCGGTGCGCGATACGGTCGATCTGTCCGTTTCCGGTCCCGACGTTGATGCGGGCTGCGATCGCGCCCTGCGAGACCTCGTCGAGGGCCGCCTCGATATGCTCAAGCGCGGACTGGCTACGCTGGCTCAGGACATAACCGATCCCCAGCATAGCAAGTACGACAACAAAGCCGGTCAGCGCAAACCCGCGGATCGCCGTGTGTTTCGCTGACGCGATAAATTCGGTACTGCGCCCGACCACAAGGGTCCGATCTGCCGCGGGAACCGCATGCAGAAGAAACATGTGCTCAGTTTCTTGCGCTACGCTGCCCGAAGGCAGGTCAAGCGTGAGGGGAACGTGAATCCAGTCGCCCAGTTCGGGACGGGCAATCGTGTTCCCCGCAATATGTGTGCCGTCCTTGTCGAAAAGTGCATAGGCCAAGGTCTGGCCCGCCGCACCGCGGGTAATAACGCCGACCCGCTCGGCAAGGTCGATGGTCTCATCGGTGTCGGACAACTCCACCATCGCCGCTGCCATTTCGAGCACCCGCGACTGTATCTCTGCGGTCAGCGTGCGGTCGATCAGCCGAAGGCTGAAAAAAGCCATGACGAAAAGGACGACAAGAAAGACAACCGCGCCCTGCAACACCGCCTTGAAGGCGTTTCCTGATAGGATGTCACCGCGGTCCATGAATCGAATAGCCGGTATTGCGGATGGTGTGGATCAGGGCCACATCGAACGGCTTGTCGACCTTGGCGCGCAGTCGGCTCATGTGGGTTTCAAGCACAGTCGTATTGGGCTCGAAACTGAAGTTCCAGATCTTCTCCAGCAGCATCGTGCGCGTCAGAACGCGGCCGGCATTGCGCATCAACGCCTCAAGCAACTGGTATTCCTTTGTCTGCAACTCGATCACCTGACCCTGCCGCAGCGCAGTGCGCGCCAGAAGGTCAAGCTCAAGATCATGGACCTTGAGCGTGTTCACCTCGACATGGGTGGTGCGCCGCCGGGTCAGCGCCGCGATCCGCGCCTTCAACTCTGAGAAATGGAAAGGTTTGGTCAGGTAATCGTCACCGCCAGCCGCCAGCCCCTCGACCCGGTGATCGACATCCGCCAAACCGGTGAGGAAGATCACCGGCATCTCGGACCCCGCCGCACGCATCGCCTTGACCACCGACAGCCCGTCCATGCCCGGCATCATCCGGTCTAGGATGGCAAGATCACAGGAATTGTAGAGGCAATAGGTCAGCGCATCGCGGCCATCGGCGAAATGCTCGACGCTGTGACCTTCTTCCTCGAGCCCCGCGCGGATGTAGTCCGCAAGCTTGGGATCGTCCTCTGCCAGCATGATCTTCAAGGTCATATCGGTCCTTTTCCTACAACAGCATTATTTTGCACAGCGCAGCGATTTTCGCCATTTAAGAATTTGTAAGGTTCGCCCAAGGCTGGTGACCGGGTCCGGTGTAATAAGGTGCGAACACGTCCGCCATTCAGTCGAAAGGAAACACTTCGATGGCCACGCATTTATTCGTCGACGGTCAGCAAGTCCGAGACATAAGAGCCAGTCTGGGATGGCTTGCGGCCAGCTTCCTGCTGCTCGGAGCGCTGTCGATACTCCTGCCTGCCGCAGCCACCCTCGCTGCCACGCTTTTGGTGGCGGCCACGCTCCTATTCTGGGGCGGACTGGGGCTGTGGATGTCGCTGTCGCTCAGAGACCTTCCTGAATGGAAGTTCTCGGCCACAGCCTTTGGCTTCGTCGCGATACTCGGTCTGATGTTTCTGATTTTTCCGGGAGTCGGCGCCGAGCTGATGACGCTCTTCGTAGTGGCCGGGTTCCTGATCGAAGGTGTCTTCTCGATTCTCTTCGCCTTGCGCCTCAGCCGCCATGCCAAGGGTTGGATCTGGATGGCTGCCAGCGGCGCTGCAGCACTTGCCCTGGGACTGGTGGTCCTTGTTGGCTGGCCTGGAACAGCGGCCTGGCTTCTCGGTCTCCTCATTGGCGTGAACTTCCTGACCACCGGCGCGGCGCTTCTGGCACTGCGTGCCTCCATGAGACCCGCTGTCCAATGACGAAGACGCAAGCGACGAAACAGACGTGCCACGTCTGCGGAAAATCCCATTCGGTTCGCGCTATGCAGCCCTGGGTCGCCGTGCGTCCCGGGGTCTCGCGGTTGATCGAGGCAGCGCATCCCGGTTGGGCGGAAGGGGCCTATATCTGCCAGGAGGACCTGTCTGCGGCAAGGCGTGCCTATGTTGAAGCTTTGCTTGAAGAAGAACGGGGCGAGTTGGGCGAAATCGACCGTCAGGTGGTTGCCGCCCTTTCGGCGCACCAGCTTGTCACCCAGAACATCGCCGAAGAGGCGCCCGCGCGAATGACGCTGGGAGACCGGGTCGCGGACCGCGTCGCCGCTTTCGGCGGAAGCTGGACATTCATCCTCGGGTTTCTTGCGGTGCTGATCCTATGGATGGGCGTCAACGTGGCACATGTTTTCCAAAAGCCTTTCGACCCCTACCCCTTCATCCTTTTGAACCTCGTGCTGTCGTCGCTCGCCGCCCTCCAAGCACCGGTCATCATGATGAGCCAGCGCCGTCAGGAACAGAAAGACCGTCTGCGCGCCGAGAACGACTATCGCGTCAACCTCAAGGCCGAGTTGGAAATCCGGCAACTGCACGAGAAAATCGACCATCAACTTGCCCACCAGTGGGAGAAGCTGGCAGAATTACAGAAAATCCAGATCGACCTGTTGGAGGAAAGCCGCCATGAGCGAAACCGCCCCTGATCCGCGGCTTAACCGTTTGATTGCGCTGACGGGACATCCTCTGTTCCGTGCGGCACTTCCGCTTGCGATCGTGGTGATCGCGACCATCGTACTACACCGCCTATCCGGCGATGTGCATCTGCGTGACATCCGTGCCGATCTTGCTGCCACAAGCCCACACGCCATTGCATTTGCCATTCTGGCGACAGTGGCCAGTTTCGCCGCAATCTCGCTCTATGATGTCATTGCTGCCCGAGCCGTGGCACCCGGTGCGATTCCCACTCGGATCGCGGCCATCACCTGCGCCACGGGCTATGCCCTGTCGAACCTGCTAGGGTTCTCATATGTCACGGGCGCGGCAGTGCGGTATCGTGTCTTTGCGGGCTACGGGCTGGACTTTCCCCGCGTGGCGCTGCTGATCGCCTACTCCTGGAGCGGCTTTTTCTGCGGTTTGGTGCTGGTTCTCGGGGGGCTTTTCATCGCCCATCCAAGCGGAATTTCCGCCATATTGCCCATTTCTGGCGGCGTAGAGACCGCCACGGGCATCCTGCTTTTGGGTGCGCTGGCCGGATTTTTCCTGTTGCTGCGTGTCAGTCCGCAGCGGATTACGATTTTCGGATCCCAATTGAACCTGCCCGCCCCCAGTCATGCCGCAGCCCTCAC
>JAYZYX010000328.1:0-9796 GCA_036139795.1 Pseudomonadota bacterium | reverse complement strand
CGTCATTGATGCCTGCAGGCAGCTCGGCGGGGTTGTTGGTGTCCACGATGACGACGGGGGTGTCGGCGGCCACGTCCGAGATGATTTCCGGCTTGTCCAGATTCCAGCGGGTCAGGACAAAGGCGGCTTCGGTGTTCGGCTCGCCCAGAAGGCGGGGGGATGCGGCGATGCCTTTTACTTCGTTCAGGTACCACGACCAGATGATCGGGCTACCGGTCGAGTCGGTGTCAGGGGCTTTGTGGCCGAAAACGAGTGTCGTCATTGGAAATTTCCTCGGAGCATGAGTTTTGTCGCGTGCGTTATATGGCTGCGCGGTGCCATTGTCACCAGAGCGTGGTGGACAGGTTGTCACAACTTTGGTGCTGGCTGTTTGGTGTGAGGCCGCAGTCTGCGAGCGGGGCTTACAAGGGGATGCGGCTGATGCTGAACCCTTCGGCTGCAAGCAAGGACAGGATGCCCTCTTGCCCGATCAGATGGGCAGCGCCAACTGCGACGACGGTTTGATCGAAGGTCTCGGCCGCACGCAAGATTTCGGGCATCCATTTGTGGTTGCGCGACGTCAGCAGCAGGTCTTCGGTGATTTTCAGATCCTCGGCAATCTCTTCTGCGGGGCGGGTGGTGTCGCGGTAGGCCAGCACCGTGGACAGTGCCCACGCGGTGGCGTGGTCTTCGCGGAAGTAGGCGTCCAGCAGGGCGGTAAATGCCTCGGGCGATTGGGCGTCGGGGGTCAGCGAGAGGCGCAGGAAGTCCAATTGTTCATCTTCGGGAATGCTTTCGAAAATGCGGAAGAGCGTGCGCCAGTCCTCTAGCGGGCCGCGCAGAATCTGGTTCTTGTCAGCGATCTGTTCCACCAGTTTATCCAGCCCGCCGTCGCCCGTGGCCATCATCTGCATGGCGCAGGGCGGCACTGAAAGCAGCATGGCCACGTACCACGGTTTCATCTTGGCAATCAGCGGCGAAGGGATGCCGCGGGCGTTCATGGCGGCGCGCAGCTGGGTCCAGACCTCTTCTTCCAGCTGGTCGGGCAGGGTGGGGCCGTCGGGGTTGAAAACGAAGGTCGGTTCATGGGCGATGGCGTCTTTCAGGCGGGCCTCTTCGTCGGATGTCGCCTCTAGCAGGACGAAATCCGATCTGCGGATCAAGGGGCGCAGCTTGGCCATGGTGCGGGCATGGCGCGGGTCCGAGATATGCAGGGTACCCACGATGATCAGGGACTGATCCCCCCGCGTGGCCTGCCACAGGATGCCGGTGCCATTTACCGTTTCGGACGTAATTTCCGTCAGTTGTTCATATTCTTCGGGGCTGAGGTAATCGGTCAGGGCAGGACCATTGCCGCAGGTGGCGGCGGCATTGGTGGCCAGCACGATGCCGCTGATCAGGCCGAGAAGAATTGAACGCATACAAGGACCCCTTATCTTTAGGCAGAAGGTAAGGCGATGGGGGTGGGCGCTCAATCCGCCAATCGGGAATGAGACCGGAAAAGTAGCGAAAATTCTTCGCATGGGGTGCTTGACTCTGATCTTTGCGATACCTAGCTTCCCCTCGTTAGCACTCACGGAGGGTGAGTGATAACGCCCCGGGATTGGCCGGGGACCCAACAGGATTTAACTTTGAGCCAAGGAGCCTCAGAGATGGCATTTACCCCGCTTCATGACCGTGTGCTGGTCCGTCGCGTTGAGAGCGAAGAAAAAACCGCAGGTGGTCTGATCATTCCCGATAGCGCGAAAGAGAAGCCCGCAGAGGGTGAAGTTGTCGCAGTTGGCGCCGGCGTCCGCGATGACAAAGGCGCACGCGTCGAGCTGGATGTGAAAGCTGGCGACCGCGTTCTGTTCGGCAAGTGGTCGGGCACCGAAGTGACCGTCGACGGCAAAGAACTGCTGATCATGAAGGAAAGCGACATCCTGGGCGTTATCGCCTGATCGTCCGCCTTCTAATCGAAACATATTCAGACGAGGAAAAGCACAATGGCTGCTAAAGACGTCAAGTTTAACACCGACGCCCGTAACCGTATGCTGAAGGGTGTGAACATCCTTGCAGACGCCGTGAAAGTGACCCTGGGCCCCAAAGGCCGTAACGTGGTTCTGGAAAAGTCGTTCGGCGCGCCCCGCATCACCAAAGACGGTGTTTCGGTTGCCAAAGAGATCGAGCTGGAAGACAAGTTCGAGAACATGGGCGCCCAGATGGTGAAAGAAGTTGCTTCGCGTACCAACGACGAAGCAGGTGACGGCACCACCACCGCGACTGTTCTGGCGCAGGCAATCGTCAAAGAAGGCATGAAAGCTGTTGCAGCTGGCATGAACCCGATGGACCTGAAGCGCGGCATCGACCTGGCAACCGCCAAAGTCGTCGAAGCGATCAAGGCAGCTGCCCGTCCCGTTGAAGGCACCGAAGAAGTTGCTCAGGTTGGCACCATCTCGGCCAACGGCGAAGCAGAAATCGGCCGTCAGATCGCAGACGCGATGCAGAAGGTTGGCAACGAAGGCGTTATCACCGTCGAAGAGAACAAAGGTCTGGAAACCGAGACCGACGTCGTCGAAGGTATGCAGTTCGACCGTGGCTACCTGTCGCCCTACTTCGTGACCAACTCGGACAAGATGATTGCCGAGCTGGAAGACTGCATGGTTCTGCTGCACGAGAAGAAGCTGTCGTCGCTGCAGCCGATGGTTCCCCTGCTGGAGCAGGTGATCCAGAGCCAGAAGCCCCTGCTGATCATCGCAGAGGACGTAGAAGGCGAAGCGCTGGCAACTCTGGTTGTCAACAAACTGCGCGGCGGCCTGAAAATTGCTGCTGTTAAGGCACCCGGCTTCGGCGATCGTCGTAAGGCAATGCTGCAGGACATCGCGATCCTGACCGGTGGTCAGGTCATCAGCGAAGATCTGGGCATGAAGCTGGAATCGGTGACCATGGACATGCTTGGCAACGCCAAGAAAATCCAGATCAGCAAAGACGAAACCACCATCGTTGACGGTGCAGGCGACAAAGCCGAGATCGAAGCCCGCGTTGGCCAGATCCGCAACCAGATCGAAGAGACCTCGTCGGATTACGACCGTGAGAAGCTGCAAGAGCGCGTTGCCAAACTGGCAGGCGGTGTTGCTGTGATCCGCGTCGGCGGCATGACTGAAGTTGAAGTGAAAGAGCGTAAAGACCGCGTTGATGACGCGCTGAACGCAACTCGCGCTGCTGTTCAGGAAGGCATCGTCGTTGGCGGTGGTGTTGCTCTGGTTCAGGCTGGCAAGTCGCTGGCAGGTGTGGAAGGCGCGAACGCCGACCAGAACGCCGGTGTTGCAATCGTCCGTAAGGCTCTGGAAGCACCGCTGCGCCAGATCGCTGAAAACGCAGGCGTTGACGGCTCGGTTGTTGCTGGCAAAGTCCGCGAAAGCGAAGACCTGAAGTTCGGCTACAACGCTCAGACCGATGAATATGGCGACATGTTCAAGTTCGGCGTGATCGACCCCGCCAAAGTGACCCGTACCGCTCTGGAAGATGCGGCATCGGTTGCTGGCCTGCTGATCACCACCGAAGCCATGGTTGCAGACAAGCCGGCGAAAGACGGCGGCGCGCCTGCAATGCCCGACATGGGCGGCATGGGCGGCATGATGTAATCTGCCGTTTATCGGAATTACGGAGAGGGCGTCCTGCGGGGCGCCCTTTTCTTTTGCGCCGTTTCTATGGTCAGGTGGTGCCGTTGAGTATTTTGGCAATAAAGAAGCAGGGGGCGGGATGCTGAAGATGCCGAGGTTCGCGCGGGAAATGAAGCGCGGGGAAGAGGCCGAAGTTGCTGCTTTGCTGGAGCGGGCTTTCAAGGGGCCCGATGAGGCGCGGCTGGTTGAGGCCTTGCGCCGGTCCGGAGATATGGCCGGTGAGATGGTGCTGCCTTCGGATGATGGTGTGGTGGGTTACTACGCCTTGTCGCGGATGCGCGGGCCCAAGGGCTGGTTGTGTTTGGCCCCCGTCGCGATTGATCCGGACTGGCAAGGGCGCGGGCATGGCCGGCGGTTTGTCGGGCAGCTTGCGGCATGGGCCGAGGCCTCGGGCGAGGTGGTTGTCGTGCTAGGGGATGTGCCGTTTTATGAGCGGTGCGGGTTTTCTGCCGCGCGGGCCGCGGGTCTGACGACGCCTTATGACATCTCCCATACGCTGGTTGCTGGAGGCGCGGGCGTGCTGGACGGCGATTTGGTTTATCCCAAAGCTTTTGGCTGATTGAGGGCGCGATGCGGTTCTTTGTGCTGACAGCGGTGGTGATGGTGGCTTTCGCGGCCAATTCGGTGCTGAACCGGATGGCTGTGGATGGAGCTGGCATGTCCGCGATGGGCTTTGCTGCAGTGCGGTTGATGTCTGGGGCAGTGGTGCTATGGGCGCTGGTGCGGCTGCGCGGAGGCGCGATGCCTTGGCGGCAGGGGCCGCGGGTCACCGGTGTGTTGGCGTTGTTGGGCTATGCCCTGTGCTTTTCGCTGGCCTATGAGGCGCTGGATGCTGGCTTAGGGGCCTTGCTTTTGTTCGGGATGGTGCAGATCACCATGTTTCTGGCCGCAGTGCTGCGGCGCGAAGACGTGCCGTTGATGCGGTGGATCGGGGCGGCGGTGGCCTTTGGCGGCCTGGTCTGGTTGCTGAGCCCGGGGGGCAGCGCTGTGACGTTGGGACCGGCTTTGTTGATGGCGGGTGCCGGTGTGGCTTGGGGGCTGTATACGCTGGCGGGCCGGCATGAGCGGGAGGCGACCGCTGGAACGGCGGCGAACTTTGTACTGGCGGCACCGTTGGCGGGCTTGGCGTGGGTCATCAACGGCGGGGATGTCACGGCACGCGGGGCGGTTCTGGCCTGCGTATCGGGGGCGATTACGTCCGGATTAGGCTATGCCCTGTGGTATCAGCTGGTGCCGCGATTGGGGGCCGCGCGGGCGGCGGTGGCGCAGCTGACGGTGCCGGTGATTGCGGGTCTTGGCGGGGCGCTGTTGCTGGCCGAGGTGCCATCTTTGCGCCTGATGCTTGCGGGGGCGCTGGTGCTTGGCGGTGTGGCGCTGTCGCTTAGTGCTGGATCGGTTCGAGCGGGTCGTAGGTAAGGCCGCCTGTGCCGAAGGCCACGTCGATCAGGCTGTCGGGTTTGAGACGCAGGCGGCGGGCCTGCGGTTCGGTGACCCAGCGGCGGTCGGTCACCACGCCTTCGGGATCGCGCCAAGCGGGGTCGATCTCGGGGTCAGGGGTTGAGCAGCGAAAGAACACCTCGATCTGGTGAAAGCCGCTTTTCGGGTCGTGGAATTCGTTGATCAGGCAGGGCGCGCCGACAGCGATGTACAGGCCGGTTTCCTCATGGATTTCGCGGGCAAGGTTGTCGGGTAGGCTGGTGCCGATCTGGACGCCGCCGCCGGGGGCACACCACAGATCGCTTTTTCCGTCCGGCCATGCGTTAACCAGCAGCAGGCGGTCTTGGTGGAGCAGAACGGCGCGTGTGGCGATGCGGGGGGTCTTGTGTCTCATGATCGGCCTTTCTTCGCTACGCTCACTCTTGCCGAGGGACGCGGGGCAGGGCAAGAGAGCGCTATGACAAAGCAGTCTTGGATATTTGCCGGTGCGCAGGTGATTGGCCCCGATGGGGTGGCCGCGCAGGATGTGAGCGTTGCAGATGGTCTGATCGTGGATCAGACCGAGGGGCGGCGCGTGGACCTGAGCGGCTGGACCCTAGCGCCCGGTATCGTGGATGTGCATGGCGACGGGTTCGAGCGTCATGTGGCCGTGCGGCGCGGGGCGCTGACAGCGATGGAGAACGGCTTGATCGCGGTTGAGGCCGAACTGGCTGCGAACGGGATCACGACCGCCGTGCTGGCCCAGTTCTTTAGCTGGGAAGGGGGCATGCGTGGCCCTGAGTTTGCCGAAAAGCTGGTGGATGCTTGGCTTGTGGCGGCGTCGCAGGTTTCGACCGATTTGCGGCTGCAATTGCGGCTGGAAACCAACCTGATCGAGCGGTTCGACGAGGCGCTAGCGCTGATTGATCGGGCGGGGATCGGCTATGTGGTGTTCAACGATCACTTGCCCCATGACCGCTTGGCGCAGGGGCGCAAGCCACCGCGTTTGACAGGGCAGGCGCTGAAATCGGGCCGCAGTCCCGAGGCACATCTGGCGCTGATGCAGCGTCTTCATGCTCAGGTCGACAAGGTGCCTGCGGCCTTGGCGGAGATGGCGGAAAAGCTATTGGCGCGGGGCGTGCGCCTTGGCAGTCACGACGATGGCAGCGCCGAAGATCGCGCAGAGGGCCGTGCCTTGGGCGCCAAGGTCAGCGAGTTTCCCGAGAGCATTGAGGCGGCGCAAGCGGCACGGGATCATGATGAGGTGGTTGTCATGGGCGCGCCGAATATCGTGCGCGGGGCCAGTCATGCGGGCAATGTCAGCGCGCGAGAGATCGTGCGTCTGGGTCTGTGCGATGCCTTGGCCTCGGACTACCACTATCCCAGCCCGCGCTATGCGGCGCTGTCTTTGGTGGAAGAGGGAATATGCGATTTGGCCAGCGCGTGGCGGCTGTTGTCGGAAGGACCGGCGCGGGCGCTTGGGCTGGAGGATCGCGGTGTGATCGCCAGCGGCAAGCGGGCCGATCTGGTGATTTTTGATGCCGCGACAGGACGTGTGGGCGCGACAATTGCGGGGGGCGAGATCACCTATCTGACCCATCCGCTGGCGCAGCGGTTTCTGGCGTAGTCTGCCAAAATGAAAAAGGCCCGCGTGTGCGGGCCTTTTGCTCTATGCTTTGGTGATCCGGTTCACGTGGCCCATTTTGCGTCCGGCGCGGGCTTCGGCTTTGCCGTAGAGATGGATCTGGGTGTTCGGCTGTTTCGCCAACTCCGGCCAAGTATGCGCGTCGTCCCCGATCAGGTTGGTCATCACAACATCGGCGTAGCGCTGGCCGTCGCCAAGGGGCCAGCCCGCAACCGCGCGGATGTGCTGTTCGAACTGGTCCACGGCGCAGCCAGCTTGGGTCCAGTGGCCCGAGTTGTGTACGCGGGGGGCGATTTCATTCACCACAAGGCCTTGAGGGGTGACGAAAAGCTCGACCCCCATGACACCCACGTAGCCCAGTTTGTTCAGGATTTGCGCTGCCAGCAGGACCGCGTCCGTGCGCTGTTTGGCGCTGAGACGGGCAGGGACGGTGGTGGTGTGCAAGATGCCGTTCACATGGACATTCTCACCGGGATCGAAGCAGGCAACTTCGCCGGTGGTGCCGCGGGCCGCGATGACCGAGACCTCATGGCTGAAGTCCACGAAACCTTCGAAGATCGCGGGAGCGCCGTTCATATCCGCGAGGGCCTGTTCGGCGTCCTCGGCGGTTTTGATGCGGGCCTGACCCTTGCCGTCGTAGCCGAAGCGGCGGGTTTTCAGGATCGCGGGGGCGCCGATTTCGGTCAGAGCCTCGGCCATATCCTCGGCGTCATCCACGGCTGCGAAGGGCGCGGTTTTGAGGCCCAGATCGGTGAGGAAGGCCTTTTCGGTCAGGCGGTCCTGCGACACGGCCAATGCGCGGCGGTTGGGGTGGATGGGCTTGAGCGCCTCAAGAGCGTCGAGGGCATCGGTGGGGATGTTCTCAAACTCATAGGTGATGACATCCACATCTGCCGCCCAAGCGCGCAGGGCGTCCAGATCGTCGTAAGAGGCGGTGGTCAGCTTGTCGCAAACCTGACCGGCAGGGGCGTTGGGGTCGGGCTCATAGACCGAGGTCTTGAGGCCAAGGCGCGCTGCTGCAAGGGACAGCATCCGCCCCAATTGGCCGCCGCCAAGAATGCCGATAGTGCTGCCGGGAAGAAGGGCGTCAGTCACGGACGGGCTCCTCTGCGATAGAGGCCGAGAGGTCCGCGCGCCATTTGTCCAGACGGGCTGCCAGTTCGGGATCGTTCACCGCCAGAATGCCAGCGGCCATCAGGCCCGCGTTTGCCGCACCTGCGCCGCCGATGGCCATGGTAGCAACGGGGAAGCCGCGGGGCATTTGCAGGATCGAATAGAGGCTGTCCACGCCCGACAGGGCTTTGGTCTGGACCGGAACGCCAATCACCGGAATGCGCGTTTTCGAGGCCATCATGCCCGGCAAATGGGCAGCGCCGCCGGCACCGGCGATAATCACGTGCAAACCACGGTCTGCGGCGGTTTTGCCGTAATCCCAGAGGCGATCGGGTGTGCGGTGGGCCGAGACGATCTTGACCTCATGCGCGATCCCGAGGGCATCCAGCATGTCAGCGGCTTCTTTCATGGTGGGCCAGTCCGACTGGCTGCCCATGATGATTCCTACGCGGGGTGTGCTCATTGGCGCTCCTCTTAGCTAGAGTGCGCCTTATAGCGGAACCGTTAGATCACGCAATAATATCAGGATAGAGAAGGTCGTTAATCCGCGCGATCCGGTCCTTGAGGCCCAGTTTTTCACGCTTGAGACGTTGCAGCGTCAGTTGGTCTGCCGTGCCTTTGTCATGAAGGGCGGCGATGGCTTCGTCCAGATCGCGGTGCTTTTGCTTAAAGATCTCCAGCTCATAGCGCAGGACATCTTCGGATTTCATGGACAGGTCGCTCGGGGCATTCATGACTGGCTTCCAGACTGTTGGACTCTGAATATATCAAAGGGGTCAGGTTTCGCAAAGCCCTTGCGAAGGGCAGACGCACTGCCCATATTTGACATGAAGACGCAGGTTGCCGGTTCGGGGCCTGACTGACGGTCGCTTTATAAAAGGGCATGTCGATGACAAAATTGACTTTGGGGGCGCACCCCTACCTGTTGGGGTTTGAACAGCTGGAACGGCTGGTCGAGCGGACCGCGAAAAGCGGGAACGAAGGATACCCCCCTTACAACATCGAACAGACATCGGAGCGGTCCTACCGGATCACGCTGGCCCTTGCAGGGTTCTGCGAGGATGACCTGTCCATCACGGTCGAGGATCGCCAGTTGGTGGTTCGTGGCCGTCAGGGCGATGACAGCGAAGGCCGCATCTTTTTGCATCGCGGGATCGCCGCGCGGCAGTTCCAACGCAGTTTTGTGTTGGCGGATGGGGTCGAGGTCGGCGATGCTACGATGGAGAACGGCCTGTTGCACATCGATCTGCGCCGTACGGTTCCCGAAACCGTGGTGCAGGAGATCAAAATTAGGAAGGGGTAATACATGGATACGAAAGTCGATTTTCTGAGCGGTGAAAACACCAAGATCGTCTACGTGCGCCCCGTGCGTGTGGCGGACCTGCCCGAAGAGGTCCGCGAACAGGCCGATGGTGCCGAGACTTTGTATGCGGTGCATGATGCCCAAGGGACCCGTCTGGCGCTGGTGAAAGACCGTCGCGGGGCCTTTGCACTGGCCCGCCAGAACGATCTGGCGCCGGTGGCGGTGCATTAATTACTGCTGGAATAGCGGATAGACGGGCGCTCCTTCGGGGGCGCCTTTTGTTTTGGCTCAGGGTGTGCGGGGGCGCAGTTCCTGACCGATCACCAGAAGCCCTGCGATCAGGATGGCGCCCATGCCTGCGATGGCCAGCGGAGTGGGCAGGACGCTGAACAATGCCGCGTCAAAGCCGATGGCCCACATGAGACCGGTGAAGTCGAAGGGTGCGATAGTGGAGACAGGTGCGCGGGCGACGGCCTCGGTGCTGGCGATATGGGCAAGGCCGCCCAGAAGGCCCGAAGCGATCAACAGGGTTAGGTCTTGGGTCGAGAGTTGCGGCCAGCCGAAGGGCAGGGTGCACAGGCCGATCCCTGCGCAGATCACTGCGAAATAAAAGGCGATGGTGGCGGCGCTTTCGGTGCGGGTCATGGCTTTGATATGGACGCGCACAACGGCCATCGT
>JAYZYX010000327.1:0-28864 GCA_036139795.1 Pseudomonadota bacterium | reverse complement strand
GTGCCACAAGGTGTCCAAGACCGACGTGAAATATGATGCCGAGCTGGCGCTGGCAGACGACGGCAAGCCCTACTCGGTCATCACCTACGCCAACGGTGCAGGCACGATCCTGAAGCAGGCAGAAGGCTCCAACGACTTCTCCGGCTCCCGCCCTGACGTCACCGAGGAAGAGGCGATGGACCTCGACTACCTCCAGCAGGCACTGATCCCGATGGAATCGGAAACCCACTCGGGTGAGGACGTCGCTGTCTACGCCAAGGGCCCCTGGGCGCATCTGGTCGGTGGCACCATCGAGCAGAACGTGATCTTCCACGTGATGAACCACGCGATCAACGCTCAGTAACCACACTAACCAGATACAATCGAGGGGCTCCGCCGCGTCGGGGCCCCTCATTCCGTCCGGCTGGATGGAAACCCTGTCCGAACAGGACCTGACCCTGGAGCTTGACCCATGCTGACCCGCCGCCGCCTTATCGCCTCTGCCCTGGCAACCCCCTTCCTGGCGCGACCCGCCCTCGCGCTGGAGCCGATCAAGCTGCGCACCCTCTATGACCGCAAGGCGATCGCTGATCTGGCGCATCAGCTCGAAGGGCAGAGGATTGCCGTGGATGGATATATGGCGCCTCCGCTGAAGGCCGAGAGCATGTTCTTTGTCCTGACCCGCCGTCCCATGGCCGTTTGCCCTTTCTGCGAAACAGAGGCCGAGTGGCCGAATGACATCGTCGCAGTCTATACCAAGCGCGTCGTCGATGCCGTTCCCTACAACGTCAAAATCGTTGCCACTGGCGTGCTGGAACTGGGGCCGAAGAAAGACCCCGAGACCGGCTTTGTCAGCATGGTGCGGCTGTCCGACTCCACCTTTGCCTGAGGTCGCCGTGACAGGTCTGCCCCTTTCCATTTCTGGCCTGGAAGTGCGAGACCCTTCGGGTCGCGTTCTGCTGGGCATCCCTGGCTTTGCCGCGCCTGCCGGCGCCTTGATCGGCGTACGTGGCCCTTCCGGCGCGGGAAAGTCGACGTTTCTCTATGCCTTGGCGGGTCTGAGCGAACACACGCGCGGCACGCTGCGCTGGGGCGATACCGAGTTGCTTGCGCTGAACTCGGGGCAGAGGACGGCCTTCCGCGCCGAAAGCATCGGTATGATCTTTCAGGATTTCCTTCTATTCGAGGAACTCGACGCGCTTGGGAACGCTGGGGTGACGGCACTGTTCCATCCACGCGGCGAACGCAAGGCACTGCGTGAGCGCGCCTGGCTTCACCTCTCCCGGCTTGGCCTGCCTGAGGCCGCGCGCGAGGTGTCCAGCTTTTCCGGCGGAGAGCGCCAACGGGTGGCGGTGGCCCGCGCCATGGCCTCGGGCGCACCGATCCTTTTGGCAGATGAGCCAACCGCCAGTCTTGACCGGGCGGCCGCCGACCGGCTGATCGACGACCTTATCACCTTAGTCCGTGAGACCGGTGTGACGCTCGTCGCCGTCAGCCATGACCCGCATCTCATTGCTCGGATGGGCACGGTGCTGACCATCACAGACGGCGCACTGACGGACATCATGACCGCAGAGGAGGGCCACGCATGAGTGATCTCTGGCAATCCTTGTCACCCATGGCGCAGGACATCCTCTGGGCGCTGCTGCTGCTGCTGCCCTCCGCCGCGCTCGGCGCGTTCATTCTGCGAGGATACGCGCCGTGGCCGCTGGTGCGCGCGATCCTCTGGCGCTTTCGCTGGTCCTCGGCGCTCTTCGTCATCTTAATCGCGGTCTCGGTTGGCATGGGCATTGGCCTGCTGGCACAGGAACGCGGGTTGCGGCGCGGCAGCGCGCAGGCTGCCGACAAGTTCGACCTGGTGGTCGCTGCGCCGGGCAGCGAGCTGACCGTGATGTTCGCCACCGTCTACCTGCAGGCCAGTGACATGCCATTGCTGTCGGGCGCAGTATACAACGAAATCGCGAACCACGAGCACGTGTCAATTGCCGCCCCGATTGCCTTCGGTGACAGTTTCGAAGGTGCCCCGGTGATCGGGACGACCGCCGAATTCGCGCGTTACCTCACGGATGACCAGATCGAAGGTCGGCTCTGGCAGACCGACATGGAGGCCGTCGCCGGAGCCTTGGTGCCATTGGAGATCGGTGCAGCGTTTACCCCGGCGCATGGCACGGGCGACGCCGCCGAGCATGATGCCCATGACGGTGCGAATCTCGAGATCGTGGGCCATATGGCACCAACCGGGACACCCTGGGACCGAGCCATCCTGCTCCCAATTGAGGCAATCTGGGACGTGCATGGCCTGGCAAACGGCCACGCGCCGTATACGGACGAGGAGTCGGAGCTTAAGCATGTCGACCAAGATGAAGGCACGCGCCTCGGCCCGCCCTTCGACGCAGATTACTTCCCCGGTACGCCCGCCATCGTCGTCCATGCGGACGAGCTTTGGGCAAATTATGCGCTGCGTTCCGAGTTCACGCGCGGCGCGGAGACCATGGCGTTTTTTCCCGGGGCGGTGCTCAGCAGGCTCTATCGCGTGATGGGGGACATCCGGCAGGCCATGTCGCTCATGGCCTTGCTCACGCAGGTTCTCGTGGCCTCCTCCGTCCTGCTCGGCCTCTTCATCCTGTCGCAACTGTTTCGCAGGCAGATCGGACTGCTGCGGGCCCTTGGGGCGCCGGCCCGCTTTGCATTCGCGGTGGTCTGGTCCTTCGGGACAACGCTGCTGCTAACGGGAGCGACCCTCGGCCTTGTCACCGGTCTCGGCGCTGCTGCTATCCTGTCGCGCATTGTCACGGCCCGGACGGATGTTGTCGTCCACGCGGCCCTTGGGTGGAGCGAAATCCATTTCCTTGCGGCCTTTGTCAGCGTGACCTTGCTGATGTCGCTTCTCCCCGCAGCGCTCATGTTGCGCATGCCGGTCGTCTCCAGCTTGCGGGCGTGAAAAGTCGGTGCTCCTAAAGCTTCGCGGACTGGTTTTGGCCGCGACAGACGCTTTGGGGCGCAAAGCCTGAACGCATCTGAAGCGTCGTGCCATTCAGCCGACCGTTACCTGCCCAAACCGACCGCGCGCTGGAGCATGCCTCGTTTAAGCTGCGTTCTGGGGACATTGGTCTGAAGGGCCATAAGTGTGCTGTCTTGCCTTAAAGGCGAATTCCTTGTACCAGAGCGGCAAGGTGCCGGGTACCTGCCGCCTGCAGACGCAAGTCACGGTGAAGCCCGAAGCAAAACGACACCTCACCCTCGAAGCATTTCGCAGGTGGGTAATGCAGGCCCCCTCCAAATTCGGAATGCCTCTCAGGAGGAGTGAGCGATGTCTGTTGGACGCGCTACAAATGGTACTGAAAATCCCTTTCTGACGCTGCCGGTCAGACGACTTTTCCTGTCCAACGCCCTTCCCATGGCAGTGGTCATGTCGACCAGCGGCCTGCTGAACGTGGTTGACGGGATCTTTGTGGGACGGTTCATTGGGGCCCAAGCCCTTGCTGCTGTCAGCTTGGCCTTTCCGGTGGTCATGCTGTTGACAGCATTGACCACCCTGACAGGTGGTGGCATGTCGAGCCTTCTGGCCCGGCACCTGGGCAAGGAGTCGCGGCCCGAGGCGGGAGCCGTATTCGCGGGAGCGCATGGGCTTGCCCTTGCTCTGAGTGCGGTCTTGATGCTCGGCGCGCTGACATTGGGCCCGGGCATTGTGTCGTTTCTCGGAGCCGGAAATGAACCAGTCACGGCGCCAGCAAGGACGTATCTGCTGATCCTGATCCTGGGGGCACCTGTGCAATTCGGTCTGGGCCTGCATGCTGATGCGCTGCGCAATGAAGGGCGATCAGGCCACATCGCGGTGTTGTCGGTGATCGTGAACCTGCTGAACGTCGCGGCAAACTATATCGCGATCGTGCTGCTCGATTTCGGCATCGCAGGATCGGCGATCGGGACGGTGGTGGCGCAGGCGCTCGGCCTGATGCTGCTTTTGCTGGTGCGGCGGCGCGATTCCGCTCTTTTGCCGCTTGCCGCGATCCGGCAGGCAAGCTGGCTGACAGGATGGAGGCAGATCCTGTCATTGGGCTTGCCTCTCAGCCTGAGCTTCATTGGAATGGCGCTCGTGGCCAGCACCGTGCTTCTGGCCATCGGCAACACTGCCGTGGATCATGGGACGTATGTCGCAGCTTACGGGATCGTGACGCGCATTCTTGGTCTGGCTTTCCTGCCGCAGATGGCCATTGCGTTGACCACCCAAAGTATCACCGGAAACAATATCGGCGCAGGCCGACCGGACCGTGCGGGTGCGGCCCTCCGACTTGCGATCGGGTGCGCCTTCCTCTGGTGTCTGGGCATGACACTTGCGGGGTCGCTGGCAGGCGAGATGCTTGGCGCAGCGTTTTCCGAAGATCAGGCGGTGATCACGGCAGTTGGTGCCATCATACGCCCGATGACGGCGCTCTATGCCGTAACCGGGCCAACCCTTGTGGTTGCCATGCATTTCCAGGCGATGGGGCACCCGCTGCGAACTGCGGCTCTGACCCTGATCAAGCCCTGGGTTCTGACGCCTTCGCTTGTCGCCCTGCTGAATGCACACTTCGGGATCCAAGGCATCTGGTTTGCGTTTCCTGTCGCAGATTCCGCCCTGCTTATGGTGGCTCTGACGATGATTTTACGGTGCCGCGTCTTCGACACAACCCCGACGACATCGCGCCCCACGGAGGGAACATGACACAGCCATCTCTTGATACCGTCAAGGCGCAGGCAAAGGCTCTTCGGCAGGCATTGCAGTCCGAGGGCACTGTCATAAGCCATGCGCAGGCCCTTGAACTGATCGCCCGGCAACACGGGGCACGGGACTGGAACACGCTGCGTGCCCGGCTCACTCGGCAGAACGCGCTGGGGGAACTTGCCCTTGGTGATCGGGTGGCCGGGTATTACCTGGGCCAAGCCTATACCGGCGAAATCGTTGCCATGTCGGGGCCAGTAGGGCATCGGCAGGTGGACATCAAGCTCGACCGGCCGGTTGACACGGTTCGGTTCGACAGCTTCTCCAATTGGCGTTACCGGATACGTGGAACTCTCGACATTGAAGGGCGCAGCCATAGCAAAACATCGGATGGCGCACCGCAACTGATAGTGGAGAAAATGCTATCCTGAGGTCAGGCGACGACAACCGCTGCAACGACCGACCCGTGCGGTCGTCGGCAGCTTCGTCCCGCATGGTCGGGCTGGGGTGGTTGCAAATGCTGCCGCGGGGCTGGATGGCTGCTTCAGTGACTCTGCTTTGTCGCGCCGGCGGTCGCTTCGAACGACCGCAGAGGGCTGGGAACGACGTTTCCCGATTGTGAGCACATGCTTCTGGCGCTGCGCCTCCACTCTCAGCCCTCAGCCCGCAGGGAGGGTGTAGCATGGGTGCCGGGCAGAGACCCAAAGCTGTGCTCCTTAAATATTTACAAATACTACGTAAATCTGTCGCACAATCCGCTTAAAGCCCGCTGCGAAACAGGCGCCATCGACCAACAGGTCGGGTCGTCAATCCACGGGAGACTGACATGACTACCACCCTCAAGGGCCGTCTTGGCCTGACCGTCGCAGCCGTAGCACTCACCGCGACTGCGGTCCAAGCGGAACCTTCGCAGGAGCTGATCGACGCCGCCAAGGCCGAAGGTATGCTGACCACTATCGCCCTGCCGCACAGCTGGTGCGGATATGGCGACGTCATCCAGGCCTTCAAGGACAAGTATGGCATCGAGGTCAACGAACTGAACCCGAACGCTGGTTCCGCCGATGAACTGGAAGCGGTCAAGGCCAACAAGGGCAACACCGGCCCGCAGGCACCGGACGTTCTGGACGTAGGTCTGTCCTTTGGCCCGCAGGCCAAGGAAGAAGGCCTGATCCAGCCTTATAAGGTTTCGACCTGGGACAGCATCCCCGGCGATGCAAAGGATGCCGACGGCTACTGGTACGGTGACTATTACGGTGTTCTGGGCTTTGCCGTGAACTCCGACATCTTCCCGGATGCGCCGAAATCATTCGCCGACCTGAAAGACGGCCAGTTTGCGAATTCCGTTGCGCTGCAGGGTGACCCGCGCACCGGCAACTCGGTCATGATGGCGGTCTATGCTGCAGGCGTCGCCGAAGGTGGCGAAGCAGGCGCAGACGCCCTGAACAAGGGCATCGGTTTCTTCAAGGGCCTGAAGGGCAACGGCAATTACGTGCCGGTCAACGGCTCCGCGCAGAACATCGCACAGGGCACCACGCCGATCTATTTCGACTGGGACTACAACCTGCTGGCCATGCGTGACAAGCTGGCGGGCAACCCGCCGGTCGAAGTCGTCGTGCCGACCGATGCCGTCATCGCCGGTGTCTACGTGCAAGCGATCTCTGCCTACGCACCGCACCCGAACGCTGCAAAGCTGTGGATGGAATACCTGTACTCCGACGAAGGTCAGCTGGGCTGGCTTGCCGGGTATTGCCACCCGATCCGCTTCAACGACATGGCGGACCGCGGCGTGATCCCGCAGGAAATGCTGGACAACCTGCCGCCGGCGGAAAACTACGCCAAGGCGATCTTCCCGACTCTCGAAGAACAGTCGGCTGCCAAGCAGGCCGTGGCTGACAACTGGGGTTCGGAAATGGGCGTGCAGTAAGCCGCCTCTGGGGTCTGAACGACCCTGATCCTGACCGGTAATGGCGGCTGATGGGCCGCCATTCGCATTTGACCTGACCGTCTTCCCCGATTTGCAGGAGGCCATCTTGGCCGACCAGACCCTTACCGGCACAGCCCCGCAGACAGCGCCCCGCCGGATCAACCTCAACTGGCTGGGCGTGGTGCCGTTCTTCGGCTTTACCGCACTGTTCCTGGCCTTTCCGATCTTCTACCTGATCAACGGTGCCTTTCAGAACACCGATGGCCAGTACACGCTGGACAACATGATTGCCCTCTTCGGGCCAGATATCTGGCCGTCTTACTGGCTCTCGATCCGGCTGTCTTTCACCTCGGCGGCTCTGGGCGGGATCATGGGCTGCCTGCTGGCCTGGGCGATCCAGCTGGGCGGCCTGCCGAAATGGGTCAAACGGTCCTTCCTGACGTTCTCGGGCGTGGCGTCGAACTTTGCCGGCGTGCCGCTGGCCTTTGCCTTTATCGCGACGTTGGGTCGGCTGGGGCTTGTCACACTGATCCTGCGCGACGTGTTCGGGCTGAACATCTACGCGCAGGGTTTCAACCTGTTTTCCTTCTGGGGTCTGGCAGTCACCTACCTGTATTTCCAGCTGCCGCTAATGACACTAATGATGATGCCCGCGATGGAAGGGCTTCGCCGTGAATGGCGCGAGGCTGCATCGTCGCTCGGGGCGTCGTCGTGGCAATACTGGCGCATGGTCGCCCTGCCTGTTCTGGCGCCGTCGGCCCTGGGATGTTTCCTGCTTCTATTCGCCAATGCGTTTGGCACGCTGGCGACGGTTTACGCGCTGACATCCGCGAATTTTCCCGTGGTGCCGATCGTGCTGTTCCAGCAGATCCGCGGCAACGTCCTTTACAACCCGCACCTTGGCTACGCCCTGGCGCTGGGGATGGTGATCATCATGGCGTTTTCGAACACGCTCTACTTCATCTTGCGCAATCGCGCGGAACGGTGGCGCAAATGACCCGGTTTCCCTGGTTTGCCGCGTTCATCGCGCTGGTTTGTGCGTTGTTCTTTCTCGTGCCACTCGGGGCGACGATCAACTTTTCCCTGCGCATGAAGCGGGGGGAGATCACGCTCGACGCTTATGCCTGGGTCTTCCGAGACGCAAAGTTCCTCGAAGTGCTGGGCTTTTCCGCATTGGCGTCGCTGGCAGCGATTATCCTTGGTGCGCTGTTGGTGGTCCCGACGGCCTACTGGGTCCGCCTGAAACTGCCGTCGATGCGTCCTATGACGGAATTCTTGTCGCTGATGCCACTGATCATCCCGCCGGTCGTCCTGGTGTTCGGTTACGTGCGGATCTACGGCACCTCATCGATCCTGCCGCTGACCATGTCGACCACGGGCACAAACCTGTTGCTGGTCATCGGCTACACGGTTCTTTCGCTGCCCTACATGTACCGTGCCGTCGACAACGGCATGGGCGCCATCGACATCGGCACCCTGACCGAAGCGGCCGAGAGCCTCGGCGCATCGCGTATGCGGACCATCGCAACGGTGATCTTTCCCAACGTGCGGTCCGCCATCATGTCGGGTGCCTTCCTGACTTTTTCCATCTCGCTGGGTGAATTCGTCATCACATCCCTGCTGAATCGCCCGGCCTTTGGTCCCTACCTCGTGCAGTTGGGGCAGGACTACGCTTACCAGCCCGCCGCGCTCGCCATCATGGCTTTCGCCTTTACCTGGGTCTGCATGGTCCTGATGGATTTCTTCGCCACCCGAAAGCCCGGCCAAGGGCTGATCCCCTTCCGGAGACCCCGCTCATGAGCTTCCTGACCCTTAATGCCGTGACCAAGACCTTCGGCCAGAACACAGTGGTCAAGGGCTTCGACTTTGCCGTGGAAAAGGGCGAATTCATTTCATTCCTCGGCCCGTCCGGCTGCGGAAAAACCACGGTCTTGCGCATGATCGCCGGGTTCGAAACGCCGACCTCAGGCCGGATCTTCATCGATGGGCAGGACGTGACAGCATTGCCCGCCAACAAGCGCCGGATCGGCATGGTCTTCCAGGCCTACGCCCTGTTCCCGAACATGACCGCGCGAGAGAACGTGGCGTTCGGGCTGAAAATCGCGGGCATGTCCCGACGCGAGATCGACACCCGTGTCGATGAAATGTTGGCGCTGATCCAGCTTGATCACCTCGGTGACCGTTACCCCTATGAGATGTCCGGCGGTCAGCAGCAACGCGTGGCACTGGCCCGCGCATTGGCGCCCAAGCCGCAGCTTCTGTTGCTGGACGAACCGCTGTCAGCGCTGGATGCCAAGATTCGCGTGTCGCTGCGCGACGACATCCGTCGCATCCAACGTGATCTCGGCATCACGACTGTCTTCGTGACCCACGACCAAGAAGAAGCGCTGTCGATTTCCGACCGCGTGGTTGTCATGCACGCGGGCAAGGCTGACCAGATCGGCACACCCGCGGAGATCTACAACCGCCCGGAAACGCGGTTTGTCGCCGGGTTCGTCGGGCATCTGAACACCTTCGAGGCGACAAAGGTAGACGACGCCCATGTGTCGTTTGCAGGTCAGACCCTTGCGTCAGAACGGCCGCTGAATGGTCTTACCAAAGGCGCACCAATCACCGTGGCGCTGCGGCCCGAAGCGCTTGCCCTTGATCAGCGTGCCCCCAGCGACGTGGCCATCGAAGGGCGCGTTCTGGACGTCAATTTTCTTGGCTCAGTGATCCGCGCCAAGGTCGAAGTGCAAGGCACACAGGTGTCCTTCGACATGTTCAACCAGGCCGGGGTGACGATACCGCCCGTGGGCCAGGATACCCGCCTGTGGTTCTCAGGTTCCGACCTTCTCGTTCTTCCGGAGTGATCTTGATGCAACTCGACGCTTTTTCAGCCAAGGGCCGTTTCTGGCGTGGCAACCTTCACACCCATTCGACCCTGTCCGACGGTGTGCTGGACCCTGCCGAGGTCTGCCGACGCTACAAGGCAGAAGGCTATGACTTCATCGCGCTGACCGACCACATGATCGGCCTGTTCGACTATCCCATAGCGGACACCGTGCCGTTCCGTGACAACCAGTTCACCACGATCCTCGGGGCGGAACTGCATTCAGGCGCGATGGAAAACGGCGAGCTGTGGCATATTCTGGCCGTGGGTCTGCCGCGCGATTTTACGCCCGCAAATGCCCCGCATTTCCGGCCAGTCGATGATCAGGAAACCGGCCCGGAGCTGGCGGCGCGTGCTGTTGCAGCGGGTGCCTTTGTCGCCATTGCACATCCGCAATGGTCGGGCATGACCCTCGCCGATGCACGGTCGATCACGGCGGCCCATGCCGTCGAGGTCTACAACCACGGTTGCGCCACGGGATGCGACCGCGCCGACGGATTTTCCATCGCGGATCTTCTGCTGTCCGAAGGGCGCGATCTAACGATGATCGCCACCGACGACGCGCATTTTTCCGAACCGGATCACTTCGGCGGCTGGGTGATGGTCAAGGCCGAGGAAAACACGCCCGACGGTCTGTTGGCGGCGCTGAAGGCGGGTAGCTTCTATTCCTCGACCGGCCCGGACATTCACGACATCCGCGTCGAAGGAAACGAGCTGCACGTTGAATGCTCGGCCGCTGCGGCCGTCATCGTTCAGGGCCACGGTTGCGCGGCGCAGGCCCATCACGGGCATTCGATGACCCGCGTTGTCATGCCGTTGGGGCGTTTCCACCTCAGCTCGTGGATCCGCGTCACTGTTGTGGACCGCGCAGGCAAGCGCGCTTGGTCGAACCCGATCAGGAAGGATGCAGAGTGAACTTGGTCGAAAGTCCGCTTCCTGCGCATTGCCGACCTTGGCCTGTCAAAAATGCTGCGGGAAGACTCGAAAGTCCGGTCTGGTGAAGCTGCACTGCGGCATCGGCGCAATCCCGACCGGCCGCAATGGTGAAGGATTTTCGACGCGGGCCGTGGTGCAACGTTTCCTGGCAGTTTTTCGTCGGCCCACGTTGGAAATCCTCCCAAGGTGAAAGCCGCGAACTCTTGGGATCCCTCTTGTTTACGGTCCCCGCAATCGAAAAGTCGGACGCATAAAAAAGCACTACCTGAATCCGACAACCAGATAAGCCCCTCTGAGATAAATTACTTTATGAGTTTTGCGACCGCTCGGCCTTTTATGTGCCGTCAGCAGTGAAAGCCTCTCAGCACGCCAAGCAAGTGCTTATTATTAATCAAGCACTTGAAAAATAATCATGCAGAATTGAGAAAAATTCTTGACACGGCGCGCAACAAAAATGGGCGTTTCGCGCATTCATATGGCCTATCCACAACTAGAATCGTAACTGGCGACTCCAGAAGGACTCGAACCCTCAACCTGCCGATTAGAAGTCGGCTGCTCTATCCAGTTGAGCTATGGAGCCGCAGGAATGACCGAATTTGGTCACATTCCCATCGTTACGCCCGACCTGTTAGGCGTAAAACCCCAGCAAATCAAGCGCTCATAAGTCCCTGAACCTATTGAAAACAAATTTTAACGATTGGCGCAGTTCGTCCCAAGTTACGCCAGATTCGTTACTATTATTTACATATAAGCGGGAAAAACCCGCAGACGATAAGTTCTGGAGTGCAATATGAGTTTCCATCCCCAAGCGCGGACGTTCCGCGCTGTGTCGGGACCCGTGGAAAACCCCTCGTCCCAGCGGGCGATGGGCAGCCGCAATGGGGTTAAAACCGGCTTCGCACCACGCCATGCGGGCGTTCATCGCCTGTATAACGCTGTGATCGCAGCAGCATTGATCTCGGTCTCGCTGCCGCTGTTTGTCACCATCTCGGTGGCGCTACTGCTGACGCAAGGACCCGGGATCATCTATCGCGGCGAACGGATCGGGTTGAACGGCAAGTCTTTCAATATCCTCAAGTTCCGCACATTGGATAACCGCAAAGCGGCCGAGTTGACCTCAGACAAGGTTCTGCCTGCAGACTCGAACATCGAGACACCTCTGGGCCGCTACCTGCGTGCCTCGCGTCTGGATGAGATGCCGCAACTGTTCAACGTGCTGATGGGGCATATGAACATGGTCGGCCCCCGTCCCGTGCGCAAAGCCATCGCGGATATCGAGCGTCTGCGCGTGCCGAACTATGACCACAAGTTCCGCGTAAAACCCGGTCTTGTGGGCCATTCGCAAGCCTACATGACACATGGCACATCAAAGCGTATCCGCGCCCGTTACAACAACATGTTGGTAACCGCGCCGGTGAACTACCGCTACGAAATGGCCCTGTTCGCCAAGGTTGGCCTGAACGTTCTGCTGCGTGCTGCCGAGGAAAGCTACAAGCGTCTGACCCAAAAGGGCGCAGACCAGATTGCAAAGGATCGCGCCCGCCGGATGCAACTGGCGCTGGTTGATCAGGGCTCTGACAAGACCCAACTGGTCACCGCCCTCAGCGCGAACACGCTGGTCCTGCGCCGCCCGCTGTTCCTGGCCCGCAATGACCGCTACTGGGTCGAGATCACCCTCGCGGGTGGCCGGGTGCGTCGTGCCGCGGTGGCTCTGACCCCGCTGGATGGCACCGGAACGCGCTTTGCTTATAGCTGCCGCAGTGACGCGGCCCGCTACATGATCGAACGCTATGTGCTGGATCTGGCCGTTGTTGGCCCCAGCCGCCCCACCGGCCGCAACAAGGCCGACACCAATCTGCAACCCGCTGCCGTTGTGCAGCCCGCCTGAGCCGCAAAAAGGGGAGGTCTCGCCATGAAACGTGTCGCATTTTTCCTACCCCATTTTGAGGTTGGCGGGGCAGAGATGGTCATTCTGCGGCTACTGAAAGGACTGGACCGGACCGCATTCCAACCGGTTCTAATCTTGCAAGCCCGCCGCGGGGCATTGCTGGACCGTCTGCCTGCCGATGTTGCGGTACTGGATCTTGGCGGCGCGCGCGCCAGTCGTGCGGTCCTGCCCCTAAGCCGCTTGCTGCGCCGCGAAGGGTTTGACCTGACCTATACGGCAACCAATGCAACCAATCTCTTGATGCTGGCCGCCCTGCGTCTGGCCCGCGTTCAGACCCGCGCGATTGTATCGGAACATACGCCCCTGACCGGATTTCTGGGCCACGCCAAGGCCCGCACCCTGCGCACCTTTGCCATGAAGGCGCTCTATCGCGATGCCGCGATGCTGGCAGCCCCCCTGCCCCAGATTGGAAAGGAGCATGGCGATCTACTTGGCCGCATGGCTCCGTTCCATGTTCTGCCCAATCCGGTGATCGACAGCCTGCCGTCCCTGCCCCGCCCCGCCAGCTGTGCTACCCGACTGATCAGCGTGGGCCGTTTGGCCGAGGAAAAGCGCTTTGATCTGATGATCCGCGCCTTTGCCGCAGCGCACAGTCAGAACTCTGATCTGCGCCTGACCATTCATGGCGAAGGCCCTGCGCGCCCCGCGCTGCAACATCTGATCCAAACCCTTGGACTAAAAGATATCGTCACACTTCCCGGACGTACCGATGACGTGCCTGCCGCACTGGAAAAGGCCGACCTGTTTCTCTGCACCTCGCGCCTTGAGGGGCTAGGCAACGCCATCATCGAGGCGATGGGCGCCGGTGTCCCTGTCCTTAGTGTGGATTGCCCCTTTGGTCCCGCGCACCTGCTGGAACAGGGCAACAGCGGCATGCTGATGGCCTCGGACTGCCCCGACGCGATTGCTCAGGAAATCTTGCGGCTGGTGCCTGACGCGCCCCGCCGCACCGCCTACCAAACCCGCGCCCGCAAAATGGCGCAACGCTACACCATCCCCGCCGCCGTGGCCGCCTATGAAGGCTGCTTCACCCGCGCGCTGGCCTGATACATCGGAGGATCGCCATGTCACGCCCAATGCTTTTCGAATTCGACGCCTCTCAGAAACAGGACTTTGTGTCGATCATGAAAAAGGTCTTTTCCCGTGAAAGCGCCGAGCGCAAAGCGCAGGTCTGGGACTGGCTGTTCAAAAAGACCGACCTCAGCGGCGATTGCACCAAGGGGCGCGGCACGCGGCGCGGAGATCAGACCGTCGGCGCTTGCCTCGTGCTGCCCTATAACCTGTGGATCAACGGCGAGACGCAGCCCTCGCGCTGGCCATTGGCAGTGGGCGTGGACCCCGAGCATCGCGGCGCGGGCCTGCCCTTGGTGCGCAGCTTCTTCAACAACGGCACCTACTATGGCGGGATGCCCGCGAATGACGACATCGCCAACCTCTACCGGCGTCTGGGGATGACCGGTCAGGTGATGCTGCGCAACTATTTTGCCCCCCTGCGCCCTGGCACCATACTGCATCGCCGCAAGGGCCTCCCGAAACTGGCGGGCAAGCTGATCGACGGAGCCTTCGGCCTTGTGCGTCGCGCCAACGCCCTGCACCTGCCGAAACTGCGCGCCTCCGAGCGCATTGGTGACGTGACCGAGGTCGGCTACGCCTTCGACAGTCTCTGGCGGCGGGCAAGGGTGGGCTATCGCCTGATCCTTGCGCGGGACGCGGAATATGTGCGCTGGCGGTTCCTGGAATGCCCGCTGCACAAATATGACCTGCAGGCTCTGTGGGTAGACAATGTGCTGGCTGGCTATGTGGTTACCCGTCTGGATCAACAGCATGACCGGACCACGGGGATGATCGTGGATATCTTCGCCGCCCAGGGCGACATCCGCCCGTGGCGCCTGCTGCTGGACGCCGCGATCAAGCGCCTGAATGATCAAGGGGCCGAACAAGTACAGCTACAACTGCCCGAAAGCGCATGGCCCGTAGCAAAGCTGAAACAGCACGGTTTCTGGATGAACAAAGCCATGACCCTGCTCCAGCTTTATGCCCACGACGAGGATGAGAACAACCGGATGCCCTGCCTGCACCGCAGCTGGTACTTTACCCGCGCGTATAGCGATCTGTATTACTAAGCCGCAGCGGGCGGCTTCAGACGCACCTTATGGCGGGCCGGATGGTATCCGGTCCGCTTCCAGCACCAGTCCGGCCAGTCGATCCCCCGCCGCCCGTCGCGCCAACGCTGGACCAACAACAACAGCCACAAGGGCATCAGATATCCCGCCCCGATGGCGGCAAACATCACCACACGATCGACAGTGCCTAAGGGGCGCTTTGCCACTTTGGCAAAGCTGGTGTTGGCCTCGTAGCGGCTTTCCATTTTCTCGGGCGCACCGCTGACCCCAAGAAAGCCGATAAGCGACCGGCGCAGCGCGCCGTCGTCTGCGTGCAGGTCTTCATAGGTCAGAAAGAAACATTCAGGCCGCCGCGCAATCCGCCGCAAGAACCGGCCATAGAGCGTGTTCACCACCGCGCCCCGCGTAATATCCGCCCAACGGCGCAGCCCCTTGGCAGGAGTGCGCCCAAAGCCGTGCAGGCGCGATAGGATCATCCCCTCGGTCCGGCGGTGCACCAGCACGAAACGGGCGTCGGGAAATGCGCGGGCGATCTGCGCAAACATAAGCGTGTGGTGCGGGGATTTCTCGACCCAAGCCGACGCGCCCTTTACGCGGGCATGGGCGTCCATCACATGACGAAACACGTCCGCGTAGCTGGTTGCCTCATGAACGGCAGCGGCCAGCGTTTCTGGCGTCAGCCCCAAAAGTTGACCGTAATCAGACAGCACAAAGGCCTGCGCGAACCGCACACGAGCTTCGAGATCCGACCAAGGCCCGAACGCTCGGGCGAAGTGCGAGAAATAGATGCTTTCATGCACGCCGCGGTGGTCCGCCGCCTCAACCCCCGCGACCGAAGGCAATGCAGCCAGTTGATTGGCCATCCATGTGGTGCCGGAGCGCTGCAAACCAAGAACAAAGATCGGCGTCATCTCAGCTCTCCCGTACCGGTGTCCAGACCGAGCTTTCCTGCCCGCGCCAATATTGCACCAGCCCCAGCAGCATCGCCAGATTTCCCATGACAAAGAACATTCCCTTGCCCACCAAAGGCAGCCTGCGCACCCAAGGCGTGAACCACGCAAAGGCCGTTAGCACGTAGCCCGCCACCTGTGCCGCGAAAAGACCCTGATAGAACAGGCCGGCGTCCAGCAAAAAGGCGTTCGAGACAAACAACGCGATCAAGGCGAAAGGCGCCATGCGCCGCAGGAACTTGTGGGAAAACAGCTGCCAGCCGTAAAGACCTGTCCGCAGCGGGTTCATCAGATGGCGATAGTGCATCAAGGCCCGCCAGCCCATCTCGGTCGAGCGGATGCGGCGGCCCATCTCTTTGCCCGCTTTTTCGGTGACAGCTTCGCGCGTGGTGGCTTGGGGCTCGAACGCCAGAAAAAAGCCCGCATCCACAGCCGCGACCGATATGAAAAAGTCATCCGCCGCGCCGGGCGGGACATCAGGCACCAGCTTGCGCCGCATGGCATAGATTGACCCCTGCGCCGAGACCACGCCGCCAAGCTGCCCCTCGGCCGCTTTCAACGCCTGATCATAGCGCCAAAAGAACCCTTCGGCCTTGCCGATCTGGCCGGTGCCTTTGCCGCCAACGCTGATCTGGCCGCAGACCCCGCCGACTTGGGCATCGCCGAAATGACGCATCAGCGCTTTAAGCGTTTTCGGGGCCAGCATCGCATTGGCATCGGAAAAGACCACGATGTCTCCGTCCAGTTGCGGCATGACCATGTTCATCGCCGCCAGCTTGCCCAAACGGCCCGGTGTCTCGATCACCCGCACCTGCGGATGTTTCGCCGCCAAGGCTTGCGCGAGTGCCACCGTCTTGTCGCTGGACCCGTCCGAGACGACCCAGACCCGCACAGAATGCCCATGGGGATTTTCAAGCGCCAATGTGTTCCGGATTTTGTCTGCGATACAGGCGGCTTCATTATGGGCGGGGATCAGGAAATCCACCGTCAGCCCCTTGACCGGCGCGCACACAGATTTGCGCGGCATCACCATTGCCAACACCATCAGCAACAAACCGTAGCCGACGATCACGTAAAGCAGCAGGGCAACCGCGCCCCAGAACACAAAAGTCACTTACTTACTCTCCCTGATCAGCTCCAGCAGGGCGTTGGCATTCTTGCCGATGTTATAGTCTGCCAGCACACGGGCCTGACCGGCCCGCGCCAGCCCAAGCGCACTGGGGTATTCCTCCATCACGCGCCCGATCGCAGTGGACAGAGCCTGTACCTCGCCCGGGGCAACCAGATAGCCGGTCACACCGGCCTGCACCAACTCTGGTATTCCCGACAGACGCGAGGCGATCACTGGCCGCCCGTGGGCCATCGCCTCCATCAGTACAACCGGTATCCCTTCCGAGCGCCCCTCTGCCCCCTCAATTGAGGGCACGATCACCAGATGGGCCTGCGCCATCGCCGCGTGAACCACATCCGAAGGCTGCGCCCCGTCAAAGGTGACCCGCCCTTCGGGCAGGGTCTTTGCCAGATCGCGCAAGGCCTCTTCCTGAGAACCGCCCCCAATGATCCGCAACCGCCAGTCCGTGTCCTTGGGCAACCACGCCAGCGCCTTTAGCAGCACATCCACGCCTTTTCGGGGCAGCAGCGCGCCCACGAACAGCAGTTGGAACGGCGCGCCCTCTACGGGTGCTTCAGGCGCGGGCGCATCGGCCAAGCCCGGGGCCACGCCACAACGGATGACCGAGATCTTGTCCATCGGCACATGGGCCTTTTCCACCAGAAAGCGGCGGTTAAAGTCCGAGATCGTCCGCACAAAGACCGCATCGCGGGCCTTCTGCGACAGCAGGCTTTGGGTGATAAAGATGTCATGGGCATGGGCCGAAAAGCCGAATGGAATGCCCGTCATCCGTGACGCGATCCAAGCCACAGTCGCGGGATAGCCCGCAAACTCGGCATAGAGAAAATCAACGCCGTCCTCTTTTGCCTTCTGGGCCAACGCCAGCGCCTGCGGCACCAACATCATAGAGACAGCCAGATGCCGCGGCTGGGACCAGAACGCTTTGACGATATGCCGAACCACCCGCGCCACGCCCATAGGGCGGCGCAAGGCACGGCGCACAGCCAGCCCGAACGTCTGCGGAGTGAAATAGCCGAAATGCATGGCATCATCGACAACCTCGCGGGCTTCGGGATGCACGATCTCTTGGCTGCGGAAGGGCTTGATATGAAACACCTGCGCCGCGTGACCTGTGGCGCGGAACTGCTGGACATTGGCAAGGGCGAAGGTCTCGGTGACTTTCGGAAAGTCACTGACAATACAGCAGATCTTCATGCCGCGTCCTTCTTGTTGATCCGCGGCAGCGCGGCCCCGAGGCCAAGCATGATCCAAGTATATTTATTGTACTCGTTCGGCACGAAAACACTCACTAGCATATAGGCCAGAAGGGCGTAGAAATAAGCCGTCGCGAGAACGCCGATATGTGCATCGACAGGTGCCCGCATGGCACGAAAGGCCCCTCTGAAGGCGGAAATTACCATTCCATAAAAGAACGTTGCCCCGATCAGACCATATTCTACCATGATGGACAGGTGCATATTATGCAATTGCCTACCGTACATGGTTCTTCCGGGCAAATAACGATATCCGCTGTCCACAAAATGCGCTTTGAAATTCCCCGGACCCACGCCGAACAAAGGGTGCTTGGTCAAAAGGTCAACTCCAATCACATTATAGGTCATGCGCCGGCCAAGGGTCCAATCGCCTCCGCCACCTCCGAAAATCGACGCGATCCTGTCAAAATAACTGGCAGGCACGAATGGTAACATCACAACTCCGAGCAAGGACCCGATCACCAAGGCCGGAATAATCAACCGATGGTGTCGATACCTGTAAAACAGAAATAATGCAGTAATCGAATAAACCAAAAAGGACGAGCGCGCGAAGCTAAATACCAGCGCCAGCGTCCCGATGCCCGCCGCAGCAAGGTAAAAGCGTTTGTGGGTTTCTTGCTCGACCAACATGACCAGCGCGATGATCACCCCCGTCAGCATCATGGTGGCCGCCGTGGTGGGGTTGTACTGAGACCCGCCAGAAGACCGCTCGAACCCCTCTGCCGTCCGCGCCGTCGTCGCCGCATCCGAGGTCGAGACCAACGTCAGTCCCAGTTTGACATCAAGGATCAGGATCACCCCAGAAATCAGCGAGGTCGCCGCAAGGATCATCAGCGCCTTTTCGAACCGCTC
Source organism: Pseudomonadota bacterium (assembly GCA_036139795.1). Lineage (GTDB taxonomy): Bacteria > Pseudomonadota > Alphaproteobacteria > Rhodobacterales > Rhodobacteraceae > Donghicola. The sequence continues at coordinate 10,193 of JAYZYX010000327.1, read as the reverse complement.
ACGTGTCGTGACCAAAAAGATCAGCAAATACATAAAGATGATCATACTGAAGAGGCGGCGCATACTGTTCATCGCCATATATTTGGCGTCTGCCCCAAGGGCGCTAACCCCCATCGACACGCCGAACAGCATACCCATCACGGCAATCGGCTGGCTTAGTCCGTCCTTGACCATGCCCCGGTTCTGGAACGCGGTGACGATCACGCCAAAGGTCGCCCCCGCCGCCATCAGTTTGAACCCGCCAACGGGCGACGGTGCAAATATCTTGTCCTGCACCCCGTCCAGCTGCGCAAAGAACAGCAGGCAGCAGACCGCAAAGAACGGGTTCATGGCAAAGATCAAGCCGATCACGGCCACAATTGGCAGGGCAATTGCCAGTTCGGGATGGTTGAGGGTGGCAAAGGCCATGACCATCATCGCCCCGTAAAGGCCCGCGCCTGCACCCAGGCCAACCTGCCACCATGACGTCTTCACGCGCCCGGCCCCTTGGGCACCGGCAGGTGCCGCGCCCGTCGTCTGGTTGCCAGCACCGCCACCGGCATCCACCAATAGTTTCCTGCGGCGACGCCTAGTCTGGCCCGAAAGACCAGCGCCTCGACCCAAATCGGTGCGGGACCGGCAGAGAAATCGTTGATGTGGACACGGGACTGAGTGGTCGGGTCTTCATCGACGCGGTTTTCGCCGCGCCCGCCTGTGAAGAGGGCAAAGCCCGCCTCTTCGGCCAAGGCACGAGCCGCAGGCGTCACGCGGTCATAGGGCCAGCACAGAAAATCCACGGGCCGCTTCAGCACATGTTCCAGCCCATTGCGGGCGCGTTTCAAGTGGGCCAGCACGCGCACATTATATCGGGCAGCGCTCTCTTCCGACCCCTTGACCAAAGCCCGTCCCGTCAGGGCCGAGTCACTGGCCGGAATGTCCTGCCCCACCAGTGCGGGCGACAGGGTTTCGTGGAACCAATGGGATTTGTTGTGATAAGTTCCCGCCCAAAGCAGCGCCGCGTGGGCCTGCCAGTCTTCGACCTGCCAAGTGCCCACAGCGGGACCGTTGACGGGAACGCGGCCATGGTTGGCCCCGTGGCTGGCGATCTCGAACAGAGGGTTAGCATCAACGGCACGCAGCTCATCGCGGTTCATATAGCCTTCCCAAACCGCGCCACTTTCCCACAGGTTGGGCCGCAACCCGCTGGACGGGTCAATGAAATCAGTCGAGGCAAAGATGACTGCCGGAAATCCCGCCTTTTCTAGCAGCGGCACCGCCGCGACCCAGTTGTCCAGATAGCCATCATCGAATTGCAGCGCCACGGTGCGGGGCGGCAAAGGCACCCCCATACGGCGGGCATGGGCAATCTCGCGGCTGTGCATCACATTCCAGCCGCCTTTTTCCAATACGCGCAGGTGACGGCGGAAAACCTCGATCCTTACACCGGTGTTGCGCGCCCAAGGCAGCCAGCCCGCATTGTCAGAGACACTATGATAGACCAGCACCGGCACAGCGCCGCGCTGACGCAAGAACCAATCGGCCACCATCACGCCCCCGACCAAAGCCGAGATCGCAGCAGGCCACAACAGCCCGTCCAGCAGCAACAGCCCAAACGCCACCAGCACCGAGGCCACAACCGCCATAAGCGCCCGGACCAAAGCCTGCTTGCGTATGCGTTGCCTGTCTTGCACGGGTTACTGGTTCCAGATCAGCATATAAGGCTGGCGGGGATGATCGGTGCCCACGGTCTGCATTTCGCGGATTTCCAGCGCATCGACCTGCGCGGGCGGCACACCCAGAATGATCGGCCCGTCCGGCAGTTCGTCCCAATCCTTGACCGAGGCAACAGGCGCGATGGCGGTGATCACATAGGGGTTCTCATCACGGCGGCGGGGGTTCGAGTGTTCAACCGCCATGGCAACCACATCCCGCAGACGCTTGATCTCTTCGTAGGGCAAAAAGCCGGTGACAAAGATATGCTCTTTGGTCCAGCCGTCATCGGCACTCATCCGTCGGCCGAACTGTTCGGCAAAGGCGCGGAATTCACGGCTAAGACCCGACAGACGCCCCTTGCGCCAGCGGGCCAGTCCTGGCTGTTCCATCCCACGTCGAGCCGAGGGCAGCGCGTGCCCCCCAAGCACCGATTGCAGGTCGGAATAGGTGCGCATCCGCATGCCGACCACGTCAATCAGGATGATCGGCATCAGCACCACAAGCGCCCCGACGATCACCGCAATCACAGTATTCACAAGCACCTTCGGGAAGGACGGATAGACCGGTGGCACGGCGGGGTTGATCACCTGAACCTGGCTCAGAATCGTCGCCTCGCTCATTTCCATATTCACAAGACGGTCGCGCAATTCGTCCAGATCCATCTGAAGCGCCCCGTAGCGGGTTTCCAGACGGGACAGTTCACGCTCTTTTTCAGCCTGATCCGCCAGTTGGTTATCGATCCGGCGCAGGGTATCACGTCGCAGTTGCAGGCGGTCCTTGCGGTTCTTAATCTCTTCTTCCAGACGCGCCACGGGGGTCGAGCCCTCACCGCCGCCCAGTTGCTCTTTCAGCTTGGCCAGCTCGCTTTCGCGCAGGGCCAACTCCAGCATATCTTCATCGATCGAGTTCTGGGTTTCCTGCCGCGACAGCAGCAGCACGTCGGCCTCTTGCCACAGATCGTTGATCTTCAACGCCTCGCGGACCCGTTCGCGTTCGGCCAGAAGATCTTCGATCTCGCCCTCGCGTTCGGTCTTGAGGCGGCGCACTACATCAGCCAGATCCGTCGCACCGGACGAAAACTCGGCCCGCGTCAGATTGATGTAGGCGTTGGCGTAGGCGTTAGCCATGCGGGCGGCCAGACCAGGAAACTCGCTTTTGGCGGTGAGGGTCAGGATGTACGAACCCTCAACGAATTCGACCTCGATGCTCTCGCGGACAAGGTTGATCAACTGGTCCCGCTCATCGACCTGTTTGAATGCGCCGTAGTTCAGCGTGGCATAGCTGCGCCAGAGAAAGCCCTTGATGGCATCAAACAGACCCGGCTCGGGCAGATCGTTTTGCCCGTCCGCCTGCGACAGCAGGATATCCAGCGTGCGTTCCGCTACAGGGCGGCTTAGCAGCACCTCGATATGGGTCTGGGTGATGATGGTCGCCGGATTGAACTGGCTGACGCCCATGAAGGTCCGGTTGAACGCCAGCTCTTCTTCCGAAGGCTGCATGTTCAGCGTCACCGTCGATTTGTAGACAGGCGAGGTTTTCAGCAACAGCGTGCTGGCCGTCCACGCAAGCGCGGCGGCACAAATCATGCTAACGATTATGGTCCGCTGATAAAGGCGGATCAGATCCCGGTAATGGTCCAGCACGGCTGCTCTCCTAGCTGGGTGTTGGGCTTTGCCCGTTATTTTTGTGTGAGCGCAGTCTTGCCGAGCGGACCTGCAAAAACAAGCATTTCGTTAACACAACTTACACCATTCGTTGCCTCAACGACACGACTCAGGTCGGTTTTTGCAACGCAATGGGTCGCAACACCCACTGGCGCTCTACCCTCGCGGTAGATTTGCAAGACTTGGCCTTGGGCATCGGTGATCTGCCAGCCGCCTTCGATCCGTTCGATCCGCTGCGCAAAGGGCAGGATGCGGGCCAAGAGCCGGTAGGCAAAGACCGCGGGCTTGGGTTGCCGCTGCATGTCATAAAGCGGCACGCGGGCATTCCCGACAGTGGTCCGCATCTCCTCGCCCAGACCGAACCACATGCAGACGGCCGCCTCTTGGGACAGAAGATCCAGATTGCGGGTGATCGCCTGCATGAAGTGCCCCTCGGGCGTGTAGGTGTCACCGTAATCCAGATTGGGACCACCGCATTCGCTGGACATGACGGGCCGCCCCGACCATTCGCGCAGCAGAGCAAGACGCAGATCGTCCCGCTCTTGCGGGCCATAAAGGTGGATGTCGGCCATGTCATAGTCGGCGTTCTGCAGCAGATACCGCACGCGCCCTTCGACCAAAGCGGTGATCTTGGCGGTGCGCAACTGATCGGGGGTCATGACCAGCTCGCGCCCGTCTTCCATCTGCTGGCGCAAAGTCCAATCGGCGTGACCCTGATTGACCAACACCGCATCGGCCACAAAAGCCGCAAGGCCACCCAGCACAAAAACGGCCGCTGAGTCCGCCTGACGCACCGCCGTGCGGGCGGTGTTCACATAGGCCAAAAGCTCGGCGTTGGTCCCAGTCCAACCACCGCTGGCATTGGTGTCGCTGGTGAACTCATTAGCGGCTTGATAGTGACGGATCGGCGCGGCAAGCCCCTGCATATCGTCGATGCCATCGCCGTCGTAGCGTTCAACCACTGCGCTGATGAACTGCGCCCATTCAGCCTTATTCAACGGGACGGCATTCTTGACCTTCTGGGTCTCAGGACGCGTAGCCCAGTCCGCGTCGCTTTCAAAGGTCACAAAGGGCGCGATGCCCCGCGCTTGCAGCCCTTGGACACGGCGATCCAGATCGACAAAGTCCCACTGCCCCGCCTTTGGCTGAATGCGTCGCCAACTGGCGCTGATCCGCGCCCGCCCGATCCCTGCATCCACCAGATAATCATAAAGATCAGGCGTATTTCCGGGGAACGAGATTCCCAGCAAGGGCGAGACCGCTGGCGCGGGCTGTCTGAGGTCCAGTGCATGCGCGGGCAGCGCCGCAATACATGCCACCATCGCCGCCACACAAAATCGCCACATCACAGCACCTCTTTCAGCAACCCAAAGACCTTGAAGCGGAACAACAGCGCAAGGAACACCGCCGCTGCGGCCAGACCGCTAAGCGTGATCAGCAGCAAGGCTCCCTCCAGTGTGCCATCGGGCATCCAGCCCGCGTTGCCGATCACCACATAGACCAGCGCCGCGACACCAACGCCGACACTCGCGGCCAGCGGCACACCCAACACCCGCGAAGGCATGGCGGCATTGCATGGCATCCATAGCACACCAGCCGAGGCCAGCGGGCCAAGCACCATCCCCAGACCGATTGCCTCGATCCCAATCACCGGAACAAGAACAACGCCGCAGATGATGCGGACCACCACGTCTGCAATCATCGCCAGCACCACAGGCATCGGATTATGCGCCTGCTCTGGGCAGGTCAGGCGATAGACCAGAAACACACGGGACAGCAGCGTCGCAAAGGGTGCCAAGAGCATCACCCAGTAAAGCGGCGTCATCTCGGCCATCGCATCAAAAGCGCCGAGCCCGATCAGATCGTGAATGACCGAAGGGGCAACCACCGCAAGCACCCCTTGCGGCAAGATCAGAATGCCACCGGCGACAATGATCACCGCCCATGTGTTATCACTGGCCCGCCGGTCAGGATTGGCAGCCCATCGGGCAAAAAGCGGCATGATCAGCGCCAGCGCCAGTGTGTTGCCCAAAAGGGCCGCCATACGCTGGGACAGCTCAAGGATCGTGACACCACCAAGGCCCGTGCGGGCGGCAAAGGCAGTCTCAAGCCACAAGGCGACCTGACCACCAAGCACCAGCACCAGCGCCGCAACCACATTCGGGCGGGGGCCGTTGGTGGTGCTTGCTTGTTTCGGCAGGGGCCGGAGCAAGATGAGACCCAGCAGGGCCAGACCGCTGCCGCCCACATAGGCCCATGTGGCGGGCAGCACCGGAGCCACGACCAAACCGGCGAAAGCCAGCATGACACCGATCCGCGGCAACAGCCGCAGCAGCGCAGGCAGCGCGAATTTCTGTTGCAGGTTCAGGCCAGAGGACAGCACGACCGCCACTAAGGCAAATGGCAAGGACAGGCCAAAGATGCGGATCACGTCCCGCGCCAGCATCTTGCCTTGCTGCATATCGGGGGCGATCAGCTCGATGATACAGGCGGCACCGCCCCAGAACAGCGCCGCACCCAGCATACCCAAGAACGCCGCCTGAGATGCCAGACGGACCATCGCCTCTTTCCCCGGGCGCATCGCCAGCATCGGGATAAAGACCAGCACCAGCACTTGGGTCATCAATTCTTGCAGCCCAGTAACCAGCCGCCGCCCCAGCAGAAAGGCATCGGCCTGTGCGCCCGCTCCCAGTTGGTGGCTGATCAGGACCGAAATCACAACAGCCAGTCCAAGCCCCAAAAGCTGCACTACGAATTGTCGCAAACCCGCCATCAAGCCCCCCGAACACAAAGGGCGCGCATCAAGGATGCGGGAGAGAAAACCAAGAACCGGGTCACCGAAAACTGCTCTTATGAAAGTATAGTTAACCTTTCATGCGGCGTCTCGGGGCCGTCCGTCAACCGTTTTGGCCGGATTTTAGCCAGACAGGCAAGGCGTTAGTCGGCCTCTTGGACCGCCGGTTTGATGGTGCGCAAGCGCAAGGCGTTAGTCAGGACGAAGACCGACGACAACGCCATTGCGCCAGCCGCCAGAATAGGAGACAGCAGCACCCCCGCCACCGGATACAACGCCCCTGCCGCCACCGGCACCAGCGCCGCGTTGTAGCCAAAGGCCCAGAACAGGTTCTGCCGGATGTTACGCAAGGTGCGGCGCGAGACTTCGACCGCGTTGACCACACCGCCCAGATCGCCAGACATCAGCACAACATCAGCGGACGCGATCGCCACGTCCGTACCGGTACCAATCGCGATCCCCACATCGGCGAAGGCCAGAACAGGGGCATCGTTGATACCGTCCCCGACAAAAGCCACCTTGCCACCGTCACGGCGCAAATCGCTAAGAGCGGCAACCTTGCCGTCGGGCAGAACCTCGGCGATCACATCGGTGATGCCAAGGCTTCCAGCGATGGCCTTTGCGGTCTCGGCCTTATCGCCGGTGATCATCGCCACTTTGATGCCACGCGCTTTCAAAGCGGCGATCGCTGCATGACTGGTCGGTTTGATCGGATCGGAAACGCCGATCACCGCCGCAGGGACACCATCCACAGCCGCATAAAGTGCCGTGTGGCCCATACGGGCCAGATCGGTCTCGGCCTTGGCAAGATTTCCAACCTCGATCCCCTGACGAGCCATCAGACGGCCATTGCCAATCACAACCGAGCGCCCCGCGACGTTGCCGACAACCCCGTGACCGGTGACCGAGTCAAACGCCCAGACCTCGGGCAGCGACGCGTTGCCGTGGGCCGCGACAATTGCGGCAGCGACAGGGTGTTCGGACTTGGCCTCAAGCGCGGCGATCAGGGGCAGCACGTCGCTGCGGGCAAAACCCTTGGCCAGAACCAGTTCGGTCAACGCGGGCTTGCCCATCGTGACGGTGCCGGTCTTGTCCAAAGCGATCACATCCACATCCGCCAGCGATTGCAGTGCATCGCCCTTGCGGAACAGAACGCCCATCTCGGCCGCCCGTCCCGTACCGACCATGATCGAGGTCGGCGTTGCCAGACCCATCGCACAAGGGCAGGCGATAATCAGAACCGAGACCCCTGCCACCAGTGCCAGCGTCAACCCTGAGGCACCGGTAAAGGCCAACCAGATCACCACCGTCAAAGCGGCAATCGCCATAATCACCGGCACGAACCACAATGTGATACGGTCCACCAAGCCTTGGATCGGCAGCTTGGCGGCCTGCGCCTCTTCGACCATACGGATGATCTGCGCCAGCGTGGTGTCGTTGCCCACACGCTCGGCGCGGAAGGTCAATGCACCTGTACCGTTGATCGTTCCGCCGGTCACGGGGCTCCCCGCGGCCTTCTCAACAGGGATAGGCTCGCCCGAGATCATGCTCTCGTCCACATGGCTGGTGCCTTCGACGACCTCGCCATCTACGGCGATCTTCTCGCCTGGGCGGACCTGCACCAGATCACCAACGACCAATGCGTCTACGGGGATCGTCTCTAGGGTATCATTGCGCAGAACGCGCGCCTCGCGCACTTGCAAGCCGACCAGACGGCGGATCGCAGCACCCGTGCGCCCCTTGGCGCGGGCTTCCATATAACGGCCCAGAAGGATCAGAACCACAATGGTGGCTGCGGCCTCAAAATACACGGCACGCACCTGATCGGGCAGTAAATGGGGCAGGAACAGCGCCACGACCGAGTACAAATAGGCAGCCCCCGTGCCCACCGCGACAAGACTGTTCATATCCGGCGCGCCCTTGACCAGCGCACGCAAGCCTTTGACGTAGAACCGTCGCCCCGGCCCCACCAAAACAGCGCTGACCAGCACGAACTGGATCATCCAGCTGGTATAGTGACCGATAGTCTGACCGATCAGCATATGCAGAGCGGGGATCATATGCCCGCCCATCTCCATCACGAAGACAGGCAAGGTCAGTAGACCTGCAATCCACGCCTGACGGGCCAGTTCTTTCGCCTCTTCTTCCTTGCGATCCGCGGCATCAACGGTGCCGCCTGCAATCTGCGCCGGATAGCCTGCTTCGGTCGCGGCGCGAACCAGTTCCTCAGGGCGCACGGCCCCCTCCAGATACACCACGCGGGCGGTCTCATTCGCCAGATTGACCGAGACCTCCAAAACGCCGGGGACAGCCGCCAACGCCCGATCGACCCGCCCGACGCATGAGGCACAGGACATCGAGGCCACCTCAAGCACCACATCACGGCGGCGGGCCGGATAGCCCAACGCCTCTAGCCGCGCGGCCACATCAGGCAACATGGCGCCATCATCCAGATGCAAACGCGCGGTTTCATTCGCCAGATTGACCGAGACATCCGAGACCCCCGCCAACCCGCTTAGCATACGATCCACGCGCCCGACGCAAGACGCGCAGGACATTCCATCGACAGCAAAAGAAAGGGAAACAGGCTGGGTCATCTGTCGCTCCAAAGTATCATTCAGACAGATGTAGGCGTTCCAGCGGATAGAAGGTCAAGGCCGCAGAACCCCTTTTTCACAAAATTCGCACAGGCCTATTGACCTTCCAGCGACTGGAACGCCCATTTAGGCCAAAACGCACACATCCGGAGCATTTCCCATGAAGTATTCTGTCCCCGACATGAGCTGCGGCCACTGCACGGCCGCCATCGAAAAATCCGTCAAATCCGCCGATCCAGCAGCAACTGTTTCCTGCGATCTGCCCTCCCGCACGGTCGAGATCACCAGCTCCCTTTCCACTGATGCTCTGAACCGCGCGTTCCAGTCTGCAGGTTATGAGGCAACCGCCCTGTAAGGCGCCTTGCGCCCATGCCCCGCACACTGACCGCTGCGGGGCATTCCGGCCCCCATTTCCGCAGATCCAAACCAAACCCACACCTTTGCGACCGGAAGACCTACCCCACCGACACAAAAAACCTTCCGAAGATCGCTAAACAATTTGAAAATTTGGTCCGTTGCGAAAAGGGACGAACTCCGTCCAGCTCTGGCTAGCAAGGTAGACCAATGATCAATTCAGGCTCTGCAAAATCTGTTCTCATTTCGCTGAATTCGATCTCGGCGACCGACGCTGAAAAGCGTGCAAATATGGAAAACCTTGCGACCGCCCAACGGATCAACAAAGCCGGCGATGACGCCGCAGGCCTGTCCAGCGCGGCCAAGCTGCGCGGCGAGATGACTGCCATTGCCCAAGGCATCCGCAACATCGGCGATTTCGGAGGCTTTCTGGAAACGGCGGACAAGCTGCACGCAGGCGCGGTGGACATCTTGCAGAACCTGCGCACCCTGACCGTGCAAGCTGCCAATGGCACCAACAGCACGACCGAACGCGCCAGCCTGAACGTCGCCGCCCAAAGCCTGCTGGGGGATTATCGCGACCTGACCGTAAACGGCAATCTGGCCGCCCAGTTCCTTCTGGACGGCTCGTTCCAGAACAAACAGCTACAGATCGGCGGTGGCGACAACAGCGCCCTGACGATCAGCATAGACTCGATTAATTTTGATGCGGTGGGACGCTACCGGAACGCCACCGCAAGCACCTTGACCACCAGCGCGTCAACCGCGCCGGTTCAAGGCTCGATCACCGCGAACGAGGTCTTCACCGTCACCAGCCACGGCATCGCCGCACAGGTGGTGACACAGGCAGGCATGTCCGCCAAACAAATGCTCACCGCCATCAGATCGGCCTCAAACGGAGCCCTCGCGGCGTCAGGCGTGCAGGCCCATGCGTCCACCAACGTGCAACTGTCTGCCCTCAATACGGGGTCATTCTCGCTCAGCATCAATGGCAAAAGCCTTGGCAGTGCCGCCATCGGGGACACCAGCAACCTCACGGGCATCGCGGAATGGATCAATAAGCACTCAGCCAGCACAGGCGTCATCGCCAAA
>JAYZYX010000326.1:0-6934 GCA_036139795.1 Pseudomonadota bacterium | reverse complement strand
CTTTGGCTGAAGGGCAAGGCGCCGCTGTTTTTCTCGATCGCGCAGAACCTGATTTCGAACGCCATCAAGGCAACCAAAGATGGCCAGATCAATGTCACCTATAGCGCGGTACTACGCGGAAAGATGGTGCAGGTCATGCTGTCGGTGACCGACACCGGTGTTGGCATTGATCCTTCGCGGTTGGACAAGGTCTGGCAACCGTTTGAAACGGACGCGAAATACGGCGATACGCGGCGCGGGGCAGGCATTGGTCTGTCTATCGTGCGCAATGCGCTAGATGAGTTGAATGCCACGGTGCAGGTGGACTCAGAGGTTGATGGCGGCACCCATTTCGAAATCACGTTCGAACTGCCCTTGGCGAAAGGGCGCAATATCGCCTCGCCCCGTACCAGTCAGGCGACGGACTCGGATCGTCGCTTGCTGATTGTCGATGACAACGTGACCAACCGTGAAATCTTGCTGGCCCTCAGCCGCCGTCTGAATATCTACGCGGTCGGCGCAGAAGATGGCCGCGATGCCCTGGGTAAGCTGGCCAGCGTCAAGCCCGACGTGATCGTTATGGACCTGAGTATGCCGGTCATGGACGGCTATGACGCCACGCGCCGCATCCGTCTTCATCCGGATTTCGCCAATATTCCGATCATAGCGGCCACTGCCTTTATCAGCGAAGAGGTCGAGGAACGCTGTCGCGAGGTTGGCATGACCCGTGTCATCGAAAAGCCCATTCGCCTCACCGATCTGGAAGAGATCATGGGCGTTCAGGCTAACGTGAACGATGAGCAATACGATCTGGACGTGTCGCGCTTTGTCTCGCGGGCGATGGCAGAGGCAGATCGGGATTTGCCGGCAATCCTTGAGGCGCATCTTGGGGGGGATGTCAGGATGGCTCGGGACATTGCGCACCGCCTGCTTGGCGTGATCCGCGCACTGAACGTGGCTGATCTGGTCCAACCCATGATCGCGCTTGAACAGGCCTGCCGCACCGGCGAAGGGGACGTGCCGCAATTGGTGCAGACCGCGCAGAAGGCGATGGAAGAGGTGCGCGGAAAAGCGCACGCCTGATCTTTGAAACGTCATTGATAGCAGTGCGTGGCAATTGTCGCGCGCCAAGCGGCTTCCTATATCGAACGGTATCAGACCGTAAGATAGGGGCTCTTTCATGGGGTATTTCAGAACCGCGATATTGATGGCCGCGATGACCGCGCTGTTCATGGGGCTGGGATATATGCTGGCTGGCGCAGGCGGTATGCTGGTCGCGCTGGTGATTGCCGCTGGCATGAACGTCATGAGCTGGTGGAACTCGGACCGGATGGTCCTGCGGATGCACAATGCGCAGCTGATCGGGCCGCGTGATCGTATGGGCCTGCATGACATGGTCAGCGATCTGGCCCGTAACGCGGATCTGCCGATGCCTGCGGTCTATCTGATCGACACTCCACAACCGAATGCCTTTGCCACGGGTCGCGATCCCGATAACGCAGCGGTTGCCGTGACTTCGGGCCTTTTGCAGATGCTGCCGCGTGAAGAACTGGCAGGGGTCATCGCCCATGAATTGGCTCATATCCGCAACCGCGACACGCTGATCATGACTGTGACGGCGACCTTTGCCGGTGCGATCTCGATGCTGGCCAACTTTGCGATGTTCTTTGGTGGGCGTCGCGATGAAGGGCCGGGACTGATCGGCTCAATCGCGATGATGTTCCTTGCGCCTATGGCTGCGGCCTTGGTCCAGATGGCAATCAGCCGGACGCGGGAATATGCCGCTGATCGGGCAGGGGCCGAGATTTGTGGCAACCCTTTGTGGCTGGCCTCGGCGCTAGAGCATATTCAGGCGGGCGCCTCGCAGATCGAGAATGTCGCCGCCGAGCGGAACCCCGCAACCGCCCATATGTTCATCATTAATCCCTTGAACGGCAAGCGTATGGACAACCTCTTTGCCACGCACCCCGATACGGGTAATCGCGTCGCGGCGCTGCACCAGATGGCGCAAGAGCAAGGTATTGGTATGCGTCGCACTGCCCCTGCGCCGCGTCCGTCGCAAAGCAGTGGTCCGTGGGGCTAAAATCCGGTTAGCGTTAATGGGCTATTAAGCCTTTCCGCATATCCCCGAAGGTGATGGCAAGGATGGTCCTTGCACCTGAGGGAATGGATTTGTGCGCGTACTGACTGGGCTGCTGTGTGCAGCGGGCATTTTCTTGATCAGCTTTGGCTCGGCCCATGCAGCGCGGTACGGCCTTACTAGGTTGCTTTCTAGCTATACCGATGAAACGGGCGCGATCGGAGCGGCCTTGGCGGGGCAGGTGCCTGCTGGCACTACCATCGCAATGGCACAGTTTGCGCCGCGGCAATTGCTGTCCGTCGCGCGGCTTGGTGAGGTTGCGAATGCCGCGCGGCGCAATCGCGCGGGGCATGGCATCACGGATGACGTGGCGCAGGGTGACTTTATCGTACAGGCGAATTGGACGGCGATGCTGTCGCGCCTGCTGTCTAACCCCGCAGATCTTGGCCTGACCACCGCCTTGGCGGACAGCACTGTCACCGGTCCGTCCGAGCAGGATGTTGTTGCCGCTCTGCGACCGCTTGCCTTGCGTGGTAATCAGCGATCGGTGCTGACCACGGCCAGTATTCTGGGCAGTTTTCTGGGTCAGGCACTAAGCAATGGGGCGCGGGGGAGTGGTCCGGTTTCCCAAATTCTTGCGGGGGACGGTCCGGCTGCTGCGTTCTTGCGTGGCAATGGCTTTGCCCTTGCGACCCAGCTACGCGAAAGCATTGAGAACGGCAGCTACGTACCCGGGGCGCTGACCCGCTTGGTCGTGCGAGATTTTCTCGCCGATCTGGCCGAGCGGTTGGGCAATTCCAATGTCGGCAATGGAACATCGAACAATCAGCCTCCGTCCCCGGTGCCTCTGCCTGCCAGTTTCTGGCTACTGGCGGCAGCGATCGGGGGGCTAGGGCTGCGCGGCTACAGAAGGAAAAAAGCATGAAGTATTTGATCGCAGCCGCAGTCCTCTACGCTCAACTTGTCCCCGCCGCCGCATCAGAAGGCCCGCTTCAGCAATGCGAAATTCTGGCACCTGTCGCTATTTCCGGATGGCTGGCTGTGCTGGACGATTTGCAGGTAGGCGCGCGCGAAGAAGTGGCCGCCACGTCCCAGCGGCTGGTGGCCTCGGTCAGCCTTTATCGGGAACTGGGCTGTGATGTGGTTGCACTGCAATCGGCCGTGTCCTGCGTGACAGAGGCGTTGGGCACCGGCGTTCCTGCCTTGGAAGTCCCCGCGATGGCCGAAGATTGCCTTGCGCAAAGCGCACTGCTCACATCAGGCTAGGCCGACAGTGACATCCGCGCAGGGGCATCGTGCATCGGCATGACCTCTTGCTCGACCTCTGTCAGCAACATCAAAGGCTCTGAATCCAAGACCCGCGCCCGCAACAGAATGCCGGTCTGCATCTTGCGGATCACATCGGCCAGAAACTCTTGCAGATGGGGATCACAGGCAGCATTCCGGAACAGCACGATGATCTGGATCTCGCCCGATTCACCCAAGTTGACGCGCAGCTCTTCAGGAGAAAACGTTTCAATGCACTCGCTCATTCGCCCCAAGAGGTAGGGCGTTGAGAGGATTGCAGCCTCTTGACTGCAATAGCGCAGATATACCGTTTTCGCCTTCATCTTCGAACTTTCTGGCGCGAAGGGCCTTTGGGCAAGACCTTATGCTAACCCGAAGTTCGTATCAGATCATGCACGATTTAGTATGAAGTGCCGCTCCGAAGGTGTGGGCTAAGGCTTTGGATGCTCAAAGTAATACAGACTCAAGAAAGCTGTCCGGATCGTCGTAATCCAAACCACTTAGCACTGCATGGGCTGACCCGAGCTGCAAGGAAACCCCGTTGCCCGCCTTGGTCACCGTGATCTGGTCTGCGGTGAACCGCCCTTCGAAGGTCAGGTGATCGACGCCAATCTCAAAGTCATTGACGTTGTCGGCGGACCCGTCGCGGGCAAAGATGAAGACGTCAGCGCCCGCGCCGCCGATCAACTGGTCAAAGCCGCCTGCGCCCCGAAGGGTGTCGTTGCCTGCCCCGCCTTCCAGCCGGTCGTAGCCGTATCCGCCATCCAGATAATCGTTGCCCTCCCCGCCAAAAAGGCGGTCATTCTCTGACCCGCCCATCAAGGTGTCATTGCCTGCGTTGCCGTAGAGGGTGTCGTCGCCGGTATCCCCGTCCATCCAGTCGTTGCCGCCTTGACCGTAAAGGACATCGCGCTGGCCTCCGCCGTCCATGCGGTCATTGCCGTCGCCGCCAAGCAAACGGTCCAACCCCTGATTGCCAGTCAGGGTGTCATTGCCGTCATTGCCCCGCAGCACGTCATTGCCGCGGCCGCCGATGAGGCTGTCGTCATCGCCTTCGCCCGCCAGTTTGTCGTTGCCGTTGCCGCCGTCGATGACGTCGTCGCCGCTACCGCCCCAGATGAAATCGACGCCTTCGCCGCCTTGCACGGTATCGTCGCCGCTTTCACCGTAAAGCCGGTCGTTGCCCCAGCCGCCTGCCAATAAATCGTCGCCTGCACCTCCTTTCAATGTATCGCGGCCAATGCCGCCAGCGATGACATCGTCATCCCAGCCGCCGTCCACGTGATCGGCCCCCCGGCCTCCGAGTAGAAAATCTGCACCCCGTTCGCCCAACAGGACGTCGTTGCCGTCGCCCCCACGCAGGGTGTCCGCGCCATTGCCTGCGAAGATCCATTCTTCGGCGGCAGTTCCGCGAAATGCGTCGCTGTCATCGCTCATTAGGTAAGCCGCACGCTGGTCCGCGTCGGCGCGAATGGCTGCGATCATGGCGCTAAAATCTGGCAGGCCGTCCGTGACGGACAAGTCTATTGCCTCATTGAACCACGCGGAAAAGAACGCCTCGCCCGCGCGGCTGACCCGATATCCGACCAATTGGGCAGTTCCTGTGCCGGAAAGACCCGATCCGAAAAGTTCTAGCGTCAGGTCGCCGGCGGTAAAGGTCAGGGTTTCGGCGTAGTCGTAGCGAACTGTCAGATAGGTGCCGTTCACCACATGTGTTTTGGCGTAGGTGTCGGGTGCGCTCTCGTAAGAAGTGCTGTCGAACACGGTTAATGACCGCAAGGCGCGGGACATCTCTCGGAAGAGAGATGTTGCATTGATCACAATGTCAAAACCGGCCGAATACGCCATAAAACCCTGCAAAACTTTTGAAATACAATTTTAACAAGAATTTTAGGCGCGAGCGGTAAGTGAGTCAAACGATTTACACGCTTAAGTTGTTACTGTGGGTTTGCGTAGATGCGCCTTGACCGTCTTGGGCATGTCAGCGCGAATATCGTATTATATAGGTTTAAAGGCTGTCACGGCGGGCAATCAGGGCCTCGATTGCGTCAGCCAGATGAACTTGATCGATATTATAATCTCCGCGCGACACACGGATACGGTGTGCTTCGATCATGACATCAGAGATGCGATAGCCCTCGGGCGGTTGGAAACGGTAGCTTGCAAGTTCGATCAGGAAACCAAGCGGATCCTTGAAGTAGATCGAGTCCATAAAGCCGCGATCCTTGCGTCCTGAATTGGCAATCCCGCGCGCTTTCAGGCGTTCTTCGATCTGCGAGAAGGTCGCCTGACTGACATCCAGAGCCAGATGATGCACGCAGCCCGGATCGGTGGGGGTACGGCTGCGGTTCGGGGTGCGCTCTTCGTTGGTGAAAATCGTGATCAGCCGCCCGTCACCGGGGTCAAAATACAGGTGGCTTTCGTCAGGATTGTCCAGATTGCGCTGCTCGAACACGAAGGGCATGCCCAGAAGTCCCTGCCAGAAATCGATCGAGGTCTGCCTGTCGGCACCAACCAACGTGATGTGATGGATCCCTTGGGTCGGGATACGAGGGGCGCTCTGGCTCATGGAACGGTCTCCGGACTGTCGTTGTATTTGTCACTGTAGCCCGCTGGCTGCGAAATCCGAGTCCGGATTTTCCCGCATATCGTCTGCGCTGATGCAGGTCGGGCGCAGGGGCCCTTGTAGGGCGGGGTATTGGCGGCCTGTCTTTCGATAGGGCACGCTTGCGTTTCTGCAAAGAATCGCTCTGCAAAAGGTGCATGTGTGGCAGGGGCCGCGGCGTTGATAACCGATTCCAATGTGTCAGAACTATGTTCAGCGGGGCCTGAAAAACCGCACATATCCCTAGTTACCGCCCAGAAAAAAACAGGTTCGGCCACCTATTATCTCCGAAAGGACGTTGGTCTCGCCGTTTGATATAGAGCGGTGGCCATTTGCTCGGATTGTTGTTCAGGGTGCATCAGGCACCATGTCGGCAGAGGGAGCACCCAATGTCGAAAAACGTGATTAAATTTCCAACGACCGAGAGTTCGGAGATGCGCAAGCACCGCATGGTGAATGAGCTTTTGATCCTTGCGCTCGACGGGGACCCCCAGCTGAACCGCATGTGCGAGATTGTGGCGATGCTGCGGTCTTGCCGTCGTGCCTTCGTGGCGTTGGAGAATGAGGGCGCGTTTTTCATGGTCGGCCAGCACGGCTTTGACCAGATGCAGTACCCGATGCATCAGGCGTTGCCTTTGCTGAAAAACCTGACGGAGTCGGTAGAATATCTGGACGTGCCAGCGCAGTTTCACGGTCTGTCCGATGCGTCCGGCGGGAATGCCGTTCCCCGCTATTTGCACATCGCCCCCATGGTCTATGAGGGCGTGGTGATCGGCTATTGCGGCATTGCTGATGACGTCGAAAAGCCTGCCTGTTCCGACGTTGAACTGCACGCAATGGAAACCATGGCGATGTCCGCGGTCGAACGCTTGCGCACCCATGCCGTCCTGCGCCCTCAGGCGGCCCAACTGTTCGGCCTGCTTTAAAAGCGGGCGAACACTGTTCCCAATACGATCGCTGTAAATGTGAACGCCCGCCTGTGC
>JAYZYX010000325.1:0-16409 GCA_036139795.1 Pseudomonadota bacterium | reverse complement strand
GAAGAGCAGTTGGACTTCCCGACTATGTATGCATCGGGCCGCGCCGGTTGGTGTGACCATGATCTGGATGGCCCCCGTGAAGACCTGCATGCGCTGTTCGACCTGATCGTTGATCACGTCCATGCGCCCAAGCAGCAAGAGCAGGCATCGGCACCGTTCCGCATGCTGGCAACCACCTTGGGTAGCGACAACTTCCTTGGCCGCATTCTGACCGGTCGTGTGGAAGCGGGCACGCTGAAAACCGGCGACAGCTTGAAAGCTCTGTCGCGCAAGGGTGAAGTGCTTGAGAACTTCCGCGTTGCGAAAATTCTGGCCTTCCGTGGCCTGAGCCAACAGCCCATCGATGAGGCTGTGGCAGGGGACATCGTGACGATCTCCGGCAGGACCAACGCGACTGTGGCAGACAGCCTTGTGCATCCTTCGGTGAACGATCCGCTGCCCGCACAGCCGATCGATCCGCCGACCATCACTGTGACCTTTGGCATCAACGACAGCCCGCTGGCTGGCCGCGATGGCAAAAAGGTACAGAGCCGCGTCATTCGTGATCGTCTGATGAAAGAAGCTGAATCGAACGTTGCGATTCAGGTGACTGATACCCCCGGCGGCGAAGCCTTTGAGGTTGCCGGTCGCGGCGAACTTCAGATGGGCGTTCTGATCGAGAACATGCGTCGTGAGGGCTTTGAGCTGTCGATTTCGCGTCCTCAGGTGCTGTTCCGTGAAGAAGACGGTCAGCGCATGGAGCCGATCGAAGAAGTCACCATCGACGTTGACGAAGATTACTCGGGCGCTGTGATCGAAAAGATCACCGGTACCCGCAAGGGCGAACTGGTCGAGATGAAGCCTGCAGGCGTCGGCAAGACCCGCATCATCGCCCATGTGCCTTCGCGTGGTCTGATCGGATATCACGGTGAATTCCTGACCGATACCCGCGGTACCGGCGTGATGAACCGCGTGTTCCACGAGTGGGCGCCGCACAAAGGTCCGATCCCGGGTCGTCGTGCAGGTGTTCTGATCTCGATGGAGAACGGTCAGTCGGTGGCATATGCCCTGTGGAATCTGGAAGAGCGTGGCAAGATGTTCATCGGCGCGCAGGAAGAGGTTTACACCGGTATGATCATCGGTGAGCACAGCCGTGACAACGATCTGGAAGTGAACCCGCTGAAGGGTAAGAAGCTGACCAACGTTCGTGCCTCGGGCACCGACGAAGCGGTTCGCTTGACCACTCCTGTGACCCATTCGCTGGAAGAGGCGATCGCTTACATCGACAACGATGAGCTGGTTGAAGTGACGCCTAACAACATCCGCCTGCGCAAGCGGTACCTTGATCCGCATGAGCGCAAGCGCATGGCCAAGCAAGCCTAAGACAAAAGCCCCGAGGTCAACCTCGGGGCTTTTTTGTATCTGCAATAATGTTGCATGCGATCTATGGTGCCCCGTTTGCTGAATTCTAGCGGTGTATTCAAAAAGAGGCAGCAGGCGGGGTTATGCCCCTACATTCGTGCTACGCCTTGCGGGCTAGGCCGTCATTTCTTTCGAACAAATCGACGGTTTTTGAAGTTTCCGGTTCCAACACATGATCGTTGTGATACACAAGGTGATACACGTATTGGTTGAGTCTTGGAATTTTGTTGCTGCTATGATTGTAAAAAGGAGCGGGAACTTTCATTTGCGTCGCCGTGTTCCGCGCCGCTTTCAAAAGATCGATACCCGCGAAGCGGTCTACATGAGTCTTCACACGTCCTCGGAAGAATTCGCAAAGGTCAAAGCACCGATGGTGTGGGCCTTGTTGCTGGAGGGCTGGGAGGCGAAAGAGGTCGGTGATGAGACCTTCTATCAGCGCCGCTTTCAAGAGGCGCAGCGTCTGGCGGCCGCCAGTACCTTGCGATATGCGCAGATCCCGTCGCTGACAGAAATTGCCGCGCAACCAGTGACTTCCGTCCCCGCGCCGAAACCTGTTGCTGCTGCCAGTGCTAGGCCGATGGACGCGGTGCCAAAGCGCAAAGTTGTCCCCAAGCAGCCCGAGCGTCACATGAACGGTGCAGGGTCTGAAGCCGAGAGGGACTCGTTCTCGAGCCTGTCGCGGCTTGCCAGCGTTGCAACAAAACTGCGCAGCGTGAAAGAGATCGACACTGACGAAGAAAACGGGGCGGCAGAGGAATAACCTTTGCCGTCAAAAGTATTCCGGATGGCGTTGCCGGATGGTTTCAACGCTGGCCAGCGTGCCTGACAGGTGGCCCCGAATTTCGCTGGTGGCTTTGTGCAGGTCGCCCTCTGCAATCGCCGCAATAATCCTGTTGTGATACGCCAGAATATCCGAGACCTTCCCCGGATCGGGCAGGTTCAGTTTCCGCAGCCTGTCGATATGGCCCGAACGTTCGGTGACCAAATCCCACAAAGGGCTGACGTTTGCGGCCTCGAACAATTCGCGATGAAAGCGTCGGTCGGCGGCGCTGAACAGGGACAGGTCATCGGCCTGTTGCGCGGCCACCTGTTCAGTCAGGGCGATCTTGGCGCCGGTCAGCAGGGCAGGGTCCTTGGCTAGGATCAACTGCCGCGCCACCTCGATCTCAAGCGATAGGCGTAGGAACTGGGTTTCCTTGGCGTGGTCCAGATCGATGCGGGATACCTCGGTTTTGGACTGGGGGAAAATGACCAGCAGGCCTTCTTCCTCAAGGCGCATCATTGCATCGCGCACAGGCGTCTGGCTGACGCCATAGTATTCGGCAATCTCAATGCGCGACAGACCTTCGCCGGGGGCCAGTTCAAGGTTAATGATGCGTGTGCGCAGGGCATCGTGAATCTGCTGACTGGCTGAAGTTTTGCGAAGCCGGGCCCCTTTCGGGGCGTTCTGTGCGTGAGAGGTCGTCGTCATTTATATGTTTTTCAGCGGGTTATGCGGGCATGCCGAGGAATATATGAAAACCTTATAACCATCTCTTGTCAGAGATACACTAATATATTAGTACATCAGTCTACACGGGATCGGAGGGTTCCGTGGTTTGTAACGGGAGGACACCAATGAAGATTTCCACTGCTGCGTTTCTGGCTGTTTCTGTATCGGGCGCTGCCTCGGCCCTGTCGGCCGAGACCCTGAATATCCAGACGTCGTTCAATGCGGGCGATTTTTCGACCCAATATATTACCGAGAACTGGCTGCCGAAGATCGAAGAGATGACCGAAGGCCGTATCTCGATCGTGCTGACACCGAATGGTTCGGTTGTTCCGGCAAAAGAAACCCCCGAGGCTGTTGCTGCGGGCCTTCTGGATGGCGATTTCACTTCGGTGAACTACTTTGCCGGTCTTGAGCCTGCCTATGCGATCATGGGTGACCTGATCTCGGGTTACGACACCCCCGAACAGATGCTGGGGTTCTGTAAAGACGGGGGCGGCGAGGCGATGATGCAGAAGGCGGCTGACGCTGTCACCGGCGGCGAAGTCAAAGTTGTGGCCTGCGGTCCGTACTCGCGCGAGGCGCTGGCAGCCCGGACTCCCATTCGTACTTTCGAAGATCTGGCAGGCAAGAAAATCCGTTCGCCCGAAGGTCTGGCAGCGGCTGTCTTCTCGGCAGCGGGTGCAAGCCCTGTGTCGATCCCGTTCTCGGAAGTCTTCGGCGCGCTTGAAAAAGGTATCGTCGATGCGGCGGATGCCTCGGCTTATGTGAACAACGATGCGACCGGCCTTCAGGACGTTGCTCCGTTCCCGCTGTACCCCGGCATCCACTCGATGCCCTCGATGCAGTTCACTGTCAGTACCGCGAAATGGGAAAGCCTTTCGGCGGAAGATCAGACTGCCCTGCGCGACTGGTGGTATGACGCCATGTACGCGATGGCCGCCGAAGTGGCCAAGCAGGACGCCGAACTGGCTGCCCGTGATGACGCTGGCGACAAGATCGAGGTGATCAACTGGGCGCAGGAAGACCGTGACCAGCTGCGCGTTGTCGCCCGTCAGGAATGGGAAAACTACGCCACCAAATCCGAGCTGGCGAAAGAGGCGCTGGACGCACACATCGCCTACATGACCCAGATCGGTCTGTTTAAATAAGCTCTCCTCCCGATGATGGCCGCCTTGCCTGAAAAGGGCAGGGCGGCCATTGTTCAGTTTTCTCCGATATTCGAGGCAATGCGATGAAACGCCTTTTTGCCCTCTACGCCGATGCAATGGACAACATCAGCGTGTTTGTCGGTCAGGCCTGCTCGGTGCTGTTTTTTGCCTGTATCGCGATTTCCGCCCTTGAGGTGGTGCTGCGCTACGGGTTCGATGCGCCAACGCTGTGGTCGACCGAACTGGCCATGACCCTCTGTGCAAGCGCTTGGGTTCTGTCCGTGGGCTATGTCACCCAACGCCACCGCCATATTTCGATCACCATGCTGGAATTGCTGGTTGGTCCCAAGGTCTGGCACATTTTCCGCCTGTTGCAGATGGTGATTGCCACCGGCGCGGTGATCGCGCTGTCGATGGCCCTGTATCACCCCGCGACCAAGGTTCTGGCCCGCACAGAGTATTCCGGCACGGCGCTGAACTCGATGGCGCCGACTTACCTGAAGGTGCTGCTGCTGGTGGGCACGATCTTCTACATCCTGCAACTTCTGGCCAACATCATCCGTTGGGTTCAAGGCACCGAGGGGGACGTTTCCGGTGGGCATTGAGATTATTACCCTTCTGATCGTCATCTCGCTGCTGGCGCTGATGGCAATCGGCTTGCCCCTTGGCATCACCACGCTGACGGTCTCTCTGGCAACAGCGGTTCTGTATTTCGGGGAACGCGCCGGTTTCTTTGTGGTCGCCGCCAACGTGGGCGAGGTGCTGCACAAGTATGAACTGATCGCAGTTCCCTTCTTTGTCTTTATGGCCAACGTGCTGGAACGCTCTGGCATCGCCAAGTCGATGTTTGACTCGATGGCGATCATGGGCGGGCGGTTCCGTGGCTCGGTCGGGGTGCAGACCACTTTCGTTGCTGTTCTGCTTGCGGCTATGTCCGGCATCATGGGCGGCGAGATTGTGATGCTTGGCCTGATCGCACTGCCGCAGATGATGCGCCTTGGCTATGACCGCAAACTGGCGATCGGGATCATCTGTGCCGCCGGTGCGCTGGCCACCCTGATCCCGCCGTCGGTGGTGCTGATCATCTACGGTCTGGCCGCGCAGGTTTCGATCACCAAGCTTTTTGCGGCCTCGGCTGTGCCCGGTCTGATCCTTGCCACGCTGTATGTGATCTACATTCTGGTGCGCGTTCGTCTTCGGCCTGAAATGGCCCCTGTCTATGATGTTCCGGAAACTGGTCTGCCGTTCTTCCAGCGTCTCAAATACCTCAAGGGCATTATCCTGCCCGGTATCCTGATCGGCGCTGTTCTGGGTGTGATCTACTCTGGCGTTGCTACCGTGACCGAGGCTGCCGCGATTGGTGCCGTGGGTGCGGTGATCGTGGCGGGTGTCCGCAAGGAACTGACGTGGGTGATGTGCCGTGACGCCATGCGCCAGACGGTGCTGACTGTGGGCTCGATCATCTGGCTGGTGATTGGTGCGGTCTCGCTGATCGGGATTTACAACCGGATCGGCGGCGGAGACTTCCTGCGCGGCGTTCTGACCTCGCTGGATATCGGGCCGATCTGGGTGATCGTCGTGATGATGCTGATCGTGATGGTTCTGGGCACCTTCCTTGAATGGATCGCGATCATCTTTATCACAGTGCCGATCTTTGCGCCCGTTGTGGTTGATCTGGGCTTTGATCCGGTGTGGTTCGGCGTACTCTTTGCGATGAACATCCAGATGTACTACCTGTCGCCGCCCTTTGGTCCAGCGTGTTTCTTCCTGAAATCCGTCGCGCCGAAAGAGGTGACCTTGCAGGAAATTTTCGTGGCGGTGCTGCCCTTTATCGCCCTGCAAGCGGTGGGTCTGTTCCTTGTGCTGGCCTTCCCGCAGTTGGCGCTGTGGCTGCCCGCGATGCTGGACTGAGGTGAGAGGAGTTTACCATGTCTGATCAAGACCTGACCAAACAGGACGAGGATATCTCCGCGCCCGAATTCACCGCCGAGGAAGCTTTCGACGAACGCAAGTTCGGCAACTGGCCCGAAGTGGTCGGCCTGATCTTTACCGTCTTCGTCTGTTGGCTGATCTTCAATTTCAGGGGATAAAATGAAGACCAAGAAAACACCCCAAGACCTGCGGTCCGCCCGTTGGTTCGCGCCCGATGATCTGCGTTCCTTCGGCCATCGCAGCCGCATGATGCAGCTTGGCTACGCCGAGGAAGATTTCCGCGACAAGCCCGTCATCGGCATCCTGAACACATGGTCCGAGTTGAACACCTGCCACGCCCACTTTCGGGAGCGTGTGCAGGATGTGAAGCGCGGTGTGGCGCAGGCTGGGGGCTTTGGTGTAGAGATGCCGTCCCTGTCTGTGGACGAAAGCTTCACCAAGCCGACCTCGATGCTTTATCGCAACATGCTGGCGATGGAGACAGAAGAGATGATCCGGTCGCACCCGCTGGATGGCGTGGTGCTGATGGGCGGCTGTGACAAGACCACCCCCGGTCTGGTCATGGGCGCGATCTCTGCCGGTGTGCCGATGATCTACCTTCCTGCGGGGCCGATGCTGCGCGGGAACTATGCGGGCAAGATCCTCGGGTCCGGCTCGGATGCTTGGAAGTACTGGGACGAACGCCGCGCCGGTAACATCAGTGATGAAGAATGGCTGGGTGTGCAGGGCGGTATCGCCCGCTCGGCTGGTACCTGTATGACCATGGGCACCGCCAGCACCATGACCGCGATTGCCGATGCTATGGGCATCACGTTGCCCGGAGCCTCGTCCATCCCTGCGGTGGATGCCAACCACCTGCGTATGTCTGCCTCTTGTGGTCGCCGCATCGTCGAGATGGTGTGGGAAGACCTGACCCCTGACCAGATCATCACCGAAGCCGCCTGCCGTAACGCCGCGGTCGTGGCGATGGCCACTGGGTGCTCGACCAACGCAGTGGTCCACCTGATCGCAATGGCCCGTCGTGCGGGCGTCGATCTGACCTTGGATGATCTGGATGCCTTGGGCCGCACCACACCGCTGCTGGCGAATGTGCGCCCGTCGGGCAAAGACTATCTGATGGAAGACTTCTACTACGCGGGCGGTCTGCGCGCGTTGATGAAGCAGATCGAGGATCGTCTGGACACCAGCGCCTTGACCGTCACTGGCAAGACGATGGGTGAGAACCTTGAAGGGGCCGAAGTCTACAATGACGATGTGATCCGCCCGCTGGACAACCCTGTTTACCACGAAGGCTCGCTGGCGGTGCTGCGCGGCAACCTCTGCCCCGATGGGGCGGTGATCAAGCCTGCCGCTTGTGATCCCAAGTACTACCAGCACGAAGGCCCCGCGCTGGTCTTTGACAGCTACCCCGAGATGAAAGCCGCCGTCGATGACGAGGATCTGGAGATCACGCCTGATACCGTCATGGTCCTGCGTAATGCAGGCCCGCAGGGCGGTCCCGGCTTTCCCGAATGGGGCATGCTGCCGATCCCCAAGGCGCTGATCAAGCAGGGCTATCGCGATATGCTGCGCATCTCTGACGCGCGGATGTCGGGCACATCCTACGGGGCGTGCGTCCTGCATGTGGCCCCTGAATCGTACGTGGGTGGCCCGCTGGCCTTCCTGAAAACCGGCGACATTGTGCGTCTGGATTTGGATGGGCGCCGTCTGGACATGCTGGTCTCTGACGAGGAACTGGCCGCCCGCCGCGCCGCATGGAAAGCGCCCGAGCGCCGGTTCGAACGGGGCTACGGCTATATGTTCTCCAAACACGTGACGCAGGCCGACAAGGGCTGTGATTTCGACTTCCTGCAATCGGACTTCGGCGCGACCGCCGGAGAGCCGGATATTTTCTAAGATCTTCAAGAGGCAACTGATGACCGATTACGTCCTCTCCGATGAGACCCGCGCCAAGTACAAGCGCATCTCGACCGCATCCATCGCGACCCAGCTTTACAAGCGCGGCCTGCGCAACCAGTTCATTCAAGGCGCTCGTGCGATCCAGCCCAAGGCGGAAAACATGGTGGGGCAGGCGTTCACCCTACGCTACATTCCCGCGCGCGAAGACCGTAATCAGCTGGAAGTGTTCCGTAATGCGGACCACCCCCAGCGTGTCGCCGTGGAAACCTGCCCTCCGGGTCAGGTGCTGGTGATGGACGCTCGCGGTGATGCTTCGGCGGCCACCGCAGGCTCGATCCTGATCACCCGTCTGGCCGTGCGTGGCGCGGCTGGTGTGGTCTCGGATGGCGGATTCCGTGATTGCGAAGGCATCGGCAAGCTGGACATGCCTGCCTATTGCGCAGGCCCTTCGGCCCCCACCAACCTGACCAAGCACGAGGCGCTGGACATCAACGTTCCCATCGCCTGCGGCGAGGTTGCGGTTTTCCCGGGCGATGTGCTTGTGGGTGACAGTGATGGTGTTATGGTCATACCAGCACACCTGTCCGAAGAAATCGCCGAGGTGTGCAGCGGCATGGAGGACTTCGAGGCCTTCGTTCTGGAAGAAGTCACGCAGGGCGCGCCGATCATCGGCCTCTATCCCTGCACCAAGGACGAGAACCAGAAAAAGTATGATGCCTGGCGCGAACGCAAGGGCCTCTGAGCTGCTGGAACAGATTTACCAAAAGGGCGCGGCAAGTTCCGCGCCTTTCGTTTGATGACAAAAGGACAGCACATGAGCTTCACCCCCCACGGCAAGCACCTGATCGCAGGTGACTGGATCGCCTCGGACGTCACCTTTCAATCGGAACCGGCCCACGGCCCCGCCCACAGCTTTTCCGTCGGCACCCCCGATCTGGTGAACGCCGCCTGCGCGGCCGCCGAAGAGGCCTTCTGGACCTACGGCTACACCACCCGCCAGCAGCGCGCCGACTTCCTGAATGCAATCGCTGACCAGATCGAGGCCCGCGCCGAGGCCATCACCCAGATCGGCACGCAAGAAACCGGCCTTCCCGAAGTCCGCCTGCAGGGCGAGCGTGGCCGCACCACCGGCCAGCTGCGCCTCTTTGCCTCCCATATTCTGGCGGGCGACTATCTGGACCGCCGCCATGACGCGGCGCTGCCTGACCGCGCGCCCCTGCCGCGTCCCGACCTCAAGATGATGCAGCGCCCCATCGGCCCTGTGGCGGTCTTCGGCGCATCGAACTTCCCGCTGGCCTTCTCGACCGCCGGTGGCGACACCGCCAGCGCACTGGCCGCCGGCTGCCCCGTGGTGGTCAAAGGTCACAGCGCCCACCCGGGCACCGGTGAAATCATCGCCGAGGCCATCCACGCCGCGATCCAGCAAACCGGCATGCCCAAAGGCGTCTTCAGCCTGATCCAAGGGGGCAAGCGCGACGTGGGCACCGCTCTGGTCCAGCATCCGCTGATCAATGCGGTGGGCTTTACCGGCAGCCTCGCCGGGGGCCGCGCCCTCTTTGATCTTTGCGCACAGCGCGACACTCCGATCCCCTTCTTTGGCGAGCTTGGCTCCGTGAACCCCATGTTCATGCTGCCCGCCGCCATCGCAAATCGCGGCGAGGCACTAGGGCAGGGGTGGGCGGCCTCGCTGACCATGGGCGCCGGCCAGTTCTGCACCAACCCCGGCATCGCCGTGGTGATCGAAGGGCCTCAGGCCGACGCCTTCATCCATGCCGCCCAAGCCGCCCTCTCGGCCAGCGGCGCACAGACCATGCTCACGGACGGCATCGCGCAGGCCTACACCTCGGGCGCGGCGAAAATGGGCGCACAGACCGGCGTGCAGGACCTCGTGACCTCCATGTGCGACACGCGCCAAGCCAAGCCCTTCCTCTTCAAGGTCACTGCCGAAGACTGGCTCGGCAACCACACCCTCAGCGAAGAGGTCTTCGGCCCCCTCGGCCTCGTCGTCGTGGCCAAAGACGCCGAGCAACTCCAGAAGATCGCCCGTAGCTTCCAAGGCCAGTTGACCGCCACCCTGCATATGGACGATGCCGACACCGACATCGCCCGCGCCCTTCTACCGATCCTTGAGCGCAAGGCAGGCCGCGTGCTGGCCAACGGCTTCCCCACGGGGGTCGAGGTCTGCGACGCCATGGTTCACGGCGGCCCTTACCCCGCCTCCACCAACTTCGGCGCAACGTCCGTCGGCACCCTCGCCATCCGCCGCTTCCTGCGGCCCGTCTGCTACCAGAACCTGCCCGCAGAACTGCTCTCGGAAAGCTTCAGCTAAAGAAAAACAGGGCGCCCCAAAAAGCGCCCTGCCTTCATCTTGGCAAAAATACCTCGGGGGAGGCCAAAGGCCGGGGGCAGAGCCCCCAACAAGCCGAACCCTACAAAACAACTTAAAAAACGGCGCGCCCAACAGGGACGCGCCGTTCTCTTTTGACAGGCTGGAGATCTCGAAATTACGGGATCAAGCGTGCGATGATCAGATCAGCAGCTTCATCTGCGGTCGTCGCCGTTGTGTCGATGCGAATTTCCGCGTTCATCGGCGCCTCATAGGGGCTGTCGATGCCGGTGAAGTTCTTCAGCGCACCCGAACGGGCCTTCGCGTAAAGACCTTTCACGTCGCGCTCTTCTGCCACCTCCAGCGGGGTGTCGACGAAGACCTCGATGAACTCGCCAGGCTGCATCATGCTGCGCACCATGTCGCGCTCCGAACGGAAGGGCGAGATGAAGGCGGTGATCACAATGAGGCCGGCGTCGGTCATCAGCTTGGCCACTTCGCCCACGCGGCGGATGTTTTCCACGCGATCCGCTTCGGTAAAGCCAAGGTCCTTGTTCAGACCGTGACGCACGTTGTCGCCGTCCAGCAGGAAAGTGTGGCGGTTCATTCGCGCCAGCTTCTTCTCGATGATGTTGGCGATGGTCGATTTACCCGAACCCGACAGACCGGTCAGCCACAGCACCGCAGGTTTCTGGTGCTTCATGTTGGCGTGGTGTTCGCGGTCGATATCGGTCGCCTGCCAGTGGATGTTCTGGGCGCGGCGCAGGGCAAAGTGGATCATCCCCGCGGCAACCGTGTGGTTGGTCATCTTGTCGATCAGGATGAACCCGCCAAGGGTGCGGTTCTCTGCATAGGGCGCAAAGGGGATTTCGCGGTCGGTGGTGATATTCGCCACGCCAATCGCGTTCAGGTCCAGCGTTTTCGAGGCCAGATGTTCCTGCGTGTTGACGTTTACCTCATACTTGGGGTGCTGCACTGTGGCCGAAACGGTCTGGGTGCCGATCTTCAGCCAGTAGGCACGGCCGGGAACCAGAGCGTTCTCGTCCATCCAGACCAGCGTGCTTTCGAATTGGTCGGCCACTTCCAGCGGGTCTTGTGCCGCAACGATCACCTGACCGCGCGAGCAGTCGATCTCATCTGCCAGCGTGATGGTCACAGCCTCGCCAGCGACGGCCAGATCGCGGTCGCCTTCAAGGCTGACGATGCGGGCCACGGTCGAGGTTTTGCCCGACGGCAGTACGCGGATCGCATCACCGGGGCGGATGGTGCCGCTGGCGATGGTGCCCGCAAAGCCGCGGAAATCAAGGTTGGGACGGTTGACCCACTGAACCGGCAAGCAGAAGGATTTGTCCTGATCCGCGGTGTTGTTGACCTCAACCGCTTCAAGGTGCGGCAACAGGGCGGTGCCGGTGTACCACGGAGTGTTTTCGCTATTGGCGGTGATGTTGTCGCCGCAGTAGCCCGAGATCGGGATCGCGGTGAACTCTTCAATGCCGATGCTCTGTGCAAAGGCTTTGTAGTCCGCAACGATGCTGTCAAAGGTCTCTTGGCTGTAGCCAACCAGATCCATCTTGTTGACGGCCAGCACCACATTCTTGATGCCCAGAAGGTTCACCAGATAGCTGTGACGGCGGGTCTGGGTCAGCACGCCTTTGCGGGCGTCGATCAGGATCACGGCCAGATCGGCGGTCGAGGCACCGGGGACCATGTTGCGGGTGTCCTGTTCGTGGCCGGGGGTGTCGGCAACGATGAACTTGCGCTTTTCGGTGGCAAAGAAGCGATAGGCCACGTCGATGGTGATGCCTTGCTCGCGCTCGGCGGCCAGACCGTCCACCAGAAGGGCAAAGTCGATCTCGCCGCCTTGGGTGCCAACGCGCTTGCTGTCCGCTTCCAGTGCGGCCAGCTGGTCTTCAAAGATCATCTTGCTGTCGTACAGCAGACGGCCGATCAGGGTTGATTTGCCATCGTCCACCGACCCGCAGGTGATGAAACGCAGCATGGTCTTGTGCTGGTGGGTTTCCAGATAGGCGTCGATGTCTTCGGCGATCAGGGCGTCGGTTTTGTAAATCGGATCTTGGGTCGTCATGGGATTACCTGCATTCATTCGATGGTAAAAGACAGAGGGAAAAGAGGGGCTTAGAAGTAGCCTTCCTGCTTTTTCTTCTCCATCGAGGCGGCTTGGTCATGGTCGATCGCGCGGCCCTGACGTTCGGATGTGGTGGTCAGAAGCATCTCTTGGATCACTTCCGGAAGGGTCTTGGCCTGCGACTCCACGGCACCGGTCAGCGGGTAGCAACCAAGGGTGCGGAAACGGACCGAGCGCATCTTGGGCTCTTCGCCGTCTTTCAGCGGGAAACGTTCGTCATCGACCATCAAGAGCAGGCCGTCGCGTTCCACGGTGGGGCGCTCTGCCGAGAAATACAGCGGCACGATTTCGATGCCTTCCAGATGGATGTACTGCCAGATGTCCAACTCGGTCCAGTTCGAGATCGGGAACACGCGGACGCTTTCGCCCTTGGCTTTGCGGGCGTTGTACAGGCTCCAGAGTTCGGGGCGCTGGTTTTTGGGGTCCCAACGGTGGTTGGCCGAGCGGAACGAGAACACACGCTCTTTCGCGCGGGATTTCTCTTCGTCGCGGCGTGCGCCGCCGAAGGCCACGTCAAAGCCATGCTTGTCCAGCGCCTGCTTCAGACCTTCGGTCTTCCACATGTCGGTGTGCAGCGAGCCGTGGTCGAACGGGTTGATGCCGCGCTCTTTCGCTTCGGGGTTCTGATAAACAATCAGCTCCATCCCCGCTTCGGCAGCGGCCTTGTCACGCAGGGCGTACATGTCCTGGAACTTCCAGGTGGTGTCCACGTGCATCAGGGGGAAAGGGGGCGGGGCAGGGTAAAACGCTTTTTTGGCAAGGTGCAGCATCACGGCGCTGTCCTTGCCCACACTATACAGCATGACAGGGTTTTCTGCTTCCGCCACGACTTCGCGCAGGATTTGAATGCTTTCAGCTTCCAGACGCTGAAGGTGGGTCAGTGTTTTCTGTGTCATGTTCAATCGCCAACTCTTGGAATTCTGCCCAGATAACCACCGGATTTTTCTGGTGTACCTCCCAAATGGGGGGTAAATCCGGAATATGGCACTTTTTGATGAACAGACGGCGCTGGTTCGGGCGCTTTTTTCAGCGGCTTTGTCGGGGTCGCATGCGGGGACGGCCGAAGACGCTTGGCAGGGATTCCTGTCAGAACTCTGCGCGGTGACGCGGGCAGAGAGTGCGTTGCTGCGGGTCGAACGTGCTGGAAACATGATCTTTTCCGCCCGTCAGGGTACGTCGCCAGAGTTGCCGTCCGACAGCGTCCTTCGGATGCGCTTTGATCGGGTTTACGGCCAAGAGGACCTGACATCTGCCGCGCTAGAGGGACCAACGCGGTTAATGAAGGCCCGTATTGATGGGGTGACATCTGTGGTGGTGATGGTGTCGCGACCCGTCCACGCAAGGGACTTTCGCAGTGTCGAGGGGCAGTATCTAAGCGGCCTTGCGCCTTTTCTGGGCCAAGCGACCGAGGGGTATCTGGCGGCGCTGCGTACTCAAACCCTTGCCCGTTTCGATGCAGAGGCGGGGGCGCAGCTGGGGGTCGGCTGGATCCTGTTTGACACCGCAGGAAAAATGCTGGCGCTGTCGGATTTTGCGGCAGAGTGGGAGGCCATGCAAGGTCTGCGCCTGTCCGAACGTCGCCGGTTCGAGCCTTCAGACCCCGCCATCGCCGCGGCCTTTCGCGGGGCCTTTTCGCGGGCGGTGGCAGACACGGGCACACAGACACTGCGTATATCAGACGCGCCTTTGACCGAGATGGTTCTGCGCCCTGACGTGTTCCACGAAGAGCCGGTGATCCGCGCGGTTTTGCGCGTTGCACCCGATTACGCGCAGCTTTCTGATGCTCAGTTCGCCACACATTTTAGCCTCAGTCCCAGCGAGGCGCGATTGCTGGCGCGGCTCTGCGCCGGAGATAGCCTAAAGCAAGCCTCCGAGGTTTTGGGGTGGACGATCGAGACAACACGTAGTTGTTCCAAGCAGATCTACGCGCGGACCGGCGTGAGCGGTCAGCCTGCGTTAATTAAACTTGTCTATGATAGTGCCGTTCTCTCTTGCGGGCGGCGTGGTGGCTCTGTCTAGAACCTGCACATAAAAAGTGCATTTAATTCTTAAATATCTGATAAATAACAAGTTCTTATGGATACGTTCATTAGATCGAATTCTTATCACTGTGGTCATCTTATTGGGCATTGTGATGGAATTGGTAACCTGACCTTAATTTTGACGTAGTTCTACTCTAGCGAGATCATCGTTCTTTTGGTGGTTTTACGAATTCCGGAGTTGGTGAATGGCTACGTCGACGACGTTTCAGGTAATGTATCTCGGGCAGCGTGCCCTGATCGATACGACACAGGGTAACAATACTGCCGAAAATGCAGCCGGTATTCTTGGCACCTACGGAAGTGCCAGCGACCCGCTATATAACTGGGTTGGTACGCTTTATGCGGATCACCTTCTGGAAGACGACAACAACAGCTATGACATCGACAATGGCGGCGGTTATGACCGTTTCCACGTCAACGGATTTGGTACCCAGAATTTTGACGCGGTTGCCGAATACGCCATTACGCTGACCTATGTCGACGGAACGACTGCGCAGATCACGGCCTATGTTTTCCAGGACGTTCAGGGACACACCTTCCTAGCGCCGGAAACCGCACTGAACAGTGATCAGCTGGCCTTGACGGCAAAGCCCATTCAATCGCTATCACTGGACTACGTGACCAAGTCCAGCGGCGATACGACTGCCGGTGACATGATCGCAGCGCGGGAAGTGGGTACCTATGCAACCCCAGTTGATGGCACAGCGGGCAATGACTCGATGGGGGTCGGCTACACTGATGCGCAGGGCGACCAGATCACCAACGGCGATGACTATATTCTGGCGGGGGATGGTCTGGACACCGTCGTTGCAGGTGATGGCAATGATTTCGTGTCGGGCGGGACGGGTGCGGACCTTATTTACGGTGGCAACGGGAACGACAGCCTGCAAGGCAACGATGGCAACGACACCATTTATGGTGAGTTGGGCGCGGACACTATTGATGGTGGCGCAGGCGATGACCGCATTCTTTATGGCGAGGGTGGAGCTCTCGTCTACGGCGGCAGCGGTAACGACTATATTGACGATCTTGACGGTGCGCAGCTGAACGGTGCCGATACCATCTACGGCGAAGACGGCAGCGATACGATCTACACCGGCAATGACGCTGACGTGGTTTACGGCGGTCAAGGCGATGATTGGATCAGCGGCGAGACTGGCAACGACACTGTCTTCGGTGGTGCCGACAACGACGCTATCTTCGGCGACGGGGGCAATGACAGTCTGTTTGGTGGATCGGGCGCCGATTATATCGACGGTGGTGCTGACAACGACATCATCTACGGCGATTTCAACGGCGATACCGTCAACATCAATTACACGGTATCCAGCTTTAGTCTGGCCGCCTCAACGCCGGCGGCGCGGGTTGATGATGACGCCACGCTCAACGTGTCTTTTGATGAGGTTACGTCCCTTCGCCTGAGCTTCGGTCTGCTTGAAAACAACGAAGAGAACCTCATCACCATTGATGGCGTTGTCGTTAATATTCAGTCGATGATCGACGCCGGTGAGGCGGTTCTGAGCGGCGGCATCGCCGTTGGTCCGAATGGCGGACTTACTGGCACGACCACCACGTCGACGACGGGCACGATCACTTTTACCGTACCGCTCACCAGCATCTCGGTTGATCATAGCGGCGGTGGATATGACGACGTTACGGTCGAGTATCTGGCAACCGGTGGCACATATACCGCGATCACCGACTATTCGGACGGGGCCACGGGCTCTTACACAGCGGATACTCTGGGTATCAGCGGCAGCGACACCATTCTGGGTGGTCTTGGTGACGATACCATCTGGTTCGGCGCGGGCGACGACGTTGTCTATGGCGGCGATGGCAACGATAGCATCGATGACCGTTCCGGCGATGGTCTGGTGGGCGACAACTATCTGGATGGCGGCGCGGGCGCGGATACGATCTGGGCGGGCTATGGCTCGGATACGGTTATCGGTGGAACCGGCGATGACTCGCTACGTGGCGACCAAGGCGATGACACGCTTTTGGGCGGCGATGGCGTAGACGT
>JAYZYX010000324.1:0-30056 GCA_036139795.1 Pseudomonadota bacterium | reverse complement strand
GGTCCGACTTTTCACTGCTGCAGCGCGGCGGCATGGTCTGAGAGTATTCACGCCAAAGGGATTTTCCCATGTACCCATTCATCCGCATGGCCGCTGCTGTCTTCAAAAACCGCAAGGGTGGCGAATTCGCCATGACAGACACGTTGGAAAGCCAGCACATCTGTTGGCCGTGGGATCTGGACATGTGGATGGAGCTGAACAACGGACGCTCGCTCACGCTATATGATCTGGGGCGGGTGCCTTTGGCGATGCGGACGGGTCTTGGCAAAACGCTGATGGATCGAAAATGGCTGATGACCATGGCGGGGGTCACCGTGCGCTGGCGCCGCCGGGTGCGGATGTTTGACCGGGTCACCATGAAATCCCGCGCCCTGTGCTGGGACGACAAGTTCTTTTACATCGAGCAATCCATGTGGCTGAAGAACGGCGAATGCGCCAGCCATGTGCTGTACCGCGTGGCCGTGACCGACAAGAACGGCATCGTCCGTCCGCCCCGCGTGGCCGAGGCGATGGGGATCGTAGATCCCAGCCCGACGCCGCCCGATTGGGTGCAAGCGTGGATTACTGCTGAAAACCTGCGCCCGTGGCCGCCGATGCAAGACGCGGGCTGATTACACTTGCCTTGACCCTGCGAAAACTGTTCTTTCGGGTTAGACTACCGAGGAATGTCCGCATGGAACGAGTTCAAGGCAACAGCGCAAAGCGTATCTGGGGCTGGTATTTTTTTGATTGGGCGAGTCAGCCTTACAACACGCTTCTTCTGACCTTCATCTTTGCACCCTACATCAAAGAGGTGATCGGTGACGGCGCGAAGGCTCAGTCCCTGTGGGGTTTGACCGTGGGGATTGGCGGCATTCTGATTGCGATGTTCTCGCCCATTCTTGGGGCGATTGCAGACACGTCAGGCCAACGGATGCGGTTCATCTGGCTGTTCTCGGGGATGTATGTGATCGGCTCGGCGGGCCTGTGGCTGGCGGCGCCTGAGGCGATGAACCTTGGGTTGGTGCTGCCGCTGTTTGTCATCGGCCTTGTGGGGATGGAGTTCGCCACGACCTTCACCAATGCGATGCTGCCAGATCTGGCCCCGCGCGAGAAGATTGGCCGCATGTCCGGCAACGGATGGGCCTTTGGCTATGTGGGCGGGCTGTTGGCGCTGGCGATCATGCTAGTGCTGCTGGCGGATAACGCGACCACGGGCAAAACATTTGTGGGTCTGGACCCGATCCTTGGGCTGGATGCCAGCCAGCGTGAAGGCACCCGCGCCGTCGGGCCGCTGACCGCGATCTGGTACATCGTCTTTATGATCCCGTTCTTCCTGTTCGTGCGCGATCCGAAAGGGGCCAAGGTCTCGGCTGGCGCGGTGCGTCATGCCCTGTCCGATCTGGCGCGCACTGTTAAGCAGTTGCCGCAGCACAAGGGCCTGTTTGCCTATCTGACCTCTTCGATGATCTACCGCGACGGCCTGAACGGCATGTATGCCTTTGGCGGCGTCTATGCGGCGGGCGTTCTGGGCTGGGGCGTGCAGGACACCGGCGTCTTTGGCCTGATCGCCATCATCTCGGGCGCGCTGTTTGCATGGCTTGGCGGCATGGCCGATGAATGGCGCGGTCCCCGCCCCGTGATCATCGCCAGCATTCTGGCCCTGCTGGTTGCGGCGATCATGTGCGTGCTGGTCACGCCGACCTATGTGCTTGGCTTCGCGGTGCCTGAGGGATCAAAGCTGCCCGATATGACCTTCTATCTGATCGGCGCGATCATTGGCGCGGCAGGCGGCACATTGCAGGCCTCAAGCCGCACCATGCTGGTTCATCAAGCCAACCCCGAACGCATGACCGAGGCCTTTGGCCTGTACGCGCTGGCCGGTAAGGCAACCAGCTTTATTGCGCCATTTTCCATCGGTTTGGTGACGCATCTTAGCGGCAGTCAGCAAATTGGGGTTACGCCTCTGATTGTCCTTTTTGTTGTCGGGCTGTTCCTGCTACGCTTCGTTCCAAAGAACGGAGACAACACCGCATGGGCAGAAAATACGCACTGATCGCACTGGGGTTTTTGCTGGCCGCCTGCGGCAGCCCGCCAACCCCTTCGCAGACCTCGCTTGCGACCTCTACGGGCCGCGCTATGGCCTTTGGCGCCCCTGCGGCGGGCGTTGATATGCAGGCCGTCGCCAAGAATGTCTTTGGCGCGGAGAAACTGCCCTCGCCCCATCCCAGCGCATCTTTCGGCTCTTACGCCAAGGGCTGCGTTTCCGGTGCCGAGCAACTGCCCGAAACCGGCCCCACATGGCAGGCCATGCGCCTGTCTCGGAACCGGAACTGGGGCCATCCGGTGATGATCGACTATCTGAAAGACCTCAGCCAGAAGGCCGCGCGCCTGCCCGGCTGGAATGGAATTTATGTGGGCGATATCTCTCAGCCCCGCGGCGGACCGATGCTGACCGGTCACGCCAGCCACCAGATGGGGCTGGATGCGGATATATGGATGCTGCCCACCAAACGCCTGAACCTGAGCGCTGCGGAGCGTGAGAGCATCTCTTCCATCTCGCTGCGCCGTTCTGCGGGCGCGTATACCAACGACAGCTGGACGCCCCAACATCATGAGTTGCTGAAGGCAGCGGCCTCTGACCCCCGTGTGGCGCGGATTTTCGTCTTTCCGGGCGCGAAGGTGAAGATGTGCAATGATGAAAAGGGCGACCGCAGCTGGCTGCGCAAAATCCGCCCGTGGTATGGCCATCACTATCATTTCCACGTGCGCCTGACCTGTCCTGCGGGCGTTGCGGGCTGCGTCAACCAAGACCCGCCCCCCGCCGGAGACGGCTGTGACGACGCGCAGGCATGGGTGAACAACATCCTGAACCCGCCGCCGCCGGACCCCAACGCGCCCAAGCCCAAACCCAAGCGCGAGATCCGCATCGCGGACCTTCCGGGCCAGTGCGCGGCCATCCTCAGCCCACGCTGACCTTACGAACAGCTTGCTTATAAGGGGCGACTCCCCTTATGAGCCGTCCGTTCGCCGCCCCCAAAGCGGCGCGAGTTGCCGTCACCTTCGACAAAAAACGGACTGAAAAGCTATGACCCGAATTCTACCTGGCGTGATTGCCATGGCTGCTGTTGTGGTGGCCTCGAATGTTCTTGTGCAGTTTCTGCTGCTGGATGGACTGCTGACGTGGGGGGCCTTTACCTATCCCGTCGCCTTCCTTGTCACCGATCTGATGAACCGCTTTTACGGTGCCGCTGCGGCCCGCCGTGTGGTGCTGGCGGGGTTCGTGACAGGGGTTGCGTGCTCGCTCATTGGCAGTCAGATTATGCTAGAGTTCGGACCCGCCGTGCCCTTACGGATCGGGGTGGCCTCTGGCGTCGCGTTCCTGACCGCGCAGCTGCTGGACGTGGCGATTTTTGATCGTCTGCGGCAGGGAATCTGGTGGAAAGCGCCGCTGGCCTCGACCTTGGTCGGCTCGATCATTGATACTGCCCTCTTTTTCAGCATCGCGTTCTCTGCTAAAATCAGCTTCGGAGAAAATGCTGACGCATCAACGGCTTGGGCGCTGGACCCGATGCCATTTATGACCGCAGGGCCTGAGATGCCCCTGTGGATCACCCTTGCTTTTGCCGATTGGGGGGTCAAAATCGCCGTCGCTTTGATCGCTTTGATACCCTTTCGGGTAGCTACGCGAAACGTGAGGATAAAAAGCGTCTAATTTCTTTTGACATGTCCAGAAACTGTGCCACCATCAACTTAGAGAGCAACATGTTGAAAGGAGGTGGTCCAGTGTCAAGAAAGGTATTGGAGCGAGGTGTCGGGACAATCAGGAGAGACACCGCCTGAGGCAGCCCTTAGGCGCTGAAAACTCTTGGTTGGCGAAGCCCTAACCGGCCCGCCTCCTGCAACTTTCGGAAGGGTCACCAAGCTCGCGGTGGCCCTTTTTCATTGCCGATTTGCCACGTCTGGCCCACGTATGGCAAACGTATGGCAAACGTACTGACGTGAGAGGGTCCCCAGTTGCTGAGGGTTAACGATAAAATCACCATTCAGGACTGGGAACTGACCGAGCAATTCACCCGCAGCTCCGGCCCCGGCGGGCAGAATGTGAACAAGGTCTCGACCGCGGTGGAACTGCGCTTTGAGGCCGAGCGCAGCCCGTCCCTGCCCGATCCGGTGAAACGACGCCTGAAGAAGCTGGCAGGCCGACGCTGGACACTGGACGGGGCGCTGATCCTACGGGTGGAAGACACCCGCAGTCAGGCCCGCAACCGCGACATCGCCCGCGAACGGCTGGTGGAACTGATCCTGAAAGCCACAGAAGTCCCCAAACGCCGCATCGCCACCAAACCCACCAAAGGATCAATCCGGCGGCGTCTGGAGGCGAAAAAGCAGCGTGGGGAGGTTAAGGCGTTGCGGGGGAAGGTGGAGTGACTGAAATATCAGTCAGGCATCTCAACCTTACAATCCAAGTCTAGATTTTTCAGGCGCCACTTCATGGCAGAAGGAGAAACCTGAAATTTTTGATATAGCGACTTAAAGGAAACCTTCACGTCAGCATCACCATTTTGCAATCTTCTGATTTCATCTTCAAGAAGTTCGCGAGGCATAAGAATTTTCGCGGCAAAAGCATTTGCTTGCCGCTCATGAACCAACTTAACAGCGCTATTCGCGTAGTTCCCTATCTGTGCATCGCTGCGATACATCTTGTTATCGTCCAATCCGTTTCCGATTAGACTTTTGTGCAGCGCATAATGCCCAAGTTCATGAGCCAATGTGAAGCGCTGTCGGTAAGGGTGTTCCTCACCTGAGGTGCTTATCTTGTACTTACCACTATCGCACGCGATCTCACCAGAAATGCCTTCCGCAAGTTCAGCAGACATTTGCACAGACAAGCCAAGCGAACGGGCTACCTGTTCCAGCGGAACGGGCGCCTCTACAAGGAAAGGACGGATCTTCTCGTATACGTTAGGATCACTCATCGTCGTTCTTCCAATCACCATCAGTGTCGATGAAATCAGCTTCTTCCTCATCAAGCCCCAGTTCGTGCATACGAACTTGAAGCTGACTCATGAATTCATCATCGGCTATTGCTTTCCTAATTAAAGCAACAGAATCACTTTGCAAGTACTCGAAGGTAGCAGCACGAGCAGCAATTTTCGCAGCCTTGCAGGCTTCAGCTTCCACATCTTTCTTAAAAATACCATAACCTAGAAAGGCGATGAGCGCCAGTCCGAGGCCGAGCACAACCAACAGCATCTCAACCATTGTAACGGACATTGCCAACACTTCGGACTTTGCCTCACTAGCATCGGCCTGACGATTGAAGCTCAACAAAATACAAAAGAACCATACCAACTGAAGTGCAGTAATTCCGGCTATAAGCGTCTTATAGAACTGAAAAGTCTTCCTCATGGATATGTCCGTAAATAAAATATCTTAAAAATTCTTTAGCATTCGCAAGTTTTAAACCACAACCTCCATTCGTTCCTGTTGCCCAACCCCGAACACGCGTTTATAGCGCTCGATTTCTTCAAGCGGGCCCATCGCTTTTTCGGGGTTGTCCGACAGTTTCACTGTGGGGCGGCCGTTCGCGCTGACCGCTTTGCAGACCAGTGAGAAGGGGGCGAGGGCGTCGTCTTCGGCCAGCCCTCGGAAATCGTTGGTCAACAGGGTGCCCCAGCCAAAGCTGACCCGCACGCGGCCTGCGAATTGGGCGGCGAGGCTTTCGATCTGCGCCACGTCCAGACCGTCCGAGAAGATCACCAGTTTCTGGGTCGGGTCCTCGCCCCGATCTTTCCACCATTGGATGGCAGTTTCGGCCCCTGCCGCCGGATCGCCGCTATCAATCCGGATGCCGGTCCAGCCCGCCAGCCAATCGGGGGCGCGCTTCAGAAAGCCCTCGGTCCCGTAGGTGTCGGGCAGGATGATGCGCAGGTTGCCGTCATGCTCTTCGTGCCAGTCGGCCAGCACCTGATAGGGGGCCTTGGCCAGCGCGGCGTCATTTTCCGCCAGAGCGGCGTAGACCATGGGCAGCTCGTGAGCGTTGGTGCCGATGGCCTCGACCTCTCGGCGCATGGCGATGAGGCAGTTGGAAGTGCCGATAAAGCGGTCTCCCAGCCCCTCTTGCATGGCCTGTACGCACCAGTCCTGCCAGAGGAAGGAATGGCGGCGGCGGGTGCCGAAGTCCGCGATCTTGAGGTTCGGGACGCGGCGCAGGTGTTCCACCTTTTCCCAGAGTTTGGTCATGGCGCGGGCGTAGAGGACTTGCAGTTCGAACCGGCCCATGCGGTTGAGGACGGCGCGGCCGCGCAGCTCCATCAGCACGGCGAGGGCGGGGATTTCCCAGAGCATGACCTCTGGCCATGAGCCTTCGAAGGTCAGCTCGTACTGGCCGTCGATCTTTTCGAGGTGGTAGGGGGGCAGGCGCAGGTTCTCGAACCATTCCATGAAGTCGGGGCGGAACATCTGGCGCTTGCCGTAAAAGGTGTTGCCGCGCAGCCAGGTGGATTCCCCGCGCGACAGGGACAGGCTGCGGATGTGGTCCAGTTGTTCGCGCAGCTCGCCCTCGTCGATCAGATCGGCAAGGCGGACCTTCTTGGAGCGGTTGATGAGGCTGAATTCCACGCGGGTGTCAGGGCTGTTGCGGAACACCGACTGGCACATGAGCAGCTTGTAGAAGTCCGTGTCGATCAGGGACCGGACGATCGGATCAATCTGCCACTTGTGGTTATAGACGCGGGTTGCAATGTCCATGGAAGGCCCCTTGTTGCGCTAACACCTGTCCGGTGTAGGGCATAAGCGACGGAGCCTCAAAGGAATTGTCTGTGGGTTTTCTCAGAGGGCCTTGTTCAGCGGCGGGCGGCTTTCAAGGATATCCGAGAGGCGGCGCAGCAGGTCTACCTTGCGCACGGGTTTGGACAGGAAGTCGTCCATGCCGGCGCTGATACAGGTATCGCGATCATCTTGCAGGGCGTTTGCCGTGAGGGCGATGATGTAGGGCTGCGGGATCGAGAGCTTGCGGATGCGACGGGTGGCATCCATGCCGTCCATGCGTGGCATGGACATGTCCATCAGGACGACCTCGGGGCGCAGGGTTTCGGCCATCTCATAGGCTTGCACGCCATCTTCGGCGAAATGCAGTTCCAGACCGTGACCGGAGAGGAATTTCTCGACCAGAATACGGTTGGTCTTGTTGTCCTCGGCCACCAGAACGCGGCGTTTTTCCAGCGCGGGGTAGGACACCAGAGGTTTGGGCGTTGACGATGGCGCCGGTGTCTGGGTCGAGGCAACCAGCGTGGGACGGCGCACGGCGCAGGGCAGCGGCAGGAACAGCGAGAAGCAAGAACCTTCGCCTTCGCTAGAGACCACGGTCAGATCGCCGCCCATCTGGTTCGCCAACTGGCGCGAGATCGCAAGCCCCAGACCGGTGCCGCCAAAGCGACGGGTCGTGCTATCGTCGGCCTGTTGGTAATAGCCGAAAATGCTGCTCATCGCATCGGGCGAGATGCCGATGCCGCTGTCCGAGACATCGACGGCCAGACGGCAGGTCTGGGCCATCTTGATGGCCTGAACCGAAACAGTAACGCCGCCTTTTTCCGTAAACTTGATCGCGTTATCGACGACGTTGGTCAGGATCTGGCGAATGCGGCCTTCGTCACCCATGACCATTGGCGGGTTCTCGGTCACTTCGAAGTTCAGACGCAGGCCCTTGGCTTCGGCGCGGGGGCGCAGGGTGGCCTCAAGCTTGGTGAAGAATTCGGGCAGGTCAAAGACGACGGGCTCGATCCCCAGCTTGCCTGCCTCAAGTTTCGACAGGTCCAGAATGTCGTTCACGATCCGCAGCAGGGACTGGGCCGAGTCTTGCAGACTGGTGACACAAACGCGGGCGCTGTCGGTCAGTTCCTCTTCGGCCAGAACATCCGCCATACCGATGATGCCGTTCATGGGGGTGCGGATTTCGTGGCTCATGGTGGCAAGGAAACGGCTCTTGTCCTTTTCGCTTTGCTCGGCATCGCGCTTGGCGCGGGTCAATTCGTCCTGACGCGTTTTGGAATGGGTGATGTTCCGTTCCACCGCAATGGCCATCATCGGGCCGCCGCCTTGGGCGGGGATAGGGACCAGATTGGTCTCCATCCAGACTTGCTGGCCGGATTTGGTGTAGTTCAGGATTTCGGTGCGGACGGGGCGCCCCTCTTCGATGGCTTCGCGCAGGCGCATCACTGTCTCGGACGAGGTGAGCGGCCCGTGCAGCACGTCGGCGGGTTCACGGCCGACAACCTCATCGGCGGTATAGCCTGAGGTGCGCTCAAAGGCGTGGTTCACCCAGATGATCTTGCCGCTTGCATCAAACATCAGGACGTTGTCGTTGGCGTGTTCGGCCACGGCGGCCAGTCGGCGCAGATGCACCTCTTTAGCTTTGATATCTGTATAGGCACGCGACAGGTTGGCGTTCATGCGCCGCCAAGAGGCGGCATCGCGGCTTTGACGCAGAAAGCTGGCGTTGGCAAAGCCGATCAGACGGTACGAGATATAGCCGACGACCGCCGCCGAAATTGTCAGTTCCAGCGCCAGATCGTTGTTCTTGGAGTTCACCCAGAGGATCACCAGATAGACCGCGCCCGCAAGGCTGTAGCCGACCACGCGGATCAGACCTGCGATCCGGTTGAGATGCATCACCATGCCCGCGTTCGTCACCGTCGCCAGCAGGAAAATCAGCACATAGAAATCCAGCGGTCCGGTCTGACTGACAACGCCAGCGATGACAAAGAAAGCCGCAACGCTGGCAGACTGGATGGCCGCCGTATAGTAGGACATGCGCAATTCGCGCGAGAGCTTGCCCCCCATCGCCATACGCTGTTCGGCGTTACGCAGATAGAGGTAGTCCAGCCATTCGCCCACAGCCGTGATGAACAGCACCCATGCAACCATTTGCAGGCTGGTTTCGTGAAACACAATAAAGGCGCTGACCGCGACAAAGATCAGTCGCAGATGCAGTTCGCCACAACGGTTTTTCACATAGGAATCAAACAGAGCACGAGGTGAACTTACCCGTGTCGGCATGTCCTGATCACTTTTGAGGGCATTCCCCTGCATAACGTCCGCGTTCCCAACGTCGGAAACAACAAGGCACAAATTTACACAAGCATGCCCTTTCCAACGCTCAGCGGCATACCCGAACTTTACTTAACTCTAGCTGGTGCAACGACTTATTCAAAGACTGATTTAGGTCAATTGCGCGGCACAAACGGGTATCTACGGTTACGTCGTAGCCAAGGCGTGCTGCATCCAGCGCGGAATATGCGACGCAAAAGTCGGTCGCAAGTCCGGTTAACGTGACCGAGTTGACGTTAAGTTCACTTAGTGCGCCATGCAGTCCGGTGGGGGTTTTGCGATCATTTTCAAAGAAGGCGCTGTAGCTGTCGACCGTGCGGCGAAAGCCCTTGCGGATGATCAGGTCCGCCGCATCGGTGTTCAGGTCCTTGTGGAATTCCGCGCCGCTGGATCCGATGACGCAGTGATCGGGCCACAATACCTGTTCGCCGTAGGGCATTTCAGTCACGTCAAAGGGGTTAAGCCCTTCATGCTGGCTGGCGAAGGAGAGGTGATCGGCCGGATGCCAGTCCTGCGTGAAGACCCGCACGTCGAAATCCCCGAGGATCGCATTGATGCCCGGCACGATGGCGTCGCCGTCCGGCACGGCAAGGGCTCCGCCGGGGCAGAAATCGTTCTGGACATCGATGACAAGCAGGGCAGAGCGGGTGGCGGACATGGGGGTCTCCGGACTGGTTAAGAAGGGGCGCGATTGCCGGTGATCTGGGGCCGCGTAAAAGGTGAGGCCAGTTTTCACCATAAATATAAGGGACGAGCGGTCAATCTTGAGGCTTGATCGCAGCAAATCATGGGCGTAGATCGCAGCCCATGTATCATATTGCTGCACTCTACCACTTTACCCGTTTCGACGATCCTGCCGCCATTCAGGGGCCTCTTAAGGCTGTCTGTGAGGCGGGCGATGTGCGCGGCAGCCTGCTGCTGGCCCGCGAAGGGATCAATGGCACCATCGCCGGACCGCGCGCCGGCATTGATGCGGTGATCGCCCATATTCGCGCTCTGCCCGGTTGTGCGGGGCTGGAGTGGAAAGAGGCGACGGCTGAAAAGGCGCCCTTTCCCCGCATGAAGGTGCGGCTGAAGAAAGAGATCGTCACAATGGGCCAGCCTGATGTGGACCCCACCGCCCATGTGGGCAACTACGTGGAGCCCGAGGACTGGAACGAATTGATCCGCAGCCCCGACGTCGTCACCATCGACACCCGCAATGATTACGAAGTGGCGATCGGCACCTTTGAAGGCGCGGTCGATCCGCTGACGAAATCCTTCCGCGAATTCCCCCAATGGTGGGAAGACAACAAAGAGCGGTTCCACAACAAGCGCGTCGCCATGTTCTGCACCGGCGGGATTCGCTGCGAGAAATCGACGAACTTCCTGCTGGGTCAGGGTGTGCCCGAGGTCTACCACCTGAAGGGCGGT
Organism: Pseudomonadota bacterium; assembly: GCA_036139795.1. GTDB lineage: Bacteria > Pseudomonadota > Alphaproteobacteria > Rhodobacterales > Rhodobacteraceae > Donghicola. The sequence continues at coordinate 19,553 of JAYZYX010000324.1, read as the reverse complement.
ATCCTGCGCTATCTGGAAGAGATGCCTGCCGAGGACAGCACCTGGCAGGGCGAGTGCTTTGTGTTCGACGGCCGCGTCTCCGTGGGTCATGGCCTGAAGGAAGGCCCCCATGAGCTGTGCCACGCCTGCCGCCGTCCCATCCTGCCCGAAGACATGGACCGTCCCGAGTACGAGGCCGGTGTAAGTTGTCATCAGTGCGTGGATGAGACTTCGGATGCCGACAAGGCCCGCTTCCGCGAGCGTCAGAAGCAGATGCAACTGGCCCGCGCCCGCGGCGAGACCCATCTGGGCACCCTGCCGCTGGACGAGTAAGCCCGAGGCGCGATAAAGCAAACGAGACGCGGCGTATTTGCGCCGCGTTTTGCGTTTTCAAGGACTGAACGAGTGATGACCTATGCGCTGCCTGTGCTGCTGCTGATTGCCTCGAACGTGTTTATGACCGTGGCGTGGTACGGGCATCTGAAATACCCCCATACGCCGCTGCTGATCGTGATCTTTGCCAGTTGGGGCATTGCCCTGATCGAGTATTTTCTGGCGGTTCCGGCCAACCGGATCGGCCACGCGGTCTATTCCACCGCACAGTTGAAGACCATTCAGGAGGTGATCTCTCTGGCGGTCTTTGCGGGATTCTCGGTGCTGTTTCTGAAGGAAAGCCTGACGCTGAACCATTTGATCGGGTTTTCCCTGATCGGGCTGGGGGCGTTTGTGATTTTCAAAGGTCCGTTCTAGGCGGCTGGCCACCGGGGGCGCTGCCCCCGGACCCCCGAGGTATTTGTGCCAAGATGAAGGGGGCGCGGCTGTCGGGCATGCAAAAAGGCGCACCGTTTCGGGGTGCGCCTTGGGTCTTTTGTGAAGGGATCAGACCTTTTCGTTAAAGAAGCTGTTTGCCTCTTCTTCGGCCTTTTCCTTGCCCCAGCCGTATTTCTCTTGCAGCTTGCCGACCAGCTTGTCGCGCTTGCCTGCGATCTGGGTCATGTCGTCGTCAGTGAGCTTGCCCCACTGTTCTTTGGCGCCGCCTTTAAGCTGTTCCCATTTGCCTTCGATGATATCCCAGTTCATGTCAAATCTCCTTGTTTTATTGCGTTTCGGTCTTCGCAAAGAGAACGGCTGAGTGGGGAAAAGGTTCCTTTGGGATGCAATTTTTCAGGCTTAGCGGAAGGGCGTTCCGTGGCACCAGATGGTCAGGCTTTGGCGGGTGCCGGAGGTGACGGGGCTGACGCGGTGCATCATGAAGCTGGGGAAGAAGGTGGCCGTGCCGCGCGGGAGCGGGGCTGCGAGGGTATCGCGGCCCGTCATGACCTCTAGCGTGCCGCCTTTGTAGCCATCGGGTTCGGACAGTTGGACGACCATGGTGAGTTTGCGACGTTCGGCCAGACGGCCTTCGCCGATGTCCGAGTGCCAGTCGAAATGGCCGCCCGCGCTGGCGTGGTAGGTGGCAACCTGTGCGCTTTCGGCGAATTCGGTCACATCAAAGTCGAAGATGTCTCGGTTGGCGACGCGCACCAGATCAATAATGCGGTCCATGACCCATTCGGTGTCCGGTTGTTCATCAAGCCAGACCAGCTGCGCGCGGCGGTAATTATGGTCTTTCTGCTGGCGGACCAGTTTTGCGTCACGGGGGGTGGCTGTGTTGGCGACTTCGACAATGCGGTCGCATTCAGAGGGGCTGAACGCCTCTGGAACGGTGTAGACAGTGATCATGGGGTGTGACCCGATAGAAATGCTTCAGGAAGGGGTCCGGATAGGGCGCGTCTTGGGGCACGTCTGATCTGTTTGCGACGCGAGATGCGGTTTGCGACAGGTTTCGACCCGTCGCATTCGTGCTTTTTCCATATGATGCGGTGATGTCACGCTGCCCGTAGCGGCTGGGCAGCGTGGGTGAACTTAGCGCCCCGTGCGGAAGCGGTTCACGATGGGGTAGCGGCGGTCCATCCAGAAGGCACGGTTTGTCAGGCGGGTACCCGGGGCTGCCTGGTAACGCTTCCATTCGTTGATGTGCAGCAGGTGTTCGGCGCGGACCACATCGGCGCGGTCAAAGCCCGCAGCCACCAGATCATCGACCGACTGTTCGTTGTCCACCAGTCCCGTCAGGATCGCGTCCAGCACGTCATAAGGGGGCAGGCTGTCTTCGTCTTTCTGGTCGGGACGCAGTTCGGCGCTGGGCGGTTTGGTGATGATGCGGGTCGGGCAGACCTCTCCTTCCGGGCCTTGCATCCAGTCGCGGTGATGGGTGTTGCGCCAGCGGCAGGTTTCAAACACGCGGGATTTGTAGAGATCCTTGATCGGGTTGTAGCCGCCGTTCATGTCCCCGTAGATCGTGCAGTAGCCCGTGGCCATTTCCGATTTGTTACCGGTGGTCAGCAGCATTTCCCCGAATTTGTTCGACAGAGCCATCAGGATGGTGCCGCGGATGCGGGACTGGATGTTTTCCTCGGTCACGTCCTCGGCCATGCCTTCGAACATGGGGGCCAGCGATGCGGTAAAGGCATCGCGGGCGGGGGTGATCGGGACAGTGTGGTATTTGACGCCGAGGTTCTCGGCGATCTCTTTGGCGTCCTCAAGCGAGTGCTGGGAGGTGTATTCCGAGGGCAGCATGATGCAGCGCACGTTGTCCGCGCCCAGCGCATCGACGGCGACCATCGCCACAAGCGCAGAATCGATGCCGCCAGAGAGGCCCAGAAGCACTTTTCTGAAGCCGGATTTGTGGATGTAATCGCGCAAGGTGACCACCATCGCGTGGTAATCCTGTTCCCACGCGTCGGGGTGATCGGACAGGGGCTGGGGCTCGGCCGCCCAGCCGTCATCGGTGCGGGTCATGGTGACGTGGGCGATGGCCTCTTCGAAGACCGGCATCAGGACGGCCAGTTTGCCGCCACGGTTCAGCACAAAGCTGCCGCCGTCGAAGGCCTGATCATCCTGCCCGCCGACCATGTTCACGTAGACCAGCGGCATGTCATTCTCAATCACGCGCGAGACCATATGCGCGACGCGGGTGTCATATTTATCGCGGCGATAGGGCGAGCCGTTGGGCACCACGAGGAATTCGGCCCCGGTTTCGGCAAGGGTTTCGGCAACGTCCTCATACCATGCGTCTTCGCAGATAGGGCTGCCGATGCGGACGCCGTTCAGCACGTAGGGGCCGTTCAGATCGCCGCTGTCGAAGGTGCGCATCTCGTCGAAGACGTTGTAGTTGGGCAGGTGGTGCTTGTGCAGTTGGGCGTGAATCTTGCCGCCGAAGAGGATGAAATAGCCGTTGTGCAGGTTATCCCCGTACATCACCGGCGCGCCGATCCCCAGCGCGGGACCGTCGGCAGTTTCCAGCGCTAGTTTCTGAAGCTGCTCCATGCAGGCGATCTGCAGCGCGGGCTTGGTCACCAGATCCTGAGGGTTGTAGCCCAAGAGGAACATCTCGGGGCAGACGACGTAATCGGTGCCTGCGGCGCGGCCCTCTTGCCATGCGGCAAGGGCCTTGGCAGCGTTTCCGGCAAGGTCCCCCATTACGGGGTTCAACTGGGCCAGCGTCAGGCGGAAGGTATCGGGCATGTCAGCATCCCTGTCCTTGTTTCGTCGCGTCTTGGACACAACGCTTTAACAGAAAGCACGCGAAGGGAAAGAGATAGGGCAAAATCCGTTGCCCCTCTGGGGGGTGTCATCTAGGGTCTGCTATGGGATAGGGCTGGACGACCCCAAAGTTGTTTGGAGGGCATTGTATGCATCACATCAAGGTATTGTGCGGAACCGCTGCGATTGTCGTGGCGATGGGTTCACAATTGTCGGCGCAGGACGCGGGCGAAGTGATCACCAAACAATACGATGACGGTGGCATCTATGAGGGCACCTTTAAGGATGGTCTCCAGCATGGCACCGGCACGTACCGCCTGCCGAACGGCTTTGAATATTCAGGCCAGTGGATCGACGGCGAAATCCGTGGCAACGGCACCGCACGCTTTCCCAACGGCTCGGTTTATGAGGGCGAGTTTACGAAGGGCAAGCCCGACGGCATCGGCAAGATCACCTTTGCCGATGGCGGCACCTATGAAGGCGAATGGCAGGATGGCCAGATCACCGGACAAGGCGTCGCGGATTATGCGACCGGCGTGCGCTATGAGGGCGGCTTCAAGAACGCCATGCACCACGGTCAGGGCCGCATGGAAAGCCCCGGCGGCTATGTCTATGAGGGCGGATGGGTCAATGGCGTCAAAGAGGGTAAAGGCACCATCACCTACCCCGATGGCGCGGTCTATGACGGCGAGATCAAAGACAACACCCGCGCCGGTCTTGGTACGCTGACCATGCCCGACGGGTTGGTCTATCAAGGCACATGGGCGAACGGGCAGATCAACGGCAGCGGCACGCTGAAGCTGGCCAATGGTGATGTCTATGAAGGCGAGCTGGTAGATGGCCGCCGCGAAGGCGCGGGCCGTGTGACCTATGCCAACGGCGACACCTATGACGGGCAGTTCCTGAACGATCTGCGCCACGGCACCGGCACCTTTAAAGGAGCCGACGGCTATATCTATGAAGGCAATTGGATAGACGGCGAGATTCAGGGCTCGGGCAAGATGACCTACCCTGACGGCTCGGTCTACACCGGCGAGGTGGTCAAGGGCCTGCCCGAAGGCAAGGGCGATATCGTCTACCCCGATGGCAACCGCTACAGCGGCCAGTGGCTGGCTGGCGTGATCGAAGGCGACGGCAAGATCACCTACACCAACGGTCTGGTCTATGAGGGCGGTTTCAAGAACGCCCGCAACCACGGCATCGGCAAGCTGACCATGCCTGACGGCTATATCTACGAAGGCGAATGGCTGGATGGTGAGCGTCAGGGGCAAGGCAAGGCCACCTATGCGGATGGCACTGTCTATGAAGGCATGTTCGACAAGGGCCTGCGTCAGGGACAGGGCAAGATCACCATGTCCGACGGCTTTGTCTATGAAGGCCAGTGGGTCAACGGCGAGATCAACGGTCAAGGTGTGGCCACCTACGCCAATGGCGACGTCTATCAGGGCCAGTTTATTCAGGGCAAACGTCAGGGCTTTGGTGTGATGAAATACGCCAGCGGCCAAGAGACCGAGGGCAAGTGGGACAACGGCGCACTGGTTGCGGACACAAATGATCCGCTATCCGTCAGCACCACCATCCGCGCCCCCGTCACTGGTGAAAGTGCTGCGGCAGAAGCCGGCACCGAGGCTCCGGCGGCTGATGCAGTTGCCCCTAAGGCCACAGACACAACAGAGGCTGCCCCAGCTGACGCGCCTGCGACCGAGGCCCCTGCCGAGACCACCGAAACACCGGCCGAGCCAGAGGCCTCCGCCGCCCAGTAATCAGATCACCGCGCCCTGATCCATCCGCCGCAAGAGGCTGTCTGCCTCTGGCAGGACGGAGGCGCGGTGGTCTTCATCCATCCGGTCCCATGTGCGGTACATATTCCCCATGCGCGGGTTCTTTTCGAACCGGTCCCGATGGCGATCCAGAAAATACCAATACAGCAGATTGAACGGACAGGCCCCCTGCCCCGTCTTCTTGCTGACTGTATAGTGACAGGATTTGCAGTGATCCGACATGCGATTGATGTAACTGCCTGAGCTGACATAGGGTTTTGAGCCCAAAAGCCCGCCATCGGCAAACTGGCTCATGCCGATGGTGTTGGGCGCTTCGACCCACTCATAGGCGTCGGCATAAACCGCCAGATACCATTCATGCACCTGCGCCGGATCAACCCCCGCCAACAGGGCAAAGTTGCCGGTGATCATGAGGCGCTGGATGTGATGGGCGTAGGCCTCGTCCCGCGTGGATTTCACGGCGCAAGCCACGCAGTTCATCCGCGTTTCCGCCCCCCAGTAGAAGGCGGGCAGGTTACGGCCATGCTCCAGCATATTGCTGGACATGTAATCGGGCCCTTGGAGGAAGTAGATCCCCCGAACGTATTCGCGCCAGCCGATGATCTGGCGGATGAACCCTTCAACCGCGTTAATTGGCGCACGGCCCGCTTTGTATTCCGATTCGGCGGCCTTGCAGACCTCTCGCGGGTTCAAGAGACCTGCGTTGATGTAGGGCGACAGGATCGAATGATAGAGCCACTTTTGGTCTGTCAGCATCGCATCCTGATAATCTCCGAACTTCGGGAGAGCATTCTTCATAAAGTCCGCCATTGCTTGCAAAGCCTGATCGCGGGTGGTGGCAAAGAAGAACCCATCCAGTGATCCGAAGTGGTCCCCGAACCGGTCCGCCACCAGATCCAACACCTCTTGCACGGTCTCATCGGGATCAAACCGCAGCGGGCCTTTGTGGGTCACCTCATCGGGCGCGGGTTTGCGGTTATCGTGGTCAAAGTTCCACTTGCCCTCAGCGGGGTCATCCCCCTCCATCAAAAGGCCGGTTTTGCGGCGCATCTCACGGTAGAAATACTCCATCCGCAGGGATTTGCGCCCCTCGGCCCAATCGGCGAACTCTGCATGCGAGGCCAGAAAACGGTCATCGTTGAACATGCAAACGCTGACGGGGCAGTTCTCTAACGCCTCGATCAGGCGGAATTCCCCCGGCTCGGTCGCCAATACCTCATGAGCGTCGAATTCCTTGGCCCGCCGCATCAACTCACCGCAGATGCTGTCACTACCCTCCTGATCCAAGCGACGATAGGCCACCTGCCAGCCCTCTGCCTGCAAAGCCGCCGCAAACTTGCGCATGGCGGCAAAAAGAAACGCGATCTTCTTGGGGTGATGCTTCACATAGGTCGCCTCATCGGCCACCTCTGCCATAACCACAACATCCGTCTCTTTGTCCCCTTCGCGCAAGGCAGACAGATCCATAGACAACTGATCCCCCAGAACCAGAATAAGACGACGCTTGCGGCTCACCACGGGATCTCCTTCATCGCATAGTCATAGAACCCGCCGGAATCAGCAGGCTGCACCCCCTCAAGCACATCCACAAGACGCACAGCCGCCGCTGCCGGCTCCACCGCCGGGTGTCGCCCTAGGTACTTGCGCGTAAATTCGGTCGCTACGGTGCCAGGATGCAGGGACACGCAAATCGCCCCCTTGTGGGTCCGCGCCATCTCGATCGACGCCCCGCGCACGATCTGGTTCAGCGCCGCCTTGGCTGCCCGATAACTGTGCCAACCCCCGAGCCGGTTATCGCCGATACTGCCCACCCGCGCCGACAAAACCGCCACCACAGCGCGCCCCTCTTTCGGCAAAAGCCGCACACTATGCTTCAACACCAGTGCAGGCCCGATGCAGTTCACCGCAAACTGATCGGCCATAGCCTTGGCACTCAACTGGGCCAAGGATTTCTCCGGCGCAGCGCCCGCCACCTCCAAGGCCCCCGTCGCGCAAACAATCAGATCGAAAACCCCATCCAATGACCCCAAAACACCCGCCACCGAGAGCTCGTCCGTCACATCCAGCCCGTCCACAGACCGTGACACACCCACAACTTCGGACCCGCGCCCCGAAAGCTCGGCCACCAATGCGCGCCCGATTCCCCCCGATGCTCCGATCACAAGCGCACGCCTCATGCCGTCTCGCTCCTGCTGCTTCTTTATTGCAAAAATACTCACGGCGCCTCGCCTGCCACAGCAAAGCCCCCTTTCAGCATGGGCACTTAGGGCCGGATCGGGCCCAAGCAACATTTCCCGCTTTTCATCCGCGGTTTGCCATGTATAGATGCGTCCCATGATGACTTTGGGACATAATGCGTTCAACGCCGCTGGTGGCCGTGCTCTTGCACAGGCCCTGTCCCTACTTCTCCTAACTCGCCTCTGAGCGTGCCCGATGGGCGCGTCCGCTCAGAGGAGTCGTCTATCGCGCCCCTGTTTCCCAATAAACAGCCTTCGGGCCCCGGAGAATAAAGCGAGATTCCTATGACCACTGCGACCAACCGCGTCAAAATTTTCGACACCACTCTTCGCGACGGCGAGCAAAGCCCCGGCGCGACCATGACCCATGACGAAAAGCTCGAAATAGCCGAGCTGCTGGACCAGATGGGTGTCGATATCATCGAGGCAGGCTTCCCGATCGCCTCGGAAGGCGACTTCCGCGCCGTGTCCGAAATTGCCCAGCGCAGCCAGAACGCCAGCATTTGTGGCCTGGCCCGTGCGAACTTTAAAGACATCGACCGCTGCGCCGAGGCTGTGCGCCATGCCGCCAAGCCGCGTATTCACACCTTTATCGGCACCTCGCCCCTGCACCGCGCCATTCCGAACCTGACGCAGGACGAAATGGCCCAGCGCATCCACGAGACCGTGACCCACGCCCGCAATCTGGTGGATGACGTGCAGTGGTCGCCCATGGACGCCACCCGCACCGAGTGGGATTACCTCTGCCGCGTGATCGAGATTGCGATCAAGGCCGGTGCCACCACCATCAACATTCCCGACACTGTGGGCTACACTGCCCCCCGTGAAAGCGCGGATCTGATCCGCCGCCTGATCGAGACTGTGCCCGGTGCGGATGATGTGATTTTCGCGACCCACTGCCACAACGACCTTGGCATGGCGACCGCCAACGCGCTGGCCGCTGTCGAGGGTGGCGCCCGCCAGATCGAATGTACCATCAACGGTCTGGGCGAACGTGCGGGCAACACGGCCTTGGAAGAAGTCGTGATGGCGCTGAAAGTGCGCAATGACATCATGCCCTACACCACCGGCATCGACACCACCACGATCATGAACATCTCGCGCCGTGTGGCCTCGGCCTCGGGGTTCTCGGTCCAGTATAACAAGGCGATTGTCGGCAAGAACGCCTTTGCCCATGAAAGCGGCATCCACCAGGATGGCATGCTGAAGAACGCCGAGACCTTCGAGATCATGCGCCCTGCGGATGTGGGCCTTGCGGGTACCTCGCTGCCCTTGGGCAAGCACTCGGGCCGTGCGGCGCTGCGCGCCAAGCTGAACGATCTTGGCTATGACGTGGCTGACAACGAGTTGATGGACATCTTTGTCCGCTTCAAGGAATTGGCCGACCGCAAGAAAGAGGTCTACGACGAGGATATCGTCGCACTGGCCCAAGCGGGCGCTGCCCCTGAGAGCAACCGTCTGAAGGTGAAGTTCCTGCGCGTGATCTGCGGCACAGAAGCGCCCCAGTCTGCCGATCTGATCCTGACCATTGATGGCAAGGACGAACAGGTGACCAGCCAAGGCGACGGCCCTGTGGATGCGACTTTCAACGCGGTGAAAGCTCTGTTCCCCCACGGCGCCCGTTTGCAGCTGTACCAAGTGCATGCAGTGACCGAAGGCACTGACGCGCAGGCCACCGTGACCGTGCGTCTGGAAGAAGACGGCCGCGTTGTAACCGGTCAGGCGGCGGATACCGACACGGTTGTCGCCTCGGCCAAGGCCTATGTGGGCGCGCTGAACCGCCTGATCGTCCGCCGCGAGAAATCCGGCAAGGACACCAAGGAAGTCAGCTACAAAGACACCGTCTGATCCTTATCGGATTTGAGGATTTATGAGGGCTGCCTGTTGCGGGCGGCCCTTTCTTATTTGGCGTTCGATTTGGTGGCTTGCGCTGTGCTGTGAGTATTTGGGCAATAAAGAAGCGCATTTTTGGGCTTTGAGATGTCAGGGGTGCGCCCAGCCGAGTTGTTCGTCCTTGTGGTAGACCTCGGTCGGGTTGATCTCATCGGGGTGGTTGAGAAGGGCGGCGTAGAAGTGACGCTCGGACGGGGCCTCGTGGGTTTCATAGAACATGGGTGTGCCGCAGGTGGTGCAAAAGCCTCGGGTACGGCCCGGGCTGCTGGCGTAGGTGGAAATCGGGCCGGTCAGTTTCCACGTGCCGTTCGGCTGGCCGATCCATGTGGTGTAGGGGGACGCCGTGGCGCGGCGGCAGCTTTCACAGCAGCAATGGCCGATCCAGTTGGGCGGGCCAGTCAGGGTAAAGCGGCACGCGCCGCAAAGGCAGCGGCCCGATATGGGGGACTGGGTCATAAGCGCCTTTCTTATCAGGTGGTGAGGGGCTTTGGCTGGCCCGCAGCCTATCACGGATTGGGGTGCGATACTGCTGACCGCTTGGACGGGTGGCGCGAATTGGGTATCTGACGGCTTTTTCTTTTGCAGCGTCCGTGGTTAGATCAGCGCGGGAGAGGGAGGGCCTAATGCTGGCACGCTTCATTTGGGCAGTTGTTTTCGGGGTCATGACGGCTTCGGCCGGGATGGCGGAGGTCACTGTCTTTGCTGCATCCAGCATGAAGACGGTACTGGACCGGATCATCGCGGGGCAGGATGTGCGGGTGTCCTATGCGGGCAGCGCGGCATTGGCGCGGCAGATCATTCAGGGCGCGCCTGCGGATTTGTTTATCTCGGCCAGTCCGGAGTGGATGGATGCGGTCGAGGCCGAAGGGCTGGTTTCACAGCGGCAGGATTTGCTGTCGAACCGGCTGGTGCTGGTGTCTTATGACCCCGCGCCCCCTGTGGATTTGCGGAAGTTCGATATTCTGGCGGCTCTGAAGGGGGGCAAGCTGGCGATGGGGCTGGTGGATGCTGTGCCTGCTGGGATTTATGGCAAGGCGGCTTTAGAGTCTTTGGGCCAGTGGGAGGCGCTGGCGCCCCATGTGGCGCAAGTGGATAATGTGCGCAATGCGCTGGCGCTGGTGTCCTCGGGCGCGGCGCCGATGGGGGTGGTCTATGCCACCGATGCAATGGCCGCGCCCGATATTCATGTGGTGGGCCTATTCCCCAAGGACAGCCATCCGAAGATCATCTATCCGGTGGCAACACTGAACGATCGCCCGACGACTCTGGCGGTTCTAGAACTGCTGAACAGCTACAAGGCCCGAAAGATTTTCCGTGCCGGTGGCTTTGAGGTGTTGGAGTGAGCTGGCTGTCCCCGGACGGGTGGCAGGCTGTTGCTTTGTCCTTGCGGGTGTCTTTGGTGGCAACTGTGGTCGCGCTGCCCTTTGCTGTGGCGGTGGCCTATGCGCTGGCGCGGGGGCAGTTTCGCGGGCGGGGCGTGCTGAATGCGGTGGTGCATTTGCCGTTGATCCTGCCGCCTGTGGTCACAGGCTATCTGCTGTTGGTGGTCTTTGCCCCGCGTGCGCCTGTTGGCGCGGCGCTGGATGCTTTGGGGATACGATTTGCCTTTCACTGGACCGGCGCGGCTTTGGCGGCGGGGATCATGGGCTTTCCCTTGATGGTCCGTGCAATCCGGCTGGCGATTGAGGCGGTTGATCCGGGGCTTGAGGCTGCCGCAGGTACCTTGGGGGCCAACCGCTGGCGCGTGTTTTGGACCGTGACGCTGCCGCTGACCCTGCCGGGGATCATTGCGGGGGCGGTGTTGGGCTTTGCCAAGGCCTTGGGCGAGTTTGGCGCGACGATCACCTTTGTCAGCAACATTCCGGGTCAGACGCAGACTTTGCCCTCCGCGATCTACGCCTTTTTGCAGGTGCCCGGGGGTGAGGGGGATGCGGCGCGGCTGGTTGCGATCTCGGTCCTGCTGGCGTTCGGGGCTTTGGGCCTGTCCGAGTGGTTGGCGCGGCGGGAGCGGCAGCGATGATCGAGATTTGTATCCGTCACGAAGTGCCCGGCTTTGCCCTGACCTGTGATTTTACGGCTCCGGCGGGGGTGACGTGCCTGTTCGGCCATTCGGGATCGGGCAAGACCACTGTGGTCAACGCGGTGGCGGGGCTGCTGCGGCCCGATGCGGCGCGGATTTCCGTGAACGGGCGGATGCTGGAGGACAGCGGCGCCGGCCTGTGGTTGCCGCCCCATCAGCGCCGGATCGGCTATGTGTTTCAGGATGCACGGCTGTTTCCCCATATGACCGTGGCGGACAATCTGGCCTACGGGATGCCGAAAGAGCCGAAAGGTGCCGCTTGGGATCGGGTGATCGGGATGCTGGGGATCGAGGCGCTGCTGGAGCGCAAACCGCAATCCCTGTCAGGGGGCGAACAGCAACGGGTCGCCATCGGGCGGGCGCTGCTGTCAGGTCCGGATTTGCTGTTGATGGACGAGCCGCTGGCCGCCTTGGACGGGCCGCGCAAGGACGAGATTTTGCCCTATCTGGAGCGGTTGCGGGACGAGGTGCATATTCCGATCCTTTACGTGAGTCATGCGGTCAGCGAGGTGGCACGGCTGGCGACAACCGTTGTTCTGCTAGAGCGGGGCCGCGTGGCGCGGGCGGGGCCGGTCTCCGAAATCTTTGCCGATCCTGCCTTGGTGCCGATTCTGGGCGCGCGGGATGCGGGGGCCGTGCTGGAGGCGCGGATTGTCCGCCATCACGACGACGGGCTGACCGAGTTGTCCTGTGCCGGTGGCACCCTATGGCTGCCGCAGGTCAACGGCGCAGAGGGCAGTGGCCTGCGGGTGCGTATCTCGGCCAGTGAGGTGATGCTGGCGAAAGAGCGGCCCGAGGGGATCTCGGCGCTGAATGTGCTGGAAGGTGTGGTGAGCGCAATCCGTATCGGGGAAGGTCCCGGCGCGGTGGTCCAGTTGCAGGTGGGCGATGCGCAATTGCTGGCGCGGATCACGCGGCGCTCGGCCGAGGCGATGGGCCTGACCGTGGGTGCGCCGATCTTTGCGGTGGCGAAATCGGTTGCCGTGGCGCGGGCCGATGTGGGGGCGGGTGTGCGCTAGATCTACTGCCTACGCTTTTGCGCGCATCAAGATGTTGAGTATTTAGGCGATAAAGAAGCAAAAAAGGCCCGCGCGGGAAGGCGGGCCTTTTTGAGTATTTGGATCCAGAAGAAGGCCTTAGTTGGTGCAATAGGCCTGAAGCTGTTCTGCGGTGCGGATCGGCTCGGGGGGAACGGGGCGATCCATCGGCTCATATGCGTTGGCCTCGGCGGGCAGCATGGTGACGCGGCCGCTGAGGAAGGGATCTGTGCCGGGATTATCCGAGGTTGCGATTGCGGGCTGGATCGTCTCTTCGAGGACACAGCGGCGCTTGTCTTTCAGCAGGACAAAGCCGACCGACTGGGGGCCGCTGGCGCTTTCGATATGGACAAAGCAGGCGGTCTGATCGGCGGTGCAGAACTCTGCGTGGCGTTTGACGTAATTCGCGACGATGTCCCGTGCCTGATAGCGGTAGATCGGGCCGGCGCTGGTGTTGATCACCGATTCAATCTCTCCGATCGTGGTGATGGCGTCGATCATGGCCACATAGGCGGTGCCGGAGGCGGGGTAGTTCTGGGCTGCGCGATCTGTGGTTCCGCAGGCAGCAAGGGCGATGAGGGGCAGAGCTGAAATCAGGCGCATGGGAAAACTCTTTATCTGGCTGTAAGTTACGGGGCGGGAAAGAGCGGGTCGATCTGGCGCAGGGCCTGATCGGTGCCGTAGGGGGCGTTGATGACAAACATGCCCGAGCCGACCATCCGGTGACCTTCGCGCACGGGGGGAAAGCGGACCTCATGGCATAGGGCATCAGGCAGGTTTTGGGCCTTGAGCGCCTTGATCATGGGCACATGGGCATTCGAGGTCAGGATCGGGTACCACAGGGCGATGATGCCCACGTTCCATTTGCGGTGAAGGTTCGCGATCTCTTTCGGGAGGCGGGCGTAGTCGTCTTTGATCTCGTAGCTGGGGTCGATCAGCAGAAGGCCGCGGCGCGGGGTCGGCGGGCAGAGGCTTTGGACCAGTTCGAAACCGTCCTGATTGTGGGTGTTCGCGCCGGTGCCGCGCATGTTCTGGCGCAGGGCGGCGAATTCCTGCGGGTGTAGTTCGGCCAGATGGATGCTGTCGGTGGGGCGCAAGAGCTGCGCTGCCAGCATGGGCGAGCCGGGGTAGGCCGTATCCCCATGGGTTTTGCGCACGGCAGAGAGCGCCGCCAGATAGGGGTGATCGGCACGGATGCGGGCGGTTTTGAGGGCCTTTGTGATGCCCTCTGCGGCCTCGCCTGTTTTGACGGCCTCGGGGGCGGTCAGGTCATAAAGGCCACGACCTGCGTGAGTCTCTATGTAAGTCAGCGGCTTATCCTTGGACGTCATATACGAAAGCATAGCTGCCAGAAGCATGTGCTTTTGCAGATCGGCGGGATTTCCGGCATGATAGATGTGTTGATATGACAGCATACGGCCTTTTACCTATGCATTGGCCCTTAAGGAAAGGCGGAATGGCGCTGATTTGATCGTCTTGGCCCCTTTTCGAGCGGGCAATGTCTTCTTATAAGGACGAGCGCCTGGACTAAATGGAGTCGCGGGCAAGAATTATTTACAGTGAGGCCCCCCACGATGGCGTTCTTTGGAAGTTTGCAGGGCGTATTTTCTTCTGACATGGCAATTGACCTGGGGACCGCCAACACCCTGGTCTACGTGAAAGGTCGGGGCGTTATTCTGTCCGAGCCTTCCGTGGTGGCGTATCACGTCAAGGATGGCACCAAAAAGGTTCTGGCCGTCGGGGAAGATGCAAAACTGATGCTGGGTCGTACCCCCGGCAGCATTGAGGCGATCCGCCCGATGCGTGAAGGTGTGATCGCAGACTTCGACGTTGCCGAAGAGATGATCAAGCATTTCATCCGTAAGGTGCATAAACGCTCGACCTTTTCGAAGCCGAAAATCATCGTTTGTGTGCCCCATGGGGCGACCCCCGTTGAAAAGCGGGCGATCCGTCAATCTGTGCTGTCTGCGGGTGCGCGTCGCGCCGGTCTGATCGCGGAACCGATTGCTGCGGCCATCGGTGCGGGCATGCCGATCACCGATCCCACCGGTAACATGGTTGTGGACATCGGCGGCGGTACCACCGAGGTGGCGGTTCTGTCGCTGGGTGACATCGTTTACGCGCGCTCGGTGCGTGTGGGCGGCGACCGGATGGACGAAGCCATTATAAACTACCTGCGCCGTCAGCATAACCTGCTGATCGGTGAGGCCACTGCAGAGCGCATCAAGACCAGCATCGGTACCGCCCGTATGCCCGACGATGGCCGTGGCGCTTGCATGCTGATCCGTGGTCGCGATCTTTTGAACGGCGTGCCGAAGGAAATCGAGATCAGCCAGGCGCAGGTTGCCGAAGCGCTGAGCGAGCCGGTGCAATCGATTTGCGAAGCTGTGATGACCGCGCTGGAAGCGACTCCGCCGGATCTGGCAGCGGATATCGTGGATCGTGGCGTGATGCTGACCGGTGGCGGCGCGCTGCTGGGTGAATTGGATCTGGCCCTGCGCGAAGCAACCGGTCTGGCCATTAGCGTTGCTGACGATAGCTTGAACTGTGTGGCCCTTGGCACCGGTAAGGCGTTGGAATACGAAAAGCAGCTACGTCACGTTATCGATTACGACAGTTAAGCGCCCGCTGGGGCGCTTCGACCACCGGGGTAGGCCTTGGCAAAGAACCGCGACACAAACGAACAGTATTTCGCACCGCTGCGCAGATTGGGCCTGGCGGTGCTACTGCTTTTGTTGGCCGGTATTTTTCTGATCTGGCGGATCGATAGCCCTCGGGTGGAACGGTTCCGCATGGCGGTGATTGACCGCGTTGTCCCCAGCATGGATTGGGCGATGACACCGGTGACGGCCTCGATCGAAATGTTCCACGATCTGCAAAGCTATGCGCGGCTGGTTGAACAGAACCAGCAATTGCGGAACGAATTGCAGCAGATGAAGGCGTGGAAAGAGGCGGCCTTGCAGCTAGAGCAAGAGAACGCCCGTCTGCTGGACCTGAACAACATGCGACTTGATCCGCAGCTGACCAAAATCTCGGGCGAGGTTATGGCGGACAGCGGATCACCGTTCCGCCAGTCGGTTCTGCTGAACGTGGGTGCGCGTGACGGGATCGTGGATGGTTGGGCGACTATGGACGGGATCGGCCTTGTGGGGCGGATCGCCGGTGTGGGCGCGCGGACCAGCCGCGTGATCCTGCTGACCGATACCAACAGCCGCGTGCCGGTGACCGTGCAGCCGTCGGGCCAGCGGGCGATGATCGTAGGCGACAACACCGCCGCGCCCCCCTTAGAGTTCGTGGAAAACCTTGATCTGGTGCGGCCCGGTGATCGGGTTGTGTCCTCGGGCGATGGCGGGGTGTTTCCGGCTGGTCTGCTGGTGGGTCAGGTGGCGCAGGACCGCAACGGGCGGATGCGCGTGCGTCTGGCCGCCGATTATGAACGTCTGAAGTTCCTGAAGGTGCTGCGCAGCCAGCCTGCCGAGGCGATTACCAGCACGGGCGACATCGTCTCGCCCTTGGCACCTGAGGGGCCGATGCCCCTGCCCGAAGGCTCTGCCCCTGCAACCGTAGCCCCCGCCGAGGGAGAGCCCGCGCCGGAGGCAGTCCAATGAGCGATGGCGCAGCGCACCGCCGCTGGATGCTACAGATCGCCTATCTGACGCTTGGGCTGTTGGTAATCTTTGTGCAGTTGCTGCCGCTGACCTCGATGCCCAGCCGGTGGGCGGGGCCGGATATGTTCACCGTTCTGACCATGGTCTGGATGCTGCGTCGTCCCGATGCGGTGCCGCTGGTGCTGGTGGCGATGCTGGGACTGATCGCGGATCTCTTGTTCCAGCGCCCGCCCGGTCTTTGGGCGGCTATTCTGGTGGGACTAAGTGATTTCCTGCGCCGCCGCGAAGAGGGGCTGCGCGATGCGCCATTTCCGGTAGAATGGGGTGTAGTGGCGCTGGCCTATGTGGCAGGCAGCATACTGTACCGCCTGATCCAGACGCTGTTTCTGCTGCCGAATGCGCCTTTGGGGCTGACGGTCACGCAGATGATCATGACGATTGCCGCCTATCCGCCCTCGGTGTTGGCGCTGAACTATCTGCTGGGGCTGCGCCGTGCGGCCCCCGGTGAAGTGGATGCTTTGGGACACAAGCGATGAGACGCAGTGAACGGGACACGACCCTGAGCCACCGCCGCATCACGCGGCGCGGTCTGATTGTGGGCGGCTTGCAGGTAAGCTTTATCGCGCTGCTGGCGGCTCGGATGCGTCACATGCAGGTCAATCAGGCCGAAGAGTTCCGCCTTCTGGCTGAAGAGAACCGTATCAAGATCCGCCTTTTGCCGCCCGCTCGCGGGTTGATCGTGGATCGCAATGGTACGCCCATCGCCATCAATGAGCCAAGCTACCGGATCACCATCGTTCCCGAAGATGCGGGCGATGTGGAAGAGGTTCTTGACCGCCTGACCCGTATCGTCTCGCTTGGGCCGGATGAGTTGACCCGCGCCCGCGCCGAATTGCAGCGAACCCGCGGGGCACCGTTCCTACCGGTGACCGTTGCGGACCGTGTCAGTTGGGAAGAGATAAGCAAGGTCGCAGTGAACGCCCCTGCCCTGCCCGGCATCACGCCCGAGGTCGGCCTGTCGCGCAAATACCCTCTAGGTCCCGACTTTGCCCATGTGGTGGGCTATGTGGGGCCGGTGTCGGATTATGACCTGTCCAAGATCGAAGAGCCGGACCAATTGCTGCGCATTCCCCGTTTCCAGATCGGCAAAGTGGGCGTGGAATCCAAGATGGAAGACGCTCTGCGCGGCAGCGCTGGCACCAAGCAGGAAGAGGTCAACGCCGCAGGCCGCGTCATGCGCGAGCTTGAGCGCCGCGAGGGCATCCCCGGCGCCAACGTCCAGTTGACCATCGACCACAAACTGCAAAGCTATATTCAGGCCCGCCTTGGCACCGAAAGCGCCAGCGCCGTGGTGATTGATTGCGAGAATGGCGACATTCTTGCCAGCGCCTCGGCCCCCAGCTTTGACCCCAACCTGTTCGTGCGCGGGATCTCGGTCGCGGATTACTCGGTCCTGCGGGATAACGACCACCGCCCGCTGGCGGCGAAATCGGTGCAGGACGCCTACCCGCCGGGCTCGACCTTCAAGATGGTCACGGGGCTTGCGGGGCTGGATGCGGGGGTGATCACCCCCAACGATACCGTCTACTGCCCCGGTCATTTCGAGGTCGGCGGCCGCCGGTTCCACTGCTGGAAGCGGGGCGGGCACGGGTCTATGGACTTGAACACCTCGCTTCGGGAAAGCTGCGACGTTTACTACTACGATCTGGCCCTGAAGGTCGGGATCGAGAAGATCGCCGAAACCGCCCGCAAGCTGGGTCTGGGAGAGCGCTTTGACGTGCCCATGTCCGCTGTCGCCAGCGGCCTGACCCCTGACAAGGACTGGAAGCTAAAGAACCGCGGTGAGGAATGGCTGATCGGTGATACGGTGAACGCCAGCATCGGGCAGGGCTTTTTGCTAAGCTCGCCCCTGCAACTGGCGGTCATGAGTGCGCGGATCGCCACGGGCCGCAGTGTCAGCCCCCGCCTGGTGAAATCCATTGATGGCGTAGCCACCCCCGAACAAGGGGGCGAGGATCTGGGCCTGAACGAGGATTACCTGCGTCAGGTCCGGCGCGGCATGTTCAACGTGGTCAACAACCGCCGCGGCACCGCCTATAAATCGCGGATCGAGGACGAGACCAACCGCATGGCCGGCAAAACCGGAACCGCGCAGGTCAGCAACCGCGTTGTGCGCAACGACGAAGTGCCGTGGGCCGAGCGCGACCACGCGTTGTTCGTTTGCTTTGCCCCCTATGAGCGACCCCGCGTGGCAGTAGCGGTGGTGGTAGAACATGGCGGCGGCGGTAGCGCAGCGGCGGCCCCAATTGCGCGCGATGTAACGCTAGAGGCCTTGTTCGGCGGCAAGCCCCCGCTGACCGCCTATCCCAGCGCCGACCGTGAACGGATCGAGGAAGAGCGCCGCAAGATCGATGAGCGCCGGCCCGACTACAACAGCGACGGAAGCAGCCGCGCATGAGTTATCTTGAATATACGGTGAAATACGTCCCCACGGGGGCGCGCAAGATCCTGTACCTGAACTGGCCGCTGGTCCTGCTGCTGACGGCAGCGGCGGGGATCGGGTTTCTGATGCTGTATTCGGTCGCGGGGGGCAGTTTGCGCCCCTACGCGTGGGCGCAAATGATCCGCTTTGCTATGGGCATGACGGCCATGTTCATCGTTGCCATGATCCCGATCTGGTTCTGGCGCAACATGGCAGCGGTGGCCTATGGGCTGTCGATCCTGCTGCTGATCTTTGTAGAGCTGTTCGGTGCCGTTGGCATGGGGGCGCAGCGCTGGATCGATCTGGGCTTCATCCGCTTGCAGCCGTCCGAGTTGACCAAAATCACCGTCGTCATGCTGCTGGCCGCTTACTACGATATGTTGCCGGTCACCAAGGTCTCGCGCCCGTTGTGGGTGCTGGTGCCGCTGCTGCTGATCCTTGTGCCGGTGGCGCTGGTTCTGAAGCAGCCCGACCTTGGCACTGCATTGTTGCTGATGATCGGGGGCGGTGCGGTGATGTTCATGGCGGGGGTCCACTGGGCCTACTTTGGCGTGGTCATCGCCAGTGGCGTCGGGATGATCGCCGCCGTTTTCCAGACGCGTGGTACCGAGTGGCAGCTGCTGAAAGACTATCAATACAAGCGGATCGACACTTTCCTTGATCCCTCCAGCGATCCGCTGGGGGCGGGATATCACATCACCCAATCCAAGATCGCTTTGGGCTCGGGCGGGTGGACGGGCAAGGGTTTCATGCAAGGAACCCAAACGCGCCTGAACTTTCTGCCTGAAAAACATACAGACTTCATTTTCACGACGCTGGCCGAGGAATTCGGGTTTCTGGGCGGGATGTCGCTTTTGATCATCTACGGGCTGAT